>DATERL010000213.1:0-15143 GCA_035271585.1 Prolixibacteraceae bacterium
ATTATAATCTCAGCATTATTAAAAAATAGAATAGATATTTTAAGAATTAACCCAAATACAAAGAAATGAAATTATTTAAGATCCTCCCGTTAGTCTTAGTTATTGGAATTCTTTTTTCCTCTTGTGCTAAAATATATTACAGTTCGGATGCAAAAGATATTGCTAGTAATCAATCAATTATTGCAATTTTGCCACCAATCGTTTCTATAGCTGCAAATAGAAATGTTAAAGCAAGTGCTATAATTGAACAACAAAAAGTCGAATCCAAAAATTTTCATAAAGAAATGTACTCTTGGATTTTAAAAAGAAAAATGCAAGGCAAAATCACCCCCGAAATTCAAGATCTAGAAATAACAATTGCCAAACTTAAAGATGTTGGTTATCCCGAAACCATTTCAACTCCTGAAGAAATATGTGATATACTTGGTGTGGACGGAATTTTAGGTTCTTATTATTCATTATCCAAACCAATGTCTCAAGACGAAGCGATTGTATTTGGAGTGTTATTTGATGTTTGGGGGCCAACAAATGAAGTTGCAGTAACACTTAGCATTAAAGATTGCGCCCATAAAAAATTGATTTGGAATTATGACCATACATTTTCTGGAACTATCGGCAGCAGTCCTGAATACTTAGTAGATAGATTAATGAGGCATGCGAGTAAAAAAATGCCATATAGAATTAAATAAAACCCATTTTATTCTGTTTTTCCATAGGGATTTAGCCACTATTTAAAATGCAGATAGGATTTGGAAACGATATTTTGTACTAAAAATCTCAGTGAGATAAAAAATTAGAAAAAATCATCTTCATTAACTGACGAATGCAATCGATAAATAAATTATCGCGCTGGCCTTTTAAAGGTTATTGGGTTTTGTGCTTAAAAACTGATAATGGCTTTTCTTATTTTCACCAATCTGGTCAATAAATCTTCTACCAAATCGAGCCTAAGCATGTTGGCTCCGTCCGATTTTGCAATGGAGGGGTCGGGGTGAGTCTCAAGGAAAATGCCATCAACACCAACCGCTATTCCAGCACGGGCAATGGTTTCAATCATTTCGGGTTGTCCGCCAGTAATTCCGCTTGCCTGGTTGGGCTGCTGCAACGAGTGAGTAATATCGAGCACCACCGGGCAGTTGTTTTGCTGCATAATTGGTATTCCGCGGTAATCAACTACCAAATCGGTGTAGCCAAAAGTAGTGCCGCGTTCGGTTATCATCACGTTGTCGTTTCCGTTCTCTCTTATTTTTTCAACCGCGTGTTTCATTGAATCGGGCGCTAAAAACTGTCCTTTTTTGATGTTTACTATTTTGCCGGTTTTTGCTGCCGCTTCAAGCAGGTCGGTTTGGCGGCAAAGGAATGCGGGTATTTGTAGTATATCGACATAGTTGGCAGCCAGTTGCGCTTCGGCGATACTGTGCACATCGGTAGTTACCGGAACGCCAAAATTGTCGCTAATGCTTTTCAGTATTTTCAATGCTTTTTCGTCGCCTATGCCAGTAAACGAGTCTTTACGCGAGCGGTTGGCCTTGCGATACGACCCCTTGAAAATGAAAGGTATTTCGAGCTTTTGGGTAATGGTAATCAGCCTTTTGGCAATTTCGAAAGCCATTTCTTCGCCTTCGATAACACAAGGGCCGGCAATTAAAAAGAAGTTGTTATGTTCTGTTTTCTTTAAATCGGTAGCTTGCATATTGTTGTTTTTTCTCAAAATTAACAGAAAGGAATTAATATTATCATATCTAATGACAATAGTTCGTTATATTTTTATAAGAAATTAACGTACAGCACCTTACGAATCACTCAGATGTCTCGTTAAGTAATTGAATACTAGCGTTCTATATTTTGTCTCAATATTAATATCTAATCCCAATCCGTCAGCTGACGGATCGGGACTAACAATCTATTGTTTATAAATACCTAATGAATAACACCTTGCTAAATACTTGAATGTTTGTTAAAATAATTGAATATTAAAGCTTTACATTTTGTCTCAATACTAATATCTAATAATCTAACAATCTGTTATTCAGGCATACTTCATCAAAAATTTGTATCAAATTATCGCTTGTAATTCTTTCAAAATCTTTTTTTATTGGGGCAACAATAATACCGCCCAACTCAACACTGGCCACGCTCACCACAATTTGTTCGTCGCCAGTTTTGAAATAAAACGAGGGGCGCTGTGCTATACGTGGGAACAACAGCATACGGTGTTTCCCATTTTGATAGTTGCACATCAGGTTAATCATGGGTTCGTTCGACTCGGTATCGAAAGGTAGGGCTTTAAGCAGTTTTGTTAAATAATTCTCTAATGTTGTGGCATCGGAAGATTCAAGTACATAAACCGTTCGTAGGTAATTTTCGATCGATGATATTTTTATATTGTTTTGTTCATCAATTTGTTTGCTTTGTTTGGTCAACAGTAAATCTATTTCATTATCGATGGGCATGGCACCAAAAGGGCAAGCCTGAAAATGAAAATGATCGGGTGCCGAAGCGCCACTGGCTGGCCCGTTGTAAAAAACGGTGTAATTCTCGAGCTGTTGCGAAATGCTGAGCAAATCGCCTATTCGTCCGTTTATATTTTGTATGCTGTGGCTGATGTCGGAAATGGTAAGGTGGCGTTGAAAAATGGGGTAGGGATTGGCCAAAAGTAAATAGCGTTTGAGCAGTAAAATTCCCTTTTGTTCCGACGGTAAGTTTTCGACACACAAAAAGCAGGGGCGTTTTTCGATAACAGTTTTTCTGGTATCGGCAATGGTGCTGTGAATGCGAGCAGGATTGTGTTGTATTTCGAAACTAAAATCTTTGAAAGCAATTTTGCGCCTTTCGATATTTTGTAAAGCTTCAACATTATTTTTCAACAAAGGCCATGTTTGAATTTGTTGTTGAAACAAGAATTCAATTTGTTTACTAAGATTAATTTGCGAAGGTTGTGAAATAAGATGATCGCGCAATTGTTTCATTGTTTTTTTATGCGAAAATAGCTTCTTTTTAGAAGTAAAGGATATCGCCAACTACTTTTCTTAAGTTCTTTTCCCATTCAAATCACCAATTCATAATCAATGGTTTATAAAAAGTAAGTCATTTCTCTGCTTTATAAGAGTATATTCATGCCAAATCAATTTATCTTTACCATTCCGTAAAAAGTAAAAGCATGTATCTAAATTCCTTATCGTTACTTGATTATAAAAATATTGAACAAGCTGATGTTGAGTTTACTCCAAAACTCAACTGCTTTTTGGGCGACAATGGAGCCGGTAAAACCAACTTACTGGATGCCATATATTATTTGTCGTTTACCAAGAGCTTTTTTAATTCAATCGATAGTCAAAATGTGCGGCACGATCAGGAAATGTTTATGATTCAAGGTAAATACAAGCGCCATGAACAGGATGAAAATATTTCGGTGGGTTTTGTGCTTAACGGAAAAAAACAATTCAAACGTAATAAAAAAACTTATAAGCGGCTGAGCGAACACATTGGTATCTTTCCATTGGTAATGATTTCACCTTCGGACCAATCGCTTATTTTGGGTGGCAGCGACGAACGCCGCAAATTTATGGATGGCGTTATTTCGCAGTTCGATCGCGAATATCTCAATGCCCTGTTGCGTTATAATCGTGTTGTTTTGCAGCGAAATAATTTGTTAAAGCAATTTTCGGAACATCAACAATTTGACCCCGAAACATTGTCAATTTATGACGAGCAACTTATTGAACAAGGAAATATAATTTTTGAAAAACGTACCCGCTTTGTACAAGAGATAATTCCTGTATTTCAATATTTTTACGAATACATTTCGGGCGGTAAAGAGGAGGTTTTACTTACTTATCAATCTACTTTAAACGAAGGCGATTATCGCAAGCAATTAATTGATTGCCGCTTGAAAGACAAAATTTCGAACTATACCAATGTGGGGATTCATAAAGACGATTTGCAGCTTAATTTGGGTGATTTCCCCATGAAAAAACTGGGTTCGCAAGGGCAAAACAAAACTTATTTAATTGCGTTAAAATTTGCCCAGTTCGAATATCTTAAAAATACCAGTGGTATTAAGCCAGTTTTGCTGCTCGACGATATTTTTGATAAACTTGATGCCAAAAGGGTAAGTAAAATAATCGAATTGGTATCGAACGATAAATTTGGACAAATTTTCGTTACTGATTCCAACAGGGATCATCTCGATTCAATTTTATGTAAAATGAATTCTATTTATAGGATTTTCAGAATCGAAGAGGGAAAAATAGCTGACCATGAGAAGAAAAGAGACACAGAAAATTAGCGATGTATTAAAAAGCGTTATCAAAGACTCGGCTTTCGAGCACAAACTAAACCAAACGCGTATAATCGAAAGCTGGTCCGAAATATTGGGACCCGGTATCGGGCGGGCAACTTCAGAAATTTATATTCGCAATAAAACACTGGTTGTGCACATCGATTCACCAGTTATCAGGCACGAGCTATTTATGATGCGTTCGAAAATAATTGATGCCTTAAACCAAAGTGTCAATCAAAAAGTGATTGAAAATATTCATTTTGCGTAAGTCGTTTTTTTCGATTGATTATTCAAGAACAAAGTTGTTTATTAGCTCCAAACCATTTTCTTTTAGAACATAAACGTTGCTGTTTTTGGGTTTAATCAATAACTCATCAATGGTAACAAAAGGACCGGTAACTTCCAGTAAATAAGTTTGCTTGGCCTTAATGGTAAAGGTTTGCATAACGCGAACCCAGTTGCCATATACGTTATGTATTTCGCGATTATTAAATATTATTGACTCCGTTTCGACACCTTCTTGGTCGAAAACATGAAGTGTAGGCAATGGCATATTGTGCATTCGGCTATCAACATACATCCAAAATGATAGTTCGAAATTTCCGTTCATCCCTTTTTTCGAGAAATCTTCATTAAATAAAACTACTGCTTTCTTTTTTTCAAAAATAGATCCTGTTCCACCAAAAACATTTTTCGAATTGAAACGGTCAAATCCCTTGTAATAAATTTTTGAAAGTGGAACGTTGGCCTTAATTGAATCGTTGCCCGATAGCTGAGTTTTTAGCTTTGTTGCATATTTTCGCCAGTTTTCGTGGCTCGACTGAAAGATATTTAAATTTACACTAGCCAGGGTAATTTCATCATTACTCCAAAGTTTTTTGGAATTATTTTTAAGCCATATTTCATTGCCAATCAACTCTTCATTGGTATAAATTAACAAAAGTGGCTTTTCGTTCATGTCGTTAATCCGGGTTTTTCTGATGGTGCTGTCGGCCAGCATTTGTATACAGGTTAAAGCATCGCTGAACGGTAGCCGGGGTTCAAAACTTTGAACCATAGGAAGCCCTGTGTGGTATGACCAGCTCATAGCAGCAGGAAAAGCCTGTTCTAACCCTCGTGAAAAGAATAATTTGTCGCCCGAGGTATTGGCAAATGGAAGAAAGAAAATTGCTTGGTAGTTGTTGGGTTGAATGTTGGCATCGCTTAAAATTTGAAGGTAGGGTTCATGGTTGGACTCCAATATATTATTGGTGACTATGAAATTTCGTAAACTGCTTTTGGCATTTGCCGCAGCATCGATTCCCCAAAATAAAATCACAAAAGAGAGAAATAAAACCGGAAATTTTGCAAATCCTTTTGCCTTTAGTTTAAGGTAAAGGTTGTAGAAAAATATGGCAGTGTAAATGGTGAAAACATAATAAAAAATCCACGAAAAACGTCCAAGACATCTAAATTGTCTTAGTTGTGGAATAATATTGAGCAAGAAATCGAGTTTTAGGTTGAAAATTTTAAATGGAATACACATGGAGAAAAGTAGTACAAAAAATGCGCCCAACAGGTAAGTGTTCATATCTTGGTCGATGTACAGGCTGATGTTTTTCTTTTTGGTGATCAGTTGATGAAAAAACGCATAAACCATCGACAAAGCTAGCAAAGTAGGAGGTAAACCCACATAGGCTCGTCCTTCCCATTCATAACTGAGATTGAACCAACTTTGTATAATATTTCGAAATTCGAGAGCATTGGGTAAGAATATACTCTTTATGTTAGAATTAAAAATAAAGAATCCCCATGGATTAGTTGGCCTTATACCTGCTGTGTCTGTAATTGAAACCAATCCTTTGACAACAATAAGGGGTATTATGGCCATTATTAAAAGTGAAATACCGGGTTTGATGTATTGTTTTAAATTCCCCCGATTTTTTATAATGTCCGATAATAAAACCGACAATAAGAAGATGGAATAAAAAGCAGCATAATAAGCACTAGTAAAACCTCCAATTAAGCCCGATAACACTAGCAATATTCCCCAAAGCCAAGGTTTTTTTCCTTTTCGAAATACAATGAGTAGGTACCAAAACATGGGGATGAAGAAAAGGTAAACCATTTCAAAATGGCCTTGGATGCGGCCGAGCTGAGGGGAAAGGAATAAAATAATCAGCGAAATAATTATTGAATACCAAATGGGTAGTTTGTAATGCCTTAATATTAAAAATATGAATATTACGCCAATAAGAAGAGAGAAAATCATTGACAAATTCAAGAAGGCAACTCCGTAATTAGATACCGGAAATACTTTTTTCAAAATATTGAAAACTCCTTGATGAAAAGGGTGAGAGTTAATATATTGAAGGTGATCGCCATAGGGGTAGTTGTTGCCGTCGAAGATCATGCCTGAGTCGTATTTTAGATAATACGAAAAATTATAGTAGCTTTTTACAGCATCGCCACTTTGCGTAAACAGGTATCCATTTGGGCTTTGTAAAACGGGTTTAAAAAGAAGAACAATAGCAATTGCCATAATGGCAACCAATGATAATATGGCAATTAAATTTTTTTTCACAAGTCTAAATTTTATATTTCAATATTTAATTCTATTTATTTGAAGCGGCAAAAATAGTGACATCTTCGGCTTTTATCTCTTCGCCACACAAAATGATTAAACGTTCAATTACGTTACGAAACTCTCTGATGTTACCTGTCCAAGTAATATTTTTGAGTTCAGCTATGGCGCCATCGTTAAGTTTTTTAATCGAAATGCCATATTCGTTACATATCTGTTCAACAAAATAATCACCCAAAATTGGAATGTCGTCAAGCCGTTCGTTTAACGAAGGTACCCTGATCAAAATCACGCTGATACGGTGATAAAGATCTTCTCTAAAACGTCCATCTTCAATTTCTTTATGTAAATCTTTGTTGGTTGCAGCCACAACCCGAACATTAACTTTAATGGCTTTATCGCCACCAACACGGGTAATGATATTTTCTTGTAAAGCCCTTAGCACTTTGGCTTGGGCTGATAAACTCATGTCTCCAATTTCGTCGAGAAAAATAGTACCCCCTTCGGCTTGTTCAAATTTTCCTTTTCGTTGTTTTATTGCCGAAGTAAAAGCACCTTTTTCGTGTCCAAATAATTCACTTTCGATTAGTTCCGAAGGAATAGCGGCACAATTTACTTCAATAAATGGACCGTCCGAACGCATGCTTAAATCGTGCAACCTGCGGGCTATTAGTTCTTTACCTGAGCCATTTGCACCGGTTATTAACACTTTGGCATCGGTAGGAGCTACCTTGTCGGTCATTTCAAGTATGTTGATAATGGCTTTCGATTTTCCGATTATCTGGTATTTTTGACTTACTTTTTTTCGCAGTGTTTTGGTTTCGTTCACCAAGGTCGATTTATCCATGGCATTACGAATTGTGATCAACAAACGGTTGAGATCGAGTGGTTTTTCGATAAAATCGTAAGCACCTTTTTTAATGGCTTCAACAGCGGTGTCGATGTTACCGTGCCCCGAAATCATAACAACGGGAGTATCGGGTTGTAAATCAATTAATTCGGGAAGCAATTCAAGACCATCCGTTTCGGGCATTTTAATATCGCATAAAATGATATCAAATTCGTTATTCTTTACCGCTTTTAATGCACTTACTGCGTTTTCGGCCAGTTCAACCTGGTATTTCTCGTATTCCAGTATATCTTTTAGTGTATTTCTGATTGCTCTTTCGTCGTCAATCACCAATATTTTGGCCATATCTGTGTGTATTTATTTTTTGAGTGAAACAAATATTGTTTCTTTTTATAAATAAAACAAAATTATCAAGTTTATTCAATTTAATTGTATCGACAACTCGAAATAATGGATTGAATCATAGAATAATAGCTGTTTTTGAATAAATTTTCCTTTTTGGAGTACGATGAGTGTAACTAAAATAGCTTATTTTTGAGGTTTAAACAAAAGAAAATCAGATGTTGAACCGACAACTTTATATCCAGCGCAGGACAATTTTAAAAGAAACCATTAAAAAGGGAATCATTCTATTTTTGGGAAACGAAGAGTCTCCTATGAATTATCCTGATAATCCATATCCTTTTCGACAACACAGTTCGTTCCTTTATTTTTTTGGAATCGACCGTCCGTCTGTATCTGCAATAATTGATATTGATAACGGACAAGAGATTATTTTTGGCGACGAACTTACTCTTGACGAAATTGTATGGATGGGACAGAAACCAACCATTGCCGAAGAGGCCGAAAAAGTTGGTGTTTTTGAGGTTTTACCCACAGTGAAACTGTTTGCTATTTTAAAAGAAGCCAATGCGGCAGGTCGAAATATTGAATTTTTGCCTCCATTCCGTCCCGAAAATAAAATCAAATTATTGCGCTTGCTTAATATTAGGCCTGATCAATTCAATGTGAAATCGTCGGAAGCATTGGTGAAAGCAGTTATAGCACAACGAGAAATAAAATGTGAAGAAGAAATTGCCGAAATAGATATGGCCGTGAACTGGTCGGTTGATATGCACGTTGCCGCCATTCAAATGGCCCGGCCGGGTATAAAAGAATCGCACATTGCTGCCAAAGTAACTCAAATAGCACTTGAGCACGAAGGTTACTTGGCGTTTCCGGTTATTGCAACGGTAAGGGGCGAGGTGTTGCACAATCATTATCACGGAAATACACTTAAAAAGGGGCAGTTGTTCTTACTCGATTGTGGTGCTGAAACACCTAACTGTTACGCCGGTGATTTAACCAGTACATTTCCCGTATCTCCGAAGTTCTCACGAAAACAAGCCGAGATTTATCAAATGGTACTCAATGCCCATTATGGCGCTGTGAAAATGTTGAAAGCAGGCATTCCGTTCCGCGATGTTCATTTCGAAGCTGCTCGCATCATTTTCGATGGATTGAAAAGTTTAGGTATTACCAAAGGAAACACCGAAGAAGCCATAGCTCTTGGCGCTCATGCTTTGTTTTTTCCCACTGGACTTGGGCACATGATGGGGCTCGATGTTCACGATATGGAAGACCTTGGTGAGTTGAATGTTGGTTATAATTCGGGCGAATCGAAAAGCACATTGTTTGGATTAAAATCGTTACGATTGGCCAAAGAACTTAAAACTGGACATGTTCTTACGGTTGAACCTGGTATTTATTTTATTCCCGAATTAATTAAAATGTGGAAAGCCGAAAAACGTTTCGACAGCTTTATCAATTATAACGCAATACGCCCCTACATGAATTTTGGAGGCATACGTATTGAGCAAGATTACCTCATAACCCGCAAAGGCTCAAGGTTACTTGGTCGTAAAAAACCAATGGAAATTAGCGAAATCGAAGATTTGCGTTCCTAAATTTTAATTCCTTTTAATTTCACTTTCAAGCAGGGGTTCTAGCAACATGTAGAGTTCGGCACGTTGCGCGTAACTCATTGTTTTAATCCTTGTGCGGTGCGAATCATTAGGTGCTACAAACCGAACAGCCTTGCATTTTTTGCCAGGTATTATTCCGCCAGCAGTCCAGGGGTCGTATTCGCCATAAATAAGAAACAAATTCTCGCCATCTTTTTGGATTGTTTTTGCAATAAGCTTTGAGGTTTTCTTATTGAATTTGAATGGAGGCTCATCGGCTAAAAATACTTCGTTGATATATCCTTTTGACGAGGGAATGGTGAGATAAGTTTGAAAAGGCTTGGTGTTGTAGCTATAATAACCAAATTCTTTGGCCGCCTGTATAAAAAAAGCTTTAATACTAGCAGTCTTCTCAATATCGAAATAATCGGGATCACTTATTTTAACGAGGTGGTTGAATAGCTCACGTGCACCAACACTATCAGCAGGAATACTGTTGCAATCGGTGCCCCATTGCCAAAAAGCAAACGAATATTCCAAAACGCAATAATCAAGTACTGCTTGGTTATTGATATGGAAAGTATATTTATTGGCAGTGATAAGGCTGTCGAATAAAGGCTGAATGGCATCTCTACTTTTCAATACCGATAACTGAAATTGCTCAACCTTGTTGCGACAAGCGGCCGTTCCAACTTTACTAATGTGCTCTTGCATGCGCTTGTCTTCAACCGCAAAATTAACAGGACCAACATAGGGAATCCAAATATCGACTGCGTTGGGATAAAAGGCCTTAAAAGCAATGGTGGCTTGTCCTCCTTTGCTTATCCCGGTGGCAATCCATTTGTTCTTATTGTTATATACTTTTTTGAAAATTTGTTCAATCTGGTATAAGTCCGAGCTGGCATTTTCAATGGTTAAATATTCCCAGTTTTTATCATTAGGTATCGATTGTCCAAAATAACGGTGTTCAACCACCAATTGGTTCGCTTGTAATATTTCGCTTAACTCGTTAATGTAAGTGCTGTGCGAAGCGTAATCAGCACTGTATCCTTCGGTAACAAATACAACAGGGCTGTACTTGTTGAAGTCGGATAGAAAAACTCGTTGCGAAAATTTACCCGCTGCGGGGTTTTTGTGGTCAAGTAACTGCTCAACCATAATTTCGAACGTTTCGTTGAAAAACGTATGGTTATCAATTTTCTTTACACTTACAACTTCCTTAAGGTTTTCGAGTTGGGTTTGTAATGCCGAAACCTGGGCAATAGCATATATTCCCAAAAATACGATTAACGAACCTGTCAATAGGATCCTTCTAAAAAACATGGTATTCATAAGCCATTATTTTAATAAGTGTACAAGTTAAAAAAAAATGTATGAAAACTGGTAATAAAAAATGCCCTATTAAAAATAAATTGAACAGGGCATTTGATTTTGTGTTTTTTTTTAAAGAATAATATCAAATCACTAATTGCTTTTATCCTTGTTAATGAAATTTCGAAAAGCTTTAAGGTTGGTTAATTTTTCGATTTCTTTGTTTTTCAAATTTACATCGAATTCGTTTTCAAAATAATGAACCAATAATTTTGTATCATAATCGTCTAAAAATAAATCGTCGAGTGTTTCAGCCTTTTTAATGTAGTTAGGCTTGATTCCCACGTTTCTTAAAACTTTGTAAAGCTTTTTTTCCGACACAGTAAGCATTCTTGTTTCCATCTACAAACCTTTAAATTTTGAGCTGTAAACTTCGAAAAAATTACTCAAATGTTCAAATAATAGATGATGTTTTTGTTTGTTTATTCTACTTGCTTGTAAGTTATTGTGTATGTGGTGTTTGTGGTGTTTGTGTTAATGCTGTTTTCAAGTGTTCAAGTCAATGAATGTCCAATTCTGAATACTTATTACCCAATACTCTGTACTCAATACTCTGTACTCAATACTCTGTACTCAATACCCATTCTAAATGATTTTCAAAGCCTTACCTGTTTTTATGAATGCTGAAATGGCCATGTCGATATCGTTGTTTGAATGTGCTGCCGATAACTGAACCCTGATACGGGCTTTTCCGCTTGGAACAACCGGGTAAACAAAGCCAATAACGTAAATGCCTTCTTTTAGCAACAAGTCGGCAAATTTTACGGCCAGCGGGGCATCGTATATCATTACCGGAACAATGGCTGTATTTCCCTTTACAATGTCGAAGCCGGCAGCTTCCATTTTTTCTCTGAAGTGTAAAGCGTTTTGCATGGTGCGTTCACGCCAGTCGGTCGATTTGGAGAGCATTTCAATTACCTTTAAACTGGCGCCCACAATTGCTGGCGAAAGGGTGTTGGAGAAAAGATAGGGGCGTGAGCGTTGTCGCAACATTTCGATAATTTCTTTACGTCCCGAGGTAAAACCGCCGTTGCCGCCTCCAAGGGCTTTCCCAAAAGTTGAAGTGATAATATCCACTCGCTCTATAACATTACAATGTTCGTGGGTGCCCCGACCTGTTTTTCCAATGTAACCAGTTGCATGGCTGTCGTCAACCATAACCAGGGCATCGTACTTTTCGGCTAAGTCACAAATTTCGTTTAGTTTGGCAATATCGCCATCCATTGAAAAAACACCGTCGGTAACAATAAGCCGGTAGGTAGCTGTTTGGGCTTCAATAAGGCATTTCTTTAGCTCATTCATGTTGGAGTGCTTGTATCTGTATCGCTGGGCTTTGCATAGCCTAACGCCATCAATAATTGAGGCATGGTTCAATTCGTCCGATATAATGGCACTGTCGTTATCGAGCAGGGGTTCAAATAATCCGCCGTTGGCATCAAAAGCAGCACAATAAAGAATGGTGTCGTCGGTACCTAAAAATTCCGAAACTTTTTGTTCCAGTTGCTTATGTATTGCTTGTGTACCACAAATAAACCGAACGCTCGAAAGGCCAAAACCCCATTTGTGGAGTGCATCTTGTGCTGCTTTAACCACATCGGGATGGTTGGCTAATCCTAAATAATTATTAGCACAAAAGTTTAACACTTCTTGCTCATTGTTTACCTGTATTTTGGCGCCCTGAGGGCTGGTTATTATTCGTTCGGTTTTATATAAGCCTTGGGCTTTAAGTTCCTGAAGTTTTATATTCAGGTCGTTTTTCATTTTTCCGTACATGTTTTTTAAATTTGATTTTATCAAAAATAACGAATTGAACGGGAATTCAATCTGACTTTCTGCAGGTCGTGTTTTAGTTTTTTTTTTCGTAATCAGTATCTTTACCAAAGCAAAAACTATTGATTTTATGGTCAGATAATAATTATATCTATTTTTTTCTAAAATTAGACAAGCAACAGCAAGTTGGTGCTCAAGCTTATTTATGTGTCTATTTTTTATATTTACCAATCGTTATGCTGTTGTTTAATGAGTATTTTTGCCATCATATTTTTTTATTGTTATGGATAAAACACTTCATCTGCTTATAATGTACACCATGCTGGTGCTAATGCTTTTATTGTTTCAAAGAAGCCGAAACGACAAAAGAAGTTTTTACCTGGCATTGTATGCCATTATTGAGGTGGTGACTAATGGTATAGATAGTATATCCATTTGGGGTGGTGCAAGTATGGTGGGTAAAATTCCCTTAATTGCATTTTTTGCGAAACCGGTTACATTACTTTGGGTGCCCTTTTTTTATTTTTATATACGATCTTGCTTTTCATCCCAATTTAAAATAGGAAGAAAAAATAGGCTACACCTTCTTCCTTTTGGAGTAATAATGGCGCTTTTTATAGTTATTACTATCATCCGAAGTATAGACGGCAGTTTAACTGGCTTGTTTTCGTTTGGATCAATTGAATATTATACAATTTTTATTATTGACAAAGTAGTTAGATTTCAATATGTTATCTATAATGTGATGCTGATATCGATGTTATTAAAGGTGGAGAAAAGCAGAAAGCAGAACGAAGTTGTTCCTAATTTGAACGTTAACATAAAATGGTTGCGTTTTATCGTTTATGGATATGCCCTTGCGTGTTTAGGGGCTGTTGTTACCTATTTTACTTGGTCTGTTAATGTTAGTCTTGCCAATAAAATGAACATCATTTCGATCATGTATTTTTTTCTGTTCTTTTTCATTATTTTTTACGACACAATAGCGCCAAAATCATTCAGCTCAATAATGATAAAAAAACAAGCTCAACTTTCCGAATTGGAATTAAATAATATCATTTTGCGCTTAAAAAATCTGCTTGAACAAAATCCCCTATACCTTGATGCCAACCTTAGTTTACAACAAGTTTCAAAAGAACTTAACGAGAAGGAACGGAGCATATCTCAGGCCATAAACACCATTGAAAATAGAAATTTTAAGGATTTCATAAATGAACTGCGCATTAAACATGCGATAGAACAGCTTACAATTTATAAGGAAAAAGCAATTTTCGAAATCATGTTCGAATCGGGGTTTAATTCAAAGGGGTCATTTAATAATGCTTTCAAAAAATACACAGGGCAAACTCCTTCCGAATATAGAAATACTTTGGTGTAAAATTGAAGAATGAATTTTGGCTTTGGCCGTTTTCAAAAAACTCAATCATGAAAACGGTTCAGTGTTTTCTTTATTAGCCTTTTTTGTTTTGATTTTTTGCTGGGTATTGTTGATTTTTAGTTTAATATTTCGATAGGTATTGTGAGTATTCATGTTCAATGTTAGTCCCGATCGAAATGATAGTGCTTGATTTAGTGAGTGTTTTGATTTTACAAAAAACAACGAAGATACTTGAGTGTATAATTTTAGGTTTTTTATTCCAAAACGAAATTGTACACCATTATCGATATAAAAATCGTTAAATTTATCGCTGTCCATGATGAATTTATCAAATTCATTATGGACAACTTCTTTATTTCTGCATGTCGTTTCTAAAACTTTTGTGTGATATAGGCTGAAACGAGAAAAAACACTAAAATCGAGATACTTATTTGCTTTGAATGAAAAAGTGGGTTGAATATTTAAAATTCTACTATCATTTTTAAATGATGAAGTATAACTGTTTTCACTTGAATAACTATAATTACCAGCTATTTTACCCCAGCCGTATGCTATGGGTATTGAAAGAAAAGTATTTTTACTTGTTTTATGGAAAGGAATTAGTCCAACCGATTGCCAACTTGCTTCAATTTGTCTATAACTGCCACCATCGACTTCAGAATAGAAAATGTCGCCTTGATTTTGCCTGTATTTTGTAGCATAAACTCCAAGGTAGTCGGTAAATGCATAACCCAATTGTTTGTGAATTAAGCCAGTATTAATTGAGATGTCGCCTTTTTGAGTAAAAACAGGTACATAATGGGGTTGTGGTACATAATAACTCACGTTTAAGGCAAAAAATAATGCAAGGAAAAATATAGTATTCATTTAGGGTCTAATTTTCACCAAAGGGAAAAAGATATTATTTAAAATCAAAAGAAAAGCCTTGCTTTTTTTAAGCAAGGCTTTTCGGTAGATATTTAATAAGCTCTAAATCTGTTATAATT
>DATERL010000214.1:0-40341 GCA_035271585.1 Prolixibacteraceae bacterium
GTGGGAGACTACCACGTTGATAGGCCGCAGGTGTAAAGGCAGTAATGTCAAAGCCGAGCGGTACTAATTGCCCGTAGCTTTATTCGCAGGTCTTTAAAGCGTATTTATTGCCAAGTGTTCTGTTTTTCCAATATGTTTAAAATATTGATAAGTTAGACAATAGATGATAGATAAAAGATGATAGACAAATATGTCTAAGCTCTAATATCTAATGTTTAGTCTATGAATCTAAAATATTTAGGTGGTTTTAGCGTAGGGGCTCCACCTCTTCCCATTCCGAACAGAGAAGTTAAGCCCTACCACGCCGATGGTACTGCAGTAATGTGGGAGAGTAGGTCGCCGCCAACTTAAGCAGAGCCCGGTCCTTGAAAAAGGGTCGGGCTTTTTTATTGCAGTAAAATATCGAAAAGAATTAAGATAAAAGATAAGACAATAGATAAATAGATAATAGACAAATAGATAATAGACCAGGGCAAACGCATCTAAATTATTATTGCATTTAATCGTCTGATTATCAGTAATATATCTTGTTTTTTATCATTTAATTATTGTATATTTATCTGATAATCAGATAGATAATAATGATTCGCAAAAACAGTTTTTTATCGTATTTTTCCGAAATGAAAGATCCTCGTATCGAGAGAACCAAACGTCATCTTTTCGATGACATAGTCTTTATTGCCATTGCATCCGTGCTCAGTGGAGGTGATTCCTGGAATGATATGGAAGAGTATGGTACAATTAAAAAGGAATGGCTGAGTAGCTTCTTAGAGCTCCCAAACGGCATCCCTTCTCATGATACTTTTAATCGATTCTTTTCGGCATTGGATGCTGATGTATTTGAATCTTGCTTTTTATCATGGGTGAAATCGATCCATCAAAAAACTCATGGTGAGGTTGTTAGTATTGATGGAAAAACAATGCGAGGCTCCAGAAATCAAGGATGTAAAACGGCTACCCATATTGTGAGTGCTTGGGCTGACAAGAATGAACTGATATTAGGACAAATTAAAGTCGATGAAAAGTCGAATGAAATTACAGCTATCCCCAAGCTGTTGGACGCTCTTTTATTAGAGGGATGTGTAATTACAATTGACGCCATGGGTTGTCAAAAAAGCATAGCCAAGAAGATCGTAACAAAGAAGGCAGATTACATTCTTTCGGTAAAAGAAAACCAGAAGGAGTTGTATGAAGACATTCAAGATAGCTTTAGAATATTACCAACAAATGATTATTCTGAAGACATTGATTATGGTCATGGAAGAATCGAAACAAGAAAATGTACCATCATAACCGATTTAAGTTTAGTTGAAAATGCCGCTAAATGGAAGGGGTTAATCTCCATTATCAAAATAGATCGTGAACGATATTTTAAGGCAACAGCAAAGAAAGAGAATGAAACAAGTTATTACATAAGTACATTAAATGATGCAATAACAATCGCCTATGGAGTCCGAAAACATTGGGGTATTGAAAATAAAGTGCACTGGACTCTTGATGTGGCTTTCAATGAGGATATGAGTAGAAAGAGAAATGGAAATGCTGCACAGAACTATTCCAATTTAAATAGAATAGCATTAAATCTATTGAAAAAAGACGATGCGAAAGTAGAAATCAAAAGTCGAAGGAAAATGGCAGGATGGAGTAACGATTACCTTTTAAAAATAATTCGCAGTTAATTTAGATGCGTTTGCCCTGGATAATAGACAAATAGTCTAAGGTCTAATTTGTTTAATTATAGAGATTTTTTTAATAAACTTATTTTTTCACAATTTTTGAACCTCACTATATTCTATACATCCTGAATGTGTGTATTTTATATTCGTTTTAATACTTAACTAAGGGTTTTTTGTTAGCTTTTTTAAGTACAGCTACATCATTATGTAAAATTATTGTGAAAATGTCTTTTTCGAAAATGAGACACATTTTTTACATAAATCTTATTTTCGTTATTCGGCCTTAATTGAAAGGGTAAATATAAAAAAAACAAAAAAAAAGAACAACGCTATAAGTTGTTCTCTTTTTCGTAAGAGGTACCTGGCGGATTCGAACCGCCGTAATCGGTTTTGCAGACCGGTGCCTAGCCACTCGGCCAAGGTACCATAGATAAGGGGAATTCCCCCTTGCTTGCGCGGCTGCAAATATATTAAAAAAACTCATTGTCTGAAACCTTTTTCGATAAGAGTGGCTACTTTTCTTCTTTTTTGTTTCTTTTCTTTTTTATTTGTGTTGGGTTAATATTTCAAAACGTTTTTAAAACGTTTAAACTTTAGGATAAGGACATTTTGACTTGAAAGAGCATCTTGTTAATACATAGCTATTCGTGAATGTTTTAATTTAACTTTAATTAAGCGGTTATCGTGCAAGAATTGGATTTTTTTTATAAATAACAGAATTTTTGAAGGAATAGAATTCAGCCTAATTGTCAGATTTATGACATGCTTAAGCATAGGTCGAACTATAAATGTGTCATATTTTCATCATTATTTAGTATCAGGCTCATGGCATAATCATTGATGAAATGCACTTGACAATCATAAATGAATAGAAATCTAAACAATATTATATTATGGGTAAAATTATAGGAATTGATTTAGGAACTACCAACTCTTGTGTTTCGGTAATGGAAGGAAACGAGCCTGTTGTAATTCCTAACAGTGAAGGAAAACGCACAACTCCTTCGATTGTTGCTTTTGTTGAAAATGGAGAACGTAAAGTTGGTGATCCTGCCAAACGGCAGGCTATTACTAATCCTCGTAAAACCATCTATTCAATAAAACGTTTCATGGGTGAACAGTTTGATAACATACCGAAAGAAGTTGGACGTGTTTCTTACGAAGTGGTTAAAGGTGATAATAATACTCCTCGTGTAAAAATCGACGATAGGTTGTATTCTCCTCAAGAAATTTCGGCAATGACGCTTCAGAAAATGAAGAAAACTGCCGAAGATTATTTAGGACAAGAAGTAACCGAAGCTGTAATTACAGTTCCTGCTTATTTTAACGATTCGCAACGTCAGGCAACTAAAGAAGCTGGCGAAATTGCAGGCCTTAAAGTTCGACGCATTATAAACGAGCCTACTGCAGCTGCTTTAGCGTATGGGCTTGATAAGCGCCATAAAGACATGAAAATAGCCGTATTTGATCTTGGTGGTGGTACCTTTGATGTTTCAATACTTGAATTGGGCGATGGCGTTTTTGAAGTGAAATCGACCGATGGTGATACCCACCTTGGAGGTGATGATTTCGACGACGTAATAATCAAATGGTTGGCCGATGAATTTAAAAGCGACGAAGGAATTGATTTGCGTCAGGATCCAATGGCATTACAGCGTTTGAAAGAGGCAGCCGAAAAAGCTAAAGTTGAGTTATCGAGCGCAACTGAGACCGAAATAAACCTGCCATACATTATGCCTGTTAATGGTATTCCTAAGCACCTAGTCAAAAAATTGACCCGTGCTAAATTTGAACAATTAGCCGACCAGCTAATACAGGCTACTATTGAACCTTGCCGTAGGGCAATGAAAAATGCAAACCTTTCAAACAACGATATCGACGAAGTAATTCTTGTAGGTGGATCAACCCGTATTCCTGCGGTAGTTGAAAGAGTTCAGGCGTTTTTTGGTAAAGCCCCATCGAAAGGTGTTAACCCCGACGAAGTGGTTGCTGTTGGTGCTGCAATTCAAGGCGGAGTGCTTACCGGCGAAGTAAAAGATGTGTTATTGCTTGATGTTACCCCGCTTTCGTTGGGTATCGAAACCATGGGCAGGGTAATGACCAAGTTGATCGAATCAAATACCACAATCCCAACTAAAAAAGCTGAAACGTTTACAACGGCTGCCGATAACCAGCCTTCAGTCGAAATTCATATTTTACAGGGTGAACGACCCATGGCTAACGACAATAAAAGCATTGGACGTTTTCACCTCGACGGGCTACCACCAGCACCACGCGGTGTGCCACAAATTGAAGTGACTTTCGATATCGATGCTAATGGTATTTTGCACGTTAGTGCTAAAGATAAAGCAACAGGGAAAACGCAAAGTATCCGAATCGAAGCATCATCGGGTTTGAGTGACGATGAAATTAAACGGATGAAAACTGAAGCTGAAGCCAATGCCGATTCCGATAAAAAAGTTAAAGAACGTATCGATAAGTTAAACCAGGCCGACTCGCTGATTTTCCAAACTGAAAAACAGTTGAAAGAATTTGGCGACAAATTGCCAGCCGATAAAAAACAACCTATCGAAGATGCATTAAAAAAACTGAAAGAAGCACATGCACAGGAAGATATTACAGCCATTGATGCCGCATCAGCCGAACTGAACAACGTGTTTCAGGCTGCTTCGCAAGAAATGTACAATTCTCAACAACAGGCTGAAGGACAAGCAGACCCGCAGGCCGATGCCAACCCTGGTGGTGATTCAAAAGGTAACGATGGAGAAGTAACCGATGTTGATTTTGAAGAAGTGAAGTAAATTCATTCAAATTATATATTTCACGGTTTAAAAACCACTCTTCATTAATTTGGAGAGGGGTTTTTTTTATTAATATTAAGTAAGAAAAACCACCGATCATTTAATATTGATATAAGAAAACGGTAATTTCATTTAAATTATAAAAAAAGAATGCGTTTTGCTTTTGATTTGTAAGTAAAGATTAAAAAATATACTATTTTTATAAACAGAAATAAATGCAAAACCATATTAATTATGAAACAAAATGATTCAAACGCCATCAAGTTTATGTATGGCGAAAACATTCCAGTTGAATTGCACAAAGTTAGAATGGTGCAAAAACTTAATTTGAAACCAATCGACGAAAGGCTCAAAGCTATAGAGGAAGGTGGCTTTAATACTTTCTTATTAAATACCAAGGATATTTTTCTTGATATGTTGACCGATTCGGGTACCAATGCCATGAGTGATAATCAAGTATCGTCGATGCTGCGTGCCGATGATGCTTATGCTGGTTCACAAAGCTTTTATCGCATGGAAGAAGCTTTGCGCGAAGTTTTTGGAAAACACTATTTGTTGCCTGTTCATCAAGGCCGTGCTGCAGAAAATATTATTTCGCAGGCTTTCATCAAAAAAGGTGATGTAATTCCTATGAATTACCACTTTACAACCACCAAAGAACATATGGAACTTAATGGTGGTAAAATACTCGAAATATATGGCGACCATGCTTTGGAAATTAAAAGTAGTCATCCTTTTAAAGGAAATATCGACATCGATAAGCTGAATAATGTTGTTGAAGAATATGGTGCTGAAAGAATAACGTTTATACGTATGGAAGCATCGACCAACTTGATAGGTGGTCAACCATTTTCGATGCAAAATATGCGCGATGTGAAAGCTGTGGCCGAAAAGCACGGAATCATGTTTGTACTTGATGCCAGCTTGATTGGCGAAAACGCTTACTTTATTAAACAACGCGAAGAAGAATTTAAAAACACATCCATCAAAGACATCCTTTTAATGATGTGTAGTTTTGCCGATATCGTTTATTTCTCGAGTCGCAAAGTGAGTTCAACCCGTGGTGGTGGTATTTGTACCAATGATAAAGATTTAATGCTTAAAATGCGCGACTTGGTTGTTTTGTTCGAAGGTTTTGTGACCTACGGAGGAATGTCGGTTCGCGAAATTGAAGCCATGGCTGTTGGTTTAATCGAAACAACCGACGAAACGGTAATTAGCCAGTCGCCATTGTTTATTAACTATGCCGTTACCCAGCTCGATAAAGTTGGAATTCCGGTCATAACTCCTCCGGGAGCACTGGGTTGTCATATCGATGCTAAAGGATTTTTGCCCCATGTACCCCAAAAAGAATACCCAGCAGGTGCATTAGCTTCGGCATTGTACATTATTTCGGGATGTCGGGGTATGGAACGCGGTACCATTTCGAGTGTTCGCGACGAAAACGGAAATGACATTTTGGCCGATGTTGAACTGCTTCGTCTTGCTTTTCCTCGTAGGGTATTTACGCTATCACAAACTATGTTTCTGGTTGACAGGGTTAAATGGTTGTACGATAACCGTGAATTAGTTGGCGGGTTGAAGTTTGTTGACGAACCAAAAGTATTGCGCTTCTTTATGGGCCGTTTGGCACCAACTTCTAATTGGACTGAAAAATTGGTTGCTAAATTTAAAGCCGATTTTGGCGATTCTTTATAGTATATAATTTTATTGAAAATAAACTGGTGCTGTGTTCTGCAAAAATAAATTGCAGGCACAGCACCTTTTTTTAATTGGTTTTTTGTTTATTGGTCATCGAAACGCTCTTTCTATTATAATTATTTAATTTTGTAATCGTTCTGTTACTGAAATTACTAATATTGAAATCGATATTAATTGAGTTTATGGCCAAATGTTTACACCTATGTTTTGTTTTAATGCTGTTTTTTTTCATAGGAATAGCAAACTTACAGGCGCAAAAATGGGTGGCCGATACCATCGTTGTCGACTTTGGAAACGAATATCGGAATACTGCTTCTTTTAATTTGTTCGAAATTATTGATTCGCGAAAAGTTGATCCATCGTTTATTTCGGTTTATGAGCAAAAGAAATGGCTTTTCTTTCCGGTCGATCAAATTGTTAAAACCAGGTTGCCTCTCACTCAAAGCCTTAGAAATTATTATTCAAACGATACAGTTTCGAATATGAATTTTGCAGCCCATTTGCATGCGTTTTACATCAGGAATTTAAGCTCATTAACAAACCGGCAATTAATACTTTATTCAAGCATCGAATTGTCAAAAATCATCAATGCCGACACCACTTTTTTGGGTACTCTTTATTATTCGCACAGTATTAATCAGAAAAAGAAAACAGCAGTAGTCCAAAATTACAATCTCTTGCTCGATGAATGGAGTTCTCGCTTCACCAGCGACGTATTATCTGTTGATCAGTATGTTGACCAATTAATGCTCGATAATTTTTATCATTTTAGAAGGGGGAAACACGCCGTTGAAAAAAACCTATATGTCAAAACTGAACTTTTTGGTGGTTTGAGTTTTTGGGGACTTGATGCTGAAATTTGGTTTTCTGAACCCGAAAGCAAACATTCCTTCAATCGTGGAATAGGAATTATGCGTTATGTCAATCAACCCGATTTTCATGCCATTGCTTATGGAAGTAATGTTAAAACATGGAATTATCGTTTAACTAAAAATTGGCTTTTCACTAATAAAATGGGTTTATTCATAGGGATTAACAATTGGAAGGACGTAAAAACTATTGATCATAAATTCGAGGAAATTCTTTTTTTCAACTGCTCGTTTACACAAAGTATCAATTTCAACACCATCGATCAATCGGGTTTTATATTTGGTTTGGGAGTTATGGAATATGCTCATTATGTGATTTATCATCGGCCGGCAATTAAACTTGGATTAACCCTCAATGTTGCTTATAAATTTTAATGATGAAACAATTAGCCACTCTATTCGCTTTATTGATGACACTAAGCCTTAACGCGCAAAGAGTAACGCTTTCGGGCATAATTACCGATGCTCAAACAGGCGAAACATTAGTGAATGCCTATATATTAGTAAGAACAGATAATTTAATTGGAAGCACTACCGATATCAATGGCTTTTTTAGTATTCCGGGTATTGAATTGACCGAATTCGAACTTGAAATTCATTTTATGGGTTACGAAAAACAAATTAAAAAGATAAAAGTCGAAAATAGTCAAAAATTATTCATCGAAATAAAATTGGAACCAACCGCATTCGAGTTGGATCAAATTACCGTAACTGAAAGAGGAAGCGGGCGAATTGGCGATCGTGATGTGGAAATTAGTCAGCATACGCTAAACACTAAAGAAATTCAAAGTATTCCCTCCGCACGAAATGATGTGTTTAAAGCACTCAGGTATTTGCCCGGTATTGAGCCCACTGAACCACTTTCGCCATTGGTATCGGTTCGTGGAAGTGACCCCGGCGAAAACTTGATTATGCTCGATGGTGTGACCATTTATAATCCATATCACTTTATGAGTTCATCGGGTATTTTCAATATGCAAACTGTTAAACATGTCGATTTGATGGTGGGTGGTTTTGGCGCCGAATATGGTGGTCGCATTGCCTCGGTGATCAACATTGCAACCAAAGATGGCAATAACAAAGGACTTCATGGAGAGGTAAGACCCTCGACAGCCGAATCGAAGCTGTTTCTTGAATTTCCTTTGGGTGAAAAAACGACCATGATGCTGGCCGGCCGTTTGAATTACGATATTATGGGCAACTTCTTGTTTTATAGCAATAATTATTTTTACGATGCGAACTTTTCGATTACGCATCGTTTTTCGCCAAAGCACCGTTTAACCTTTAAATATTTTGGATCGAAAGATAAAACAAATCTCGATTTCAATAACTTTTATCGATACTTGGGCAATTCTGCCGATATGGGAGATGTATTTAAAAATATGAGTTTAAAATGGGTAAACCGTTGGAATAACAATATTGCCACGCTAATATGGAACTCGGTTTTGTCGCCACGCTTGTTACTTAGGGCACAGGTTTACGCATCGTTACATAGTGCCGACAACTTTAGCGAAATGAAAATGAATTTCGGAAATATGGCATACGATACTTCGACCGGTTTTAAAAGTAAGGTAAACGACTATAGTGCAAAAGTAAACCTTTCGTACAAACCATTTATATGGAACGAACTGAAAACTGGTTTCGAGTATAATAACTACTTGTTTTACAATGCGTCGATGTTGAATAAAATCGATAATGCAGAAGCAGAAAAAAGTCCGCTAATGTACTCAGCCTTTATCGAAGATAAAATTACAGTGGGTGGTTTCACGCTTCGTCCTGGAGTACGTGCTACTCAATTCGATGGCGAAAAAGTTTTATACGAACCCCGGTTAAATGCAGTTTATAAATGTCATGGAGGATTGAAGTTGCAGGCTGCCTGGGGGCGCTATAACCAGCATATAATTAGTATGAATACTCAAGAATATGAATATAACCAGTTTCTCGATTACTATTATCCAATTGATAACGGATTGCCCAGCTTATCGGAACATTTCATTTTGGGTATGGAGAAGGCCATGAACAGCCGGAACACTTTTTCTATGGATGTTTACTACAAAAACATATCGCGTACCTACACTTTTGATTTAATGCAAGATGAGCATCAGGTATTTGCTTTTAGCGATAAAATTGTGGCTGGCACCGGCTTGTCTTATGGTGTGGAGTTAATGTGGAATGGTAGTTTTGGTAAGTTTTCTGGCTGGGGAAGTTACACTTTGTCTAAATCAACCCGCTCATTTCCTCACATAATGAATGGCGCAAGCTATGATTACGATTACGATCGTCGGCATTCGATTAAAGCCGTGATGAATTATCAGGCTACACAGCGCATTTCTTACAGTGCTTCGTTTATTGCTCAGAGTGGTGTGCCCCAGTCGGTCGAGAACACTTTGCAAATGTATTATATGTATGAACCTTTAACAGGTAGCATGGTTTACAGCCCTCAATTCACGGTAAACAAGAAGAATGCTACCCGTATGCCCTGGCTTTTGTATCTCGATTTTGGTTTGCAAAAGCAAATAGTTTCTGGTTTTGGACAAAATTTGGCTGCTTTTTTTGGAGCCGAGGAGTCGTATTTAGTAGTGAATGTTTATAATGCCTTGTTTCTCAGACGCAATGTGTTGTATTATTTTCCAATGGGAGAGGGGCGGTATATTCCTATGGGTGATAATTATTTACCCGTGGTTAGTGCAGGTTACACCATTAAATTTTAGAAAAACAACAATGAAAGAAAATAAAATCATCTGCTTAGTGTTGCTTTTTTCGATGCTTACAGTTTTCAACAGTTGTGTGAAAGTGGGCGAGTGGTTTATTGGATTGAATTTGCAGCCCAATATGGAAAACTCACCTTTTGAGCCCGGCTTAAATGTTTTTGGTGTTCTTAAAACAGGTCCTGGTTTCGATACCATAAACCATCATTTCGAAGTGCAGCAATTGTTTGATATGCACGACGGGGATTATGGCATTGAAATAAGAGATGCTAAAATAACACTTTCACGCATGGACGATAATGACAGCATAATCGACTATTTTTATCCCGAGCACAAGTCCGATGGTCTGTATTTTGCACGCTCGTTAACTGTTTTACCTGCCGAAAAGTGGTTCTATACTTGCAAGTACGATACATTCATTGTTTGTGCCGAATGCATTGTTCCCAGCATGCCAAGTTTAATGAATAAGCTGCCAGTTATTGTTGAAAATCAAATTAAGTTTGATGTTGTTCCCGATACTACTGCATTTATGTACCTTGCCTACATAATGCAAGACGAGCATTTTGCTATGGAACAAAAAATTGCCAATCAGGTTAATGTTACTTCGTTTGTAGTTGAAGCGAACTGGGATTTTTCCGAATCGTCAATACAATTGTACTTGTTTGCTTACGATAAGAACATGATGACTTATCAAACAACTTCAAATACTTTTTTTAAGCCTAACGCTTTTCGTCCTTCGTTCAGTACAGTACAAGGTGGTTTTGGCACATTTGGCGCCATAAGCAGTAGTTTGTACGTAATAAAATAAGTTAGTTAATATTTCTTTTCTTTTTGTCTTTCGAGATAACGCTCTTTTGCTTCTTGAGCATTTTCGCCCGCAGCAATATAAATCGTAGTTCGATGGTCAATTCTTACGGCTTGTAATTTAGAAAAATCAGGTGTCTTAGGGGCATTTGATTTCGAATTGTACATTTTTAAAATATTGGTTTAACTTCAAATATAGCAAATAATTAGGTAATTATTTGATTTTTAAAAATATACTTCGGTATTGTATATAAATGATAATGTGAATTTGGCTTTGAACGATATTTTTCAAATATGGAAAAATCGTTTTAACTCAGTAACTCTTTTTAACCTGAAATGGATAAATAAGAGTATGGCTGAAACAGCTAATATCGAAACAATTAAAATAATACTCCATTGTAAAACAATATGGTTGTTAAAGTAATATGAAATTACACCTTCGATTGTCATACAAATTATTCCGCTGGCAATTAATGCATAAGCAATTAAGTTGATTCCTTTTTGGCGCGACTTTTTGATGGCAAAAATTAGTAGAAACAAAGTGGCATAGAAGAAAAACACAATGGGGATACCAATTTTAAGACCCCAGCCTAAGTGCATGTAAAAAATATCGAGTAAAACGAGTAGAGTTGAAGTTGAAATAAAGCTGAGTAAAAACATCATAAAAAGATGTTTTTTCAAAAAAGTAATAAGCGAAAGGTTAATAAAAACTACCAGACCAATGGTAATTGAATATTTTGACCAAGTAACCGATTTGTTGATTATTAGGTCGATTATAAATGAAATAACGATGCCCGAAATGAGAATAATACCTGAGAGTTCCCAAAAAAGCTTCCGCCTTTGGGGAATGGAGAGGTCGTTCAAATTGTATGAGTTTTGATTGCCGGCTTTCAGTCGGTCGGTTTTGTTTTGATGAATATCATTACTAACTATTTTATCGACTGTTTCCCCACATAAGGGGCAATAGTTCATGCTTTTGTCAAGTTCTACTCCGCATTTTTTACACTCGTTCATTTTTAATATTTTGAGATTTTATTTCAATATTAATGTCTTGTTTTACAAGAAACTGTAAAAACCTTTTTTCAAGTTCTTTCGATTTGGAAATATTTCCAAATGTTAATACCATTTTATCGCCAAAACCAATAATTCCACAGTTAATTTTAATTTTTTTGTTGGGAGGAGGTGCAATTACTGAAAAATATTCGATTTGTTCTTCCATTATTGGTGGTAGAACTATTCGGCCTAAATTAGTAATCACACCACAGTATTGGCTGCTTCCCATCGAATAGTAATTCATACGTAAAACAAAACTTTTAATAAATAGCGGGATGCTTCTTATTAATATTTTACGTTCGCTTCCAACGTTTCGGGATAAAATTTTGTTAATCAATTTTTCTTCAGTTTCGAGTTGCATTTGGTGGTGTACCGTTTTCAATATTTCATCGAAAGTATAATGCCCCAGTCTGAGGTCAATTTCGGGCATTACAAATAACGAAAAGTTACGCATGGTTTTCGAAGGGTATAGGTTGCGTAAGTTAATGGGTACTTGGATGCTTAATTTTTTATGGCGTAGTTTCTTCTTATTAGCAACACTTTCTTCAAATATTTCCTGAAGCGAATTCAAATAAACAGCAGTAAGGTAAACAGTAATGTTAACGCCTTTTTTAGAACAAGCTGCTTTTAATTCTGATGCTGACATAAAGGCCGTTAAAACATCGAAACGTGGCTTGTTGTTGAGCGCAAATGGCAAATGATAAGATTTTGATTGTTTGCTGTTTGTTGGTATGTTTTCGATAAAATATCGATTGTAGGCATCTTCAAACTCTTGAGCTTGAACTTTGGTGCCGGGTTTTATGTATTCAAATGTCGATGGTATTTCAACTCCGCACAGTGTAAAGTATTGAGCCATTAAGGTTTTGAAGAATTCAAAAGCGCCTCCACCGTCGGCTAAAATATGCGAGAATTCGATACTCAGTTTATTTTTAACGACTAAAATTCGAAACATGCCTCCTTTGGGATCGAAGCTGCGGCAGGGAATATTCAAATCGGGTTCAACGGGTATGGTCATCTTTGCCGACTCGAGATAATACCAGAAAAAACCTTTTTTCAGCTTGACCTTGTAATATGGAAACCGATGTTCAATTGCATTTACCGACGTGTATAATTTCTTGATGTTTATCGGTTTTTTTAAAACTACTGATATTCGAAACACCGAGGTTCTTTCATCGTTAATAACAGCTGGGAATATTTTTGCCGCGTTATCGAGCGGATACCAAAATTCGTCAAGTTGACAATATGAATTATCTTTAATCTCCAATCAAACAATGTTTAAATATTTCATAAAAGTACAATTCTATTTATTTAATATTGGTATTTATTTTGGAAATAATAAATAAGGTTAGGGGTTGCTAATAAAAAAAGGACCACTGAAATGCATGTTCCCGAACATTGTTCAAATATTTCAGTGCCGTTGTGTCGCTTTCGCCGTTAACTATTGCGCGAAGCTCGGCTTCCATTAACTATAAAACCGAAAAACGAACAAGCATTCTATCTTCAAATCTTTTGCCTTGCCAGTTAGCGCCAAGTGAAGCTACTTCGGTTTTGTTGCCGATAGCAGCCTGCTTGTATTTTTTTAAATTGCATTCGGAGTGCTTAGACCTGAGTTTGTTGCTTTCAGTCAAATACTAAACCTTCGTCGTTCCACGACAAAATTGCGGCATTTTTACGGATCACCCAAACATTAGTGTGGATTGATGTTTTTGTGATTAATTGCAGCCTTTCAAAATAGTCGATTCGTTAACCGCATAAACATATTTGTTTTATAAGTGTTCTATAGCTTTTTGATAACTATTATCTCGATATGGGAAAATGTATATTTGCTACACTTTTTATTTTAGTAGTTTTATAATAAGGGGGAATAATAATGGAGAAGCCTATAATACCGCTAAACGAATCAGAGCGGCTTAAAGCCTTGTATCAATATCAAATTTTAGATACTTTGCCCGAAGTCGATTTGGACAACATTACGCGTTTGGCTTCGGATATTTGCCAAACTCCTGTTTCGTTAATATCGTTGGTCGATTCAAATCGGCAGTGGTTTAAATCGCACCATGGAATTAGCGAAACCGAAACGCCCCGTGATGTTGCTTTTTGTGCTCATGCCATCAATAATCCGAATAAAACTTTTATTGTTCCCGATTCACGTATCGATGAACGCTTTGCTGATAACCCATTGGTGACTGGTGTTCCTAATATTGTTTTTTATGCCGGGATTCCCTTGGTTAGTCCAGATGGTTTTGCGTTGGGAATGTTATGTGTTACCGATAATAAACCACGTCAACTTGAGGACTATCAGATTGATTCATTAAAAATTCTTGGCCGGCAGGTGATTAGTTTGTTCGAGTTGCGAAAAGCAAATAGTGAGCTTTCAAAAGCAAAGCAAATTCTCGAAAAACGTAATAACGACCTGGAGCATTTTGCCGCTGTAATAAGTCACGATTTGAAATCGCCCTTGTCGAGTATCAGTTCTTCAATTGATCTATTTATGCTTAATTACGGTAGCTATTTCGATGCGAGTGGAGAAAAATTGCTGGGATATATCAATCAGTCGGCCAGTAAATTACGTGCTTTAATCGACGGTGTTTTGTTGTATTACCGTGGCGACACAATTTTATTGGCTCCAACTGAACCTGTTATGCTGAACGAACTGCTTAAAAGCACTATTCAGCTTATTGAACATTCGCCTGTTACTGTTTTTAATTTGCCCCCAACCGGACAAGTATTGATTAATAAAAGTGCACTTACTCAAATTTTCATTAACCTAATAAGCAATGCGTTACGCTATAACGATAAGCAATGCCCCATTGTTGATATCGATTTTAAAACCGAAAGCCACTTTTATCATTTTTTGATAAGCGATAATGGTAAAGGTATTCCCCCCGAAAAAATCGATAAAGTATTTGACCTTTTTATGACTGGTCAGAATAAAGACATTCGCGGCATCGATTCCATCGGTTTAGGTCTATCAACAGTGAAAAAACTGGTCGAAAGTATGGGAGGCACTATTTCGGTTGAATCGATACCAAATGAATTAACTACGTTCCGGTTTTCTATTAAAAAGTTAGAATTACCTTAGCTTCCAAACTGTTATTTCCGAAATATCGACCTCGTGTTCGCGGGCGGTTTTAGGTTTTGCCAAAACGATATCGAATGGTGGTTCAATAAAAACAAATTTATCCGAAAGCAATGTTTTTAGGCTGTCGAGTGCTGTAAATGGTTCTCCATCTTTTTTGAATCCGCCTGGCCAATGTTCTTTTTTAATTTGGTTTTTTTCCCAATTATAGGTTGAACCCAGAACAAGTATCCCGTTAGCGTTTAAGCGTTCGTGAATAGTTTTCAAGAAATCGTCGGGAGCATAAAGCTCTTCAATCAAATTAACAGCTAAAATTAAATCATAAGCGCAGTAAATAGGTTTTAAGTTGTTGGCGTCGGCTTGTAAAAATTTAATATTGCCCTTGTTTTGTAATTCTAAAACCGAGAGCTGTATGTCATTGTAGTTTACCAGTTCGTTTTCGTTTTTCGAAATATAACGGATGAAACCTTTTTCCTGCATTTGAGTTGCTACCCTTATAAACCGAGCTGATAAATCGAGTCCGGTTACTTGGTCGAAATGTGTCGCCATTTCAAAAGCAGCCCTACCGGTGTCGCAGTTCAAATCGAGTGCATTGACGTTCTGGCGGCCTTTCATTAATTCTATGCATTTTTCAGCCAATTGAACTGGGAAGTTTTTAAAGTTTAATGCCGATTTTCCGTAATTAATTTCGCACGATTGTGCTACCTGCTCGTCGGTTTCGTAAACATCGTTGCGGATGTTGAGCGGATTGTCTGATTGAACGAGCCGGAAGCCGGCATGTTGATAAAAGTGTCGGCGAAATGCATAACGAGCATGCCAAGTATCCTCGTTTCCGGTTGATATCCACGAACCTCCCTTTATCATGTTGTGTTGCCCATCAAAGGTGGGGGTTGAGAAATCGTCGTACATGGGATGCACCTTAAAGCCCGGAAAACCAGTAATTGGGGTTTCGGTCCATTGCCACACGTTGCCAATTACATCGAAAAATTGGCCATGCTGATGGTGGTCAACTGGACCTGGCGATGACCATTTTTCGAGATTGATGTTGGCTTGGGTTTGGTGAAAATTGTTTTCGTTTATACCGCTTACTTCTGCAATGCGGTACCATTCGGCTTCGGTAGGTAAACGGTAAGTTGCTCCCTTTATACTGGTTTGCCAGTTGGCAAATGCTTTTGCCTCGAGGTAGTTGATTTCAACCGGCCAGTTCCAAGGCATTTCAATTTCGTGCGCTACTAAACGCAGTAAGTAACGATTATTATCGGCACGCCAAAATCGTGGGTGTTTTGCTTTTTGATAGGTTCGCCATGCCCAACCCTCATTGTCCCAATATTCTTGTTTCTCGTAACCTTCGGCTACAATGAATTCTAAGAATTCGGCATTCGAAATCAGGTATTTCGAAGCTTTAAAAGCGGCCACTTCTTCACTGAAATTACCATATTCGTTATCCCAACCATAAAAGCGATGCCCGTATGCTTTACCCATTTTTACGCTTGCTCCTTCAACTTCAATCAGTTCGTTTTTTGGTGGCTGACCTTTTGATTCGCAAATGTTTTCGAACCCAAGGGGCTTTATTAAGTGAAGCGGAAGTTGCCTTATTAATACTGAGGACGTTTCGAGGTGTATGCGCTCGTGCTCAATGCCCATTAAAATGATCCAAAATGGGTTTTCCCAACCAATAGGCAAGGTGAGGGGCGTTTGTTCGATGAGTTTCAATACTACATCCTTTACTTTTGCACGGTAATCAAAAATTTCCGATACCGATGGCCAATTGTAGTTTTGCTCGTTCAGGTCGTCCCAGCTCATTTCGTCGACCCCGATAGCGAAAATTGACTCGAAAACCGGATTGATACGTTGGTCTATTAATTTGGCCAATATAAGTTTGTTGATGAAAAAAGTGGCAGTGTGCCCGATGTAAAAAATTAGTGGATGACGCAAGGGGTCAGCCCTTTGGTAAAATGCTTCGTCGCAATTTAAAAGCTGGTATAATTTTTCGTCAACAGCATAAGTACTTTCAAAATAGGTTTTAATTTCCTGCTTTTTTAAATCAGGATTTCCAGTACTTAAATCGATGGTTTTGGTAACGTGGTTAATCATGTTTTTTTAATTTTTTATGCATGTATATCTTACGGTATTGTTGGGTTTCGCTTTTGTCTGCCTTCAGTTTCGTTTGGATAATTTCGGCTACGGGAATAAATCCAAATTGTTCGTATAATGCTATGGCAGCTTCGTTTTCGGACCAAACCCTGATGAAAACGTCGGTGTATTTATCGATAAATTTATTGTTGAAGAATTCATTGATAAGTTGTTTGCCAATTCCTTTTCGACGGTGATGTTGACTAACCATTAATTCGGCAATATATACCGAATGCTCAATTGGGAATTTTTCTTTAATGGTTTGTGGTAAATTGGTATCGTTTAAAACATCGCAAGTAATGAGCGCTCCTACAAGTTCGTTTTGGTAAGTGGCAATCAAGCTATGGCCGTTGTGAATTAAATCGAGGAGGTAATGGTCTGTTTTGTCAATAGGGTGATACTGAAAAGCTTCGCCCTTCGAGAATGCTTCGATGTAAAGCGAAAGCATTTCATTTCGATATTTTTTAAAGTCGAAACTGGTTATTGTTTGATACTTAACCATTTGTTTTTGGGTTGTTGCTTGATTATTTCTAACAAATAATCCGTCCGAAGGTTTATTCTATCTCACCAAAAAGATCAAAAAGATCCGATGCTGTGATTTTTACCTGGTAGAAGTTTCCAATTTGAAGATGATCGGCCTTAATGAGTACTTCGCCGTCAACCTCGGGAGAATCGTATTCGGTACGTCCAATGTAAAATTCACCTTCAATTCTGTCGATGATGACTTTCAATGTTTTACCGATTTTTTTGGCGGCAATTTCTTCGGAAATGTTTTGTTGTATTTCCATTAATATTTCGGCGCGTTTCTCTTTTACATCTTGGGGAACTTCGTCTTTAAAGGTGTTAAAACCGTGGGTATCGTCTTCGTGCGAATAGGGAAAAACGCCCAAGCGGTCGAATTTTGCTTCTTTGACAAAGTCGAGCAGCAATTGAAAATCCTCTTCGGTTTCACCGGGGTGTCCAACCAACATGGTAGTACGCAGCGCCATTTCGGGCATTTCTTTTCGAATGCTTTTAACCAGTTCGCGGGTTTGTTCCTCAGTGATGTTCCGACGCATATTTTTTAGCACGTTTGATGAAATGTGCTGTAATGGTATGTCGAGGTATTTACAAACCTTGGGGTTGTTCTTAATGGTTTGTAATAAGTCCATCGGGAAGTTGGTAGGATAGGCGTAATGTAATCTAATCCATTCAATACCATTAATTTGCGATAAACGGTCAATCAGCTCCGAGAGTTTACGTTCTTTATAAAGGTCAATGCCATAATAAGTTAATTCTTGCGAAATAAGCAACAATTCTTTAACGCCTTTTTTTGCCAAATTTTCGGCTTCAGTTACCAGGTCTTCGATGGGAACTGATTTGTGTTTTCCGGTAAACTGAGGAATGGCGCAAAAGGCACAAGTGCGGTCGCAACCTTCGGCAATTTTGAGGTAAGCAAAGTGCGATGGCGTGGTTAAATGTCGATCGAACAAAAGGTCTTTTCGTTTTTGAATGCCCAGTTCTTGGATAATTGCGTCGAAATCGAACTTGCCAAAAAAGCGGTCAACTTCGGGGATTTCTTTTTCCAAATCGTTGCGATACCTAGCCGATAAGCAACCCATTACGTATAATTTAGTAATGTCTCCACGTTCTTTGGCCGCCACATAGTCCATAATCATCCCAATTGATTCTTCTTTGGCATCGAGAATAAAACCGCAGGTATTGATAAGTACAATGTCGGCCGGTTCATTGTCGTCGTGCATTATTTCGAAACCGTTGGCTTTAAATTGAAGCATCAGGTGTTCCGAATCGACTAAGTTTTTTGAACACCCCAAGGTAATAATATTGACTGTTTTTAATTTCATTTAGGAAAGCAGTATTGCTTATTTATTGAAAAACGAATCGACAAATTCATTACGGCGGAAAATTTGCAGGTCTTCCATTTTTTCGCCAATCCCAATGTATTTGACCGGTATTTTAAATTGATCCGAAATGCCCAGTACCACGCCACCTTTGGCGGTGCCGTCGAGTTTGGTAAGTGCCAATGCGGTAACTTCGGTAGCCAATGTAAATTGTTTGGCTTGTTCAAAAGCATTTTGACCGGTTGAGCCATCAAGAATGAGCAGCACTTCGTGAGGTGCATCGGGGATAACCTTTTGCATAACGCGCTTAATTTTAGTGAGCTCGTTCATGAGGTTTACTTTGTTGTGCAGCCTACCGGCAGTATCGATAATTACCACGTCGGAACCATTGGCTTTGGCCGATGCCACAGTGTCGTAGGCCACGCTGGCCGGGTCGGAGCCCATGCTTTGTTTCACTATGGGTACATCGACACGATTAGCCCATATTTCCAGTTGATCGATGGCTGCTGCTCTAAAGGTATCGGCTGCCCCGATAACTACTTTTTTTCCGGCTTGTTTAAATTGGTAAGCCAGTTTGCCAATGGTGGTTGTTTTCCCAACGCCATTGACTCCCACTACCATAATAACATACGGGCTGTCCGACTTGGGCAGGTCAAAGTCTGTAACATCGAGAGTGTTGTTCTCTTCAAGCATCGAAGCAATCTCTTCTTTGAGTATTCCGTTCAATTCGTCAATTCCAAGGTATTTATCCTTGGCAACACGATCCTCAATACGTTTAATGATTTTTATGGTGGTATCAACACCAACGTCTGAAGTAATTAATATTTCTTCGAGCTTGTCAAGCACATCATCGTCGACTTTCGATTTACCAACTACAGCTCTTGAGAGTTTGTTAAAAAAACTCTCTTTGGTTTTGCTTAATCCCTCGTCGAGACTTTTTTTCTTTTTTGATGTAAAACTTCCGAAAATACCCATAGTGTACAAATATAGTATAAATACAAAAAAAGCTTTCACCTATTGGTAAAAGCTTTTTATATATTTGGGTTACAAATATTACTTTTTGAAGTAATTCTGAACTTCTTCGTTAGGTACAACACTTTCGTTGAAAGCGTATGCGCCTGTTTTTTCAGATTTTACCATTTTGATCACTTTTGCGTGACCTTTTCCGGCTCCTTTTTGGAGTGTTGCAATTGATTTCTTAGCCATATCTCAATTATTTAATTTCTTTATGAACAGTAATTTTCTTCAAAATCGGGTTGAACTTTTTTAGCTCTAAACGATCTGGAGTGTTCTTACGGTTCTTTTTAGTAATATAGCGTGATGTTCCAGGCATACCACTTTCTTTGTGCTCAGTGCATTCTAATATTACCTGTATCCTGTTACCTTTTGCTTTTTTAGCCATCGCGTATTCGTTTTTAGATATTAGCTACTAAACCTTTTTCTTTGGCGCTTTTTAATGCTGAAGCCAAACCAATTTTATTGATGGTGCGGATTCCAGCTGCCGAAACTTTAAGTCTGATCCAACGATCTTCCTCAGGAAAATAGAATTTCCTGGTGAATAAATTAGGATAAAACTTTCGTTTAGTCCTGCGCTTCGAGTGAGAAACGTTATTTCCCACCATTACCTTTTTACCGGTTATTTGACAAATTTGTGACATGTCTTATATTTTTACTCTAAACACTTTTTTCAAACAGTTCGCAAAATAAACACTTTTAAATTGAACAAGCAAGTAAATTAATGAATATTTTGGAAGCATTTCATATTTTTGTGTCATTAGTTGATTGATAGTTGTTTATAAGCAGTTAGACTTAAGCCTTTTGTTTTATAAGTCAAAAAAATGGGCTTAAAAACTAAGAACTTCTTTTAAGTTTTTGTATCCTGTTTTGCTCACTTTTAGTTTAGTATGGTCGTTTTTTAAAATGACGATGTGTGCTTCTTTTTCGTATTGTTGGATTTCGGCAATTTCGTCAACTTTAACTATGTACGAACGGTGAATGCGTACAAATTCTTTTGAGTTAAGGTTGTTTTCAAAATATTTCATTGTTTTTTGTTTCACATAGCGGCGTTCTTTGTTGAAAATCATTACGTAATCGTCGAGCGATTCGATGTACCTGATTTGTTCAACTGGGATAATGTGGATTTTGTTTTTATCCTTTACCACAACCCTTTCAATGTATTCCGAATCAAGCTCTTCGGTGAGTTTGTCGATGGGCGTTTCGCTTTGTATGTTGGTACTGATTTTCTCTATGGCCCGATCAATTGCCAGAAAAAGACGATCCTTTGGAAAGGGTTTTAATAAATAGTCGACGGCGTGTTGTTCAAATGCTTTAATTGCAAATTGGTTGTAAGCCGTAGTGAATATTATTTCGGGCCGATATTCGAGCAATTCAATCATTTCGAAACCGGTCAGCTTGGGCATTTGTACATCGAGAAGAACCAAGTTGGGTTTTAACTCGTTGATGGCTTTGAGCCCCTCGAAACCATTTTCGCATTCGGCAATAATTTCGATCTGATTGTGGTCGGCCAGGTATTTCTTTAATAAATTGCGGGCAAGCACCTCGTCTTCAATAATAATTGTCCTGATTTTTTCACTCATGATATTTCTTATTTTGTGGTATTTCCAAAGTTGCAGTAAATAGCTGGTTTTCATCTTTAACGGTCAATAGTGTTGCATTGCCGTAAACCAATCCCAAGCGGCGGCGTATATTAAAAAGGCCAATTCCTTCGCCTTTTTTGGCAATGGAATCACTATCGTAATTATTGCTAACCGTAAAAATCAGATTGTCTTTTTCCTTTGTTGCTTTTGTGTTGATAACAACTTGGCTGGTTGTTTCGTACACTCCATATTTAATCGCGTTTTCGTACAAAGGCTGTAATATCATGTTTGGAATGTAGCAATTCTCGCATTCCTTAATGTCAAAAATGGTTTCCAATTTATCGCCAAACCGAATTTTTTCGATTTCGAGGTACAATTTTATATGCTCAATTTCTTGTGAAATTGTTACCAGTTGGTTTTGTTTGTGCTTTAAGGAGTAACGCAAAAACGATGAAAGTTTGATGACCATTTCCTGTGCCTTTTCGGGTTCGGAAATGGTAAGGTACGAAATCGAATTAAGGCTATTAAATAGGAAATGGGGGTTGATTTGCGATTTAAGTTCGTTTAATTGTGTCTGTGTTACCAGCTCTTTTAATCGGGCTTCTTCCTTAAGCTTTTCCTGAAATTGGCTGGCGTAAATAAATGTGTAATAGAATGTTGCAATTAAAATATAAATAAGTGCACCCAGTCCAGCTTTTCCCGGTATGGTTAGTTTTATATGTTCTTTTACTAAATCAGCGTCAAATATCGCGTAATCGATTTGGGTGGTAAGCCACATCCAGAATGAGACGAGAAAAGCCAAGGCAAAAAGATGGTAAATAACCATGTTGATTTGGCTTTTGTTTTCGTCGTTACTGCCCAAAACCACATACCATATCCCAATTCCAAGTATCGAAAATAGGGCGTTCGAAACAATAACATCGACCAAAGTAATGCCTATGTTGGTATCATAAGCACTACATTCGAGAAAGTATTGGATGACCGATACCGCAATCCAAAAAATGAGGTACCATATTAATAATGACGGATTTTTAAGAAAAGGGTGCTTCATGTTATCTGTGCTTAATGTGCCTTATGGTAGTTGCGAACTTCGCTTCCTCCAAAAATACAAACTCCGGTTAACACAATGGTTTTCGATGGGTTGGGCATGTACGAAGGATCTTTGATGCGCAAATCGCTATATCCGCCAAATATTGTGGTCACTTTATTGAGTATGGTCCAATCGTTGGGAACCTTTAAAACGTTTCCTCCAAAAATAGTAGTGAGTTCAATGGTGCATCCATTTGGTGAAATTTCGCATTGTCTTAAATCAATTTCAACGCTACCAAATATCGCTGTTGAGTGTCCTCCAATTAAGTTGGATGTTGCCATGTTAATTTCCCGTCCTCCAAATACAACAAACTCGTCAAAAAAGTCACTGCTCACGTTCGATGAACCTTCGTTGAACTTGAATTCTTTGTTTTTAAAGCGTTTGTTCTTTTTATCGCCTAACATCACTGCCAATCCAAGTATCAAAATAATCGATGGCCAAAAAAAGCGTTTTATTTGATGGTAATCTTTGAAAATATCGGGCAACATAAAAAATGCACCAAGACTCATTACAACAATTCCGGCTCCACGGTTTCCACTAATAAACACATAGGCTCCAATGGCCACCAATAACATTTTCCACGATAGCAGAAAATCGTAAATTTCCCAGCGTAATATTCCCGAACGCTCAAGGATCATCGCCAACCCAATCAGCAATAAAATAAACCCAAAAAAGAACCTGCGTCCGTTAATTATGTTTTTCTTTTCCATAATAAATGAATGAATTTTATGCTACAAAAATAGACCTATATTTTATAGTGCCGATCATTTGATCGACAAACCGACTATTTTAATCGGTCAATGGCAATCTTTCTCATTCAAAAGATGTTTTTGTACCGAAGTTTATTTCTAAAACATTCTCATCGTTTTCTGTATTCTGAAAATGGTATCCATTAATTGTCCTTCGATTTTTTATTAAATCCAAATGTTTAATTTTTAGCTAACGCTGATTTTCAATAGTTTACTTTTAATTTCCAATTGACTGTTGTTCCCTGAAACACTTTGTGATACGTCAACTGATGGAACGTGCTCGTTTCATTTAAAAACCGCTTAATTTTTGTTTGTTCTCGAAAAAAAAATCATCCATAAGTCTATGATAAAGGTTAATAAATGGTTTTGAATGATCAATTTTTGTTGCATTGAAAAAGGTTTCTTGAATAAGATCTCTGCAAAGTGAATTGAAATGTGTTGTTGTATTGATCTGTGTGTTGGCGTTTTCCCTGCATTTTCTGATGTTGTGGTATTCAACGTTGAAGAATAAGGTAAGCACCAATCCAGAAATTCATCATCGTTTTATTCCTCCCCACACTGAAAATAATTATATCTTTGAATCCTTATTTCAAAAAATACGAAACATGAGTTTAAGTGAATTGACTGCAATTACCCCCATCGATGGACGTTATCGTCGGAATGTTAGTAGTTTAGAAGATTATTTTTCGGAATACGCGTTGATAAAATATCGTGTTTTTGTCGAAATTGAGTACTTTCTGGCATTGACCGAAATCCCGCTTCCTCAACTTAGCGATTTTGATAAAAGCCTTGCTCCGTTGTTAAGGAAAATTTATGATAACTTTTCAATTGAAAATGCGCAGCGGACTAAAGATATTGAGAAAGTAACCAACCACGATGTGAAAGCGGTTGAGTACTTTATTAAGGAACAATTTGATGTTCTAGGCTTGCAGAAATATAAAGAATTCATCCATTTTGGATTGACTTCGCAAGACATTAATAATACAGCGGTGCCATGCTCCTTAAGCGATGCATTGCAGCAGGTTTATTATCCGCAGATCGAAAAGTTGGTTTTAAAACTCGAAGAGTTGGCCGAAAGTTGGGACGATGTCCCTATGTTGGCACGCACCCACGGGCAACCTGCTTCTCCAACCCGTTTGGGAAAAGAAATCAGGGTTTTTGTTGAGCGTTTTAATGTACAACTCGAATTGCTGAAAAACATACAATGTTATGCCAAGTTTGGTGGAGCAACTGGTAATTTTAATGCGCATAAAGTGGCTTTTCCTCAAGTTGACTGGGTGAGTTTTGCCAATAATTTTTGCAACAATTCGCTTAAATTAGAACGTTCGCAATTGACCACCCAAATAGCACATTACGATAATTATGGCGCTATTTTCGATAATCTAAAGCGCATCAATACTATTTTACTCGATCTCGACCGCGATATGTGGACTTACATTTCGATGGAATATTTTAAACAGAAAATTAAACAGGGCGAAATTGGCTCGTCGGCCATGCCGCACAAGGTAAACCCCATTGATTTCGAAAATTCGGAAGGGAATATTGGTTTGGCCAATGCTATTTTCGAGCACCTGTCGGCCAAGTTGCCCGTGTCGCGCTTACAACGCGATTTGACCGATTCAACGGTTCTGCGCAATATTGGTGTACCTATTGCACATACCCTTATTGCCATCAATTCGGCATTGCGTGGTCTCAATAAGTTGATTATTAATATGGAAGCCATTGATAATGATTTGGAACGCAACTGGAGCGTGGTGGCCGAAGCAATTCAAACCGTTTTGCGCTGCGAGAACTATCCAAATCCCTACGAGGCTTTGTTAAATCTTACTCGCACCAATACTAAAATCGACAAAAAGGCAATTCACGAATTTATCGATTCGCTTGATGTTAGTGATCAATTAAAAGAAAGGTTGAAAGACATTTCACCACAAAATTATACTGGATTATAATTGTTCAGGTAAAGGATGTTAAAAAACATCCTTTACCTTTTTCATGCAATAAATACTTAACAAAACAGTTGAAGTTTATAATTGTATAAGCCTATTCAATGAAAGGATTTTTCAAATTACTTCGCAGGTATATTCCACCCTTTAGAAAATGGATATTCCTAAATATTATTTTTAACCTTTTGGGAGCCATATTTGGTGCTTTTTCGTTTTTAGCCCTTAGTCCAATATTGGGGATTCTTTTTGGAACGCAGAGTATGGTTACTCAGCCGGTGCCTTTTTTACTCAATTTCGACGCTATAAAATCTAATTTGTTCTACATTATCAGCAATGTGATTGAACGCGATGGCCACATGAAAGCACTTTTTTATATTGGTGTTTTTATGATTGTGATGGTTTTTTTGAAGGTGGGTTTTACTTATTTGGCAAGTTTTTTCATGGTGCCCCTTCGTAATGGAGTTGTACGTAATCTTCGTAATACTATTTATGAAAAGCTGTTAACGCTTCCTATTGGTTATTTTTCGGATGAACGCAAAGGCGATATCATGGCACGTATTTCGGGCGATGTTACCGAGATTGAAAATTCAATCATGAATTCAATCGAAATGCTTTTTAAAAATCCGGTGCTGATTGTTATCTCATTAATAGTGATGGTGTACATGAGTTGGTCGCTTACGCTTTTTGTTTTAGTAATGTTGCCCGTTGCCGCATTAATTACCGGAAGGGTAGGCCGAACGTTGAAAAAACCTTCGCGAAAAGGGCAGGACAAGATGGGCGATATTTTGAGTACTATCGACGAAACTTTATCGGGGCTATCGATTGTAAAAGCATTTAATGCAGAGAAACGCATGACCAAGCGTTTTGAAACCGAAACCCACGATTATTACCGCACCATGAACCGCTTGATGTGGCGCAGAGATTTGGCGCACCCTGTGAGCGAATTTTTGGGTACGGCAATAATTATTGTTGTTCTTTGGTATGGTGGAAGTCTGATTTTGAAAAATGAAGGCGGTTTGGCTCCCGAAGATTTTATGACTTATCTGGTATTCTTTTATAGTTTGATTAACCCCGCAAAAGCTTTTTCAACCGCAGTTTATAGTATTGAAAAGGGCTTGGCTTCAATGGATAGGGTAGACCAGGTGTTGTTGGCTGAAAATAAGATTGTTGACAAACCCGATGCCATTTCGAAATCAACATTTGAAAACGAAATTGAATTTCATAATGTAACCTTTGGTTATCGTGAAGATAATATTCTACATGATGTGAATATCAAAATTCCAAAAGGAAAAACCATCGCTTTTGTGGGCCAGTCGGGTTCCGGAAAAACCACTTTAGTAAATTTGTTGCCCCGTTTTTGGGACATTAGCAATGGCGGTAAAATAATGATTGATGGCATTGATATTCGGAACATCAAATTACGCGATTTACGCGGCATGATGGGTTATGTGAGTCAAGAGCCAGTGCTTTTTAACGATTCGTTCGAAAATAATATTGCTTTTGGTGTTGATAGCGCAACAAGCGAACAAATAATTGAAGCGGCTAAAGTTGCACACGCCCACGACTTCATTATTGAAACCCCCGAAGGTTATGCCGCCAATATTGGCGACAGGGGAAATAAACTGTCGGGTGGACAGCGTCAGCGTTTGTCAATAGCACGCGCAGTGCTTAAAAATCCGCCCATATTAATTCTTGATGAAGCTACTTCGGCACTTGATACCGAGTCGGAAAAACTGGTGCAGGAAGCACTTGAAAATTTGATGAAAAACCGTACTTCAATTGTGATTGCCCACCGTCTTTCAACCATTAAAAATGCCGATATGATTTTTGTTTTCAAACAGGGTATTGTGGTTGAGCAGGGTACGCACCAAGAGCTTATTGGCCAAAAAGGCGAATACAGTAAGTTACACCGAATGCAATCGTTTTAAGGTTTTTGTTGATTGGCATATTGCCAAATTTGAATTAGGGTGCGGCCATCGTGGTAGGGGCCTTTCCAGTTTTGTCCTTTTGGTGCATTTTTATTACTTGGTGTTTCGTCAATTCCAAAATAATAATAACCTCCATGCTCGTGGTCGGTCAGGTGTTGGTCAATGTATTGCCACATATTTTGAAATGCTTTAACGTAAATGGTTTCATCCGGAAAATATTGAGTCATTAAAGCCAACGTGTGCAAGGCTTCAAACTGTGCCCACCACGATTTGCGTTTGTCGATAATTTCGATAGTACCCTTGCTTCCAAAATCATATCCCCGGTCGTAAATGCCGTTAAAATTAGGTGCAAAACCATATTTGACTGAATGGTCGCATAGTTTTTTGGCAACCCTTAGTGTTGTGCTGTCAACTTTTCCGTATAATGTTTTCGAGGCGTCAATTAGTAGATAGGCCGTTTCTATATTGTGGCCAAAAGATACGTGATCGAAATTTTGGTTTGATAAAATAAATTCGCGAGTCGAATCTGAATAATCAATAGCTTGCCAGTTGGGTGTAAAAAATAGTTTAAGCGAACCATTGGCTTGGGTCATGGTGTCGCGAATCAATATTAACATTTCTTCGAGTCTCTTTTTGACTTTATTTGAGGGGTTTATTTGGTAATACAAGGTAAAAGCTTCGAGCAGGTGAATGGAGGTGTTTTGATCTTTCCAAGTTGGATTATCCCATCCAAATGCGCCACTTGTATCTGTATTGTAGTTAATCAGGTTGTAATAGCCCAATAGTTTTTCATCGTGGGCAACCGAATCCATCCAATCGAATGTTTTTTCAGCCCAAACCAATGCTTCGCCAGTTTGATCGAGTTTTGCATATTCGGCCAGTGCAAATAATGCAAAAGCATTGGCATATACTAAGTTGTGTGTTTCCTTTTTGTCGCTATTGTCGATGTAATACATTAAACGGAATCCGCCGTTTTCGTCGTCCCATAACTGTTTAGTAAAAAACGAAAAACCATGATGGGCTGCGTTAATGTATAGTTGATTTTTGTTTAGTGTGTTAGCCGCTTTGGCAGCAGTCCATAAACCACGGCCTTGTGTAACCAGCATTTTATCTTGGTTTTTACTAAGTGTCCAATTGTGTTCAAGGTTAATGTAATAGCCTCCGTTTGCCGTATCGATAATGGCCGGGTACCAATTACTGAGGTGCTTATTAAGTGCAGTTTCAATTTCGATTAAATCTACTCCCAAATAATTGTTTTGTGCCAAAGAGTTACAGCCAATGGCTATAATTAAACCGATTAGTAAAAGTTTCATGTTTCGATAAATTTAAAGCACGAAGTTAGTTCGTTTTTACATTTGCCGTGGGGGCATTTTTTATAAAATGGGGGTGTACTTGCAACAAAAAACAGGCTGATGATTCTGAAAATCGTCAGCCTGTTGATGTGCTTTGTTTGTCAATATTGTTGATAGTTAGCTTTTTAGAATATACTAAAAGCAACGGTAACTCCCGCCATAACTACCGAAACCATGGTCATCAGTTTAATGAGAATATTGAGTGATGGACCGGAAGTGTCTTTAAAGGGATCGCCCACGGTATCGCCCACAACACTGGCTTTGTGAGTTTCACTACCTTTTCCACCCAGATTTCCTTTTTCGACATATTTTTTTGCATTATCCCATGCGCCACCAGCGTTGTTTAGCATTACAGCGAGCGTAAAACCGCTTGTAAGGGCACCAACCAGTAAGCCAATTACACCAGCAACACCGAGTAAAATTCCCACAGCAACCGGAACGATAATGGCCAGTAAGGAGGGCAACAGCATTTCGCGTTGGGCTCCTTTGGTCGAAATGGCTACACATTTTGCATATTCAGGTTTACCTGTTCCTTCTAAAATACCAGGAATATCGCGGAATTGGCGACGTACTTCTTCAACCATTGCTCCGGCAGCACGGCCAACAGCTTTCATGGTCATGGCGCAAAAAACAAAGGCCATCATTGCACCAAGAAATATTCCTCCTAATAAAAGTGGGTTGAAGATATTTAAATCGTAGAATGAAGCAAAATCGTGCATCGAAGCTTGGGTAATGATAACTTGTTTTGTTCCATCGACAGTAGCCTCGGTGCCGTTTGTTACAAACTGAATCCCATTTTGTACCAGTTCCATTCCGTTGGAAAGTTGATGTTTTAGCCAAATTTTAATTTCTTCGAGATAAGCAGCCAACAGGGCCAAAGCGGTAAGGGCAGCTGATCCAATGGCAAAACCTTTGCCCGTTGCTGCGGTGGTGTTGCCCAGCATATCGAGTGCGTCGGTACGTTCACGAACTTCTTTGGGTAGGTGACTCATTTCGGCGTTTCCACCGGCATTATCGGCAATAGGGCCAAAAGCATCGGTTGCCAAAGTAATGCCCAATGTTGAAAGCATACCTACGGCAGCAAATCCAATACCGTAAACTCCTTCGCCAAAATTAGTGAATCCACCAGCAAATCCGTAGGCGGCAATAATTCCAATTACAATGGTTACAACTGGAATCCATGTTGAGTACATCCCGGTGGCAATTCCGTCGATAATGGTTGTTGCCGGACCATGTTGAGCTTGGCCTGCAATGCCCCTTGTTGGTTTATATTCGTCCGAAGTATAATATTCGGTTCCTTGTCCAATAATTACACCGGCAATTAAGCCAGCTACAACGGCGCCAAAAATACCCCAAGTAATTAGACCAATATAAGCCAATACGGCAACTGCAATTAGTATAAGTACAGAGCTTCCGCCCGTGCCAAGTAAAAGGGCATTGAGTAAGTTTTTTTGAGTGGCCGATTCTTTGGTGCGTACCATAAAAATTCCAATAATTGAGAGTATAATTCCAATAGCAGCAACAATCATTGGGGCCATTACTTTTGCGTTGGCTACTTCGGCATTAACCGAAAGGGCAGCACCAAGTGCGGCAGTAGCCAAAATTGATCCGCAGTACGATTCATAAAGGTCGGCGCCCATACCGGCCACGTCGCCCACGTTATCGCCCACGTTATCGGCAATGGTAGCGGGGTTTCGAGGATCGTCTTCGGGTATTCCGGCTTCCACTTTTCCAACAAGGTCGGCACCAACGTCGGCAGCTTTGGTGAAAATACCACCGCCCACACGAGCAAAAAGTGCCTGGGTTGAGGCGCCCATCCCGAAGGTTAACATTATTACGGTGATTTCCATTAGCTTACTCGATTCTTCGGTACCAGCTCTCACTAAGTCAAGTCCAATAAACGATAGCCCATTTTGCATGTGTTCGGCGGTATAAACAAACTGGGTAAGTACCCAATACCAGGCCGAAATGTCGAGCAGACCAAAACCAACAACAACCAATCCCATAACGGCACCGCTCCTAAAAGCAACTTTAAGCCCTTTGTTGAGCGACTCCGATGCGCCTTGAGCAGTACGTGCCGATGCGTGGGTCGCAGTTTTCATTCCCAAATAACCACATAAACCCGAGAAAAAACCACCGGTTAAAAAGGCAACCGGTACAAAAGGATTTTGAACACCCATGTAGGCCAATATGGTCAATATCACAAACAGTATTAGAAAAACCAGGGTCACTACCCTATACTGACTCGATAGGTAGGCCATTGCTCCTTCGCGTACATGTTGCGCTATTTCTTTCATGGTATCGTTGCCTTCGGAGTTTTTCATCATCGATTTGTAGAAAAACCAGGCAAAAATAAGTGCAGTAATTGCAGCAAGAGGTATTAGGAAAAAGTAATTCATAGTTTAATATTTTATGGTGTAGTTAAAATTCATAAATAAGCTTCCAAAATAAACAATACACATTATTAATGAAATAAAAAGCTAATGTTGTTCAGCTTAAACTATAAATTGATTTGGGAGTAGCATCACAAACTTAATCATTTTGTCAACTATTTTAAAATGGTTTAAAAAGTATATAAGCAATAGGAGCTATTTATTGTCTTATCAATGTTTTCTTACGCTTGATAATCAGTTAACTTAGCCTCAACAATATATAGTCAATATTGAATAATAAATTAATTGCTGCTCCTGTTGTGTTTTGTCTGTGCTGAAAATAAGAACTATTTTTACACCTTTCTTTTAAAAATTGAATAATGAAGAATAAGGTTTTATTTATTTGTTTAGGAAATATTTGCCGTTCGCCAAGTGCCGAGGCTGTTTTTAAAGATTTGGTTCAGAAAGCAGGATTGCAAAATGAGTTTGAGATTGATTCGGCAGGGATTATTGGAGTACATAGTGGTGGACGTGCCGATGCCCGTATGCGGAAACATGCATCTTTGCGAGGGTATTCACTCGATAGTATTTCACGCAAAGTGGATCCAAATATCGATTTCGACCATTTCGACTACATTATTGCCATGGACGATCAAAACTACCGCGATCTTATCGATATTTCAAAAACCGATGAGCAGATCAAAAAAATCAGCAAAATGACCGATTATTCGCTTAATTTCAATTACACCGAAGTTCCCGATCCATATTATGGTGGCGAAGAGGGATTCGAACTGGTGCTCGATTTATTGGAAGATGCTTGTGCTGGCTTGTTAAAAAGAATTATAGGTTGAGACTAAGCCTTGGGGTCTTGAAATTTGGCTTCGTTAATGTTTCGGTCCAAATTAATTAATTCGCCAGTAAGTTCTACCCATTTATTATTGTTGCTCCATCCAATTTTGTAGGTAATTGTATACCGCTTCTTTTTACTGAACGCGGTATTAACATCGATTAACCTGATGTGTTTTTCATGCAAAAAGGCTTTTACCATTTCGTCTGTTGATGATGATTCGGTGTTGATGGTCAGTACTTTAATGTTGAGCGGGGTAAAGAATCGGCGTTCGAGTTGTTCAACAATAATGAGAACAAACAATATGAGCACTATGGTAACGGTTGCCGCCATGTACATGCCTGCTCCAATTGCAAGGCCAATGGCAGCAATTGCCCATATTGATGAGGCGGTGGTTAGCCCACGTACGTTTATGCCCATGCGCAAAATAGCGCCGGCTCCAATAAAACCAATGCCCGAAATTACCTGAGCGGCTATACGGCCAGGATCGGCATTGCCAAATTTTCCGTAGGTTTGGGGTACATACACCGAAAGCAACATAATTAGTGTTGAACCTACGCAAATGAGAATGTGAGTTTTAAGGCCGGCAGGCTGACGGTTAGTTTCGCGTTCGAGCCCAATAATAGCGCCGGCTATAAAGGCAAAACCCAAACGTAATAGTGTTGTTTGGAGGCATAGCTCGTTATTTTGGAGTAGCTCACTTATTGTATGCATGATGTTTAATTTTTGACACAAGTTAATTAAATTACAATGATAAATATAAAACATATTGTTCGAAGTACTACATTTTTGGCAATTATTGCTTCGCTTTTGTGGTCAACTGCTTTTGCCGGTATAAAAATAGGCTTGAATTATATGTCACCATTTCAGTTTGCCGGTATTCGTTTTTTTATTTCGGGGCTTATGATTCTGATTTTCTACGGAAAAACCCGACAATATTTTAAAGATTTCATTCGCCATTTTGATTACATCCTTTTAATTGCTTTTTTACAAACGGTGTTGATGTACGGCCTTTTTTACACCGGGGTTAATATGGTGCCTGGTGCTGTAGGTGCAATGGTAATTGGTTCGGGGCCGCTATTTGTCTCTCTGGTGGCTCACTTTACCATGCCCGACGATAAAATGAACTTGCGAACAACTGGTAGTATTTTACTAGCCATAGTGGGCATTGTTATTATCAATTTTGGACGACAAACGAAAGGTATAGCTGGCACTTTCGAAATTTTAGGTGTGTTGGTACTCATTGCCAATAACTTGGTTAGTGGCTTTTATAATGTGGTTGTGATGAAAAGCAAACGCGAAATATCCATGATGGTGCTTAGCTCGGCGTCGCTTTGGGTTGGTGGTTTGGTGCTTTTCCTTATTTCAATTCCGCTTGAAGGATTTGAGTTCAAATTGGACTATCCGCTCGAATTTTACCTTTCGCTTGCTTGGTTGAGTTTTTTATCGGCTGCTGCTTTTGCAATATGGTTTACTTTGTTGCGCAGACCCGGAGTGAAAGTCTCGCATTTAAATACATGGAAGTTTATTATCCCAGTGGTTGGTGCTATTTTGAGTTGGATACTTTTACCCGATGAGTCGCCCGAGATATATGCAATTATTGGGATGATCGTAATTGCATCAGCCATGCTGGTGATGAACCACGATGCAATATTTGGTTTTTTCAAAAAAGCTTCGGCGAAATAATCAATTGCAGGTATAAAAACTGTCCAAGATTATTGTCAGCAATGTTGTTTATTGTTTTTAACGATTCGGTGGGGATGATGAATAAATAGCCAAATTCAAGTGCGCCCCAATCGCTAAATTTGTATTTCGCAACAAGATCGTTTTCGAAACCCAGATTTTTGTTGTTGGGAGTTAGTTCGTTAAGCTGCGATAGCATGAAATAGTGCGCCGTTTCGTTTATCGATACTTTCTGGTTAATATTGAATTTCAAATAGGTGAAAATATCGCTCAGCCCACCTTGTTTGGTATTGCTTGGAATATTACTAAAGTAGTCCATGCCGCCAAAATAGGTGTGCCGTGTGCTGTATAGTAAGTCGTATAAATGATCTGCTTTTTGATCTGAACCCGTTTTCGAATTCCCCGATAAATAACTAAATCCAATTCCGGGAATCAGTTTTCCCAATTTATATCCGGCATCGATATCGAAAAGCAATGCGCTTACTTTTTGGCCAGTTTGGTTTAAGCCATACTGATAATAAGCATTTCCCCATATTTTAAGGTTTTTGTTTTGGTAAGTTGAATAAACGCCCGAAGTATGTCTGAAATTGAGTGTGTTGGTAGTGTCGGTTTGGGTAACTCCCGACGAAAGATGCATTATTGATATCTTAAGGAAGTCGTTGATTTGGTGGTTGGCCCAAACATAATTGAGTGATTTGATGCGGTTGGTGGGGTAGTAGTTATTGGTAGCTGTTGCCGCCTTACTGTTCCACGAACTGCCAATATGAATATTCCATTTTTCGAACTTTAGTTTTAGTACAAGCGCATCGTAGGTCATCCCGTTTGTATTCCAATTTCGTATTGACAATAGGCGTTCACTGTCGTATTTCAGTTCTTGCCGGCCAACCGAAATCCAGTGTTTTTTGCCCAGTGCAATTTCGGCAAATCCTTCGTAAAGGCTCAATGAAGCATCGTCGCCAAAAACACCCGATGAGCTTACAATGCTTTCATCGCCCCAAACTCTTACGTCCATTGGGGTAATTTTTAGCTTCAAAAATTCCGATTTGTACCCAAAGCTAAGTCGGGTGCGTTGATGTATTATTACCGCGGGAACATCGGTTTGGTGAACAAGTTTTTGATAACCGTCGCGCATTTCAAATCGGTTTCGGATATTGGCATCAACACTAAATTGAGCAATTGATAATTGTTGAAAAAAAAGTATTGTAACCGTTAATATGAACAATTTTTTGACGAATGTTTTCATTTTGCTTTAGTGTGTTTTTTTATGGCTGATGGCTAATGGCTAATGGTTGATAGCTAGTGGCTTATGGAATGTGGTTTATTTGTCGTTAGTTTCATTTCTTTTGTTTTCAGTACATTAAGTTTTGTCTCAACCTTAACCTCACCCTTAGCCTTAATGTTTTCTCAAAATTAATTCCCGTCGATTAAATATTGCCTTAAACTTTCGGTTTGCGGATTTTTGAAAATAACATCGGGATGGCCTTGTTCAATAATTTCGCCGTAGTACATAAATACTACATTATCGGCCAAACGCTTGGCTTGGCGCAAAATATGGGTCACTAAAATGATGGTGTAGTTGTCTTTTATTTTCTGGAATAGGGTTTCAATGGTTTTGCTTGAAACCGGATCGAGGGCCGAAGTGGGTTCGTCGGCCAATATAATTTGAGGTTTTACTGCTAAGCCGCGGGCCATGCAAAGTCGCTGTTGTTGTCCAATGGAAAGATTGTTGGCCGGGCTGTTGAGGCGGTCTTTTACCTCTTCCCATAAGCCTACTTCGCGAAGATATTTTTCAACGTTATGGTCGAGTAGTCTTTTATCTTTTATCCCTTTCAATTTGAGACCGTAGGCTACGTTTTTATAAATCGACATAGGAAGCGGGAAAGGACGTTGCGACAACAGTCCCATTTTTTGCCTTAAATCGGCTACACTGTTCGATGTGTTCAAAATGTCATCGTTATCGATAATTACGTTACCGCTTACTTTTAATTCGCTATAGAGGTCGGTTAGGCGGTTCATGCTTTTCAATAAGGTTGTTTTTCCGCAGCCCGAAGGCCCTAACAAAACGGTAATTTTATTTTTGGGTATGGTTAGATTAATGTTTTTCAGAATTTGTTGATCATGAGCAAAAACATTCAGATTTTTTATCTCTATGGCGGGTTCTATGATTTTTTGAACCATTTTTATTTTTGGTATTTTAACCAAAACTTCTTCTTCGAGCAGTAGTTCCATTATTTTTTATTTAATAATCGATTTTGAATATTTTTTTGATAAAGCACGAGCCGAAATACTGATAATTAAAATGATAATCGTGAGAATGGCGGCCGATGCATAAGCCCGTTCCCTTACTTCGGGAATGGGTGAACTCAACTGAAAAAATATAGCCAGGGGCAAAGTCGCCGCAGGTTCGTCAAGTGTGGTTGGAATCAAGTCGGTATATCCAGCGGTGAACAATACCGAAGCTGCATCGCCAATACCACGTCCAAAGGCCAGCAGTATTGCAGTAATCAAGCCCGGAAAGCCTTGTTTTAAAAGAATTTTGAATGCCAGTTCGGTTTTGGTCGATCCCATGGCCAGTACCGATTCGTGCATACCCATGGGGATTTTGCACAATACTTCATCGAATGTTCTGATTAGTATGGGGACAATTAATAGCGCTACGGTTATTATACCGGCCAGTAGAGAGGCGGTCATTCCTAAATATAACATCAGGGTGAAACCAAAAGCGCCATATACAATTGAGGGAATACCCCAAAGCGTATCGAGTAGGTAGCGAACTACGTTTTGTGTCCGTTTGTAACGGGTTAAATGCACATTAATGTAAAGGGCTGCCGGTATGCCTATTAACATTGATAAAAAAGTTGCTCCCAATGCAATGTACAGTGATCCAACTATGGCATTAAGTACGCCACCTTCGCCACCATAATAATAACCTCCTTGAGGTGTTTTGAAAACCATGTCGAGCGAAAGAGCATTGAAACCGTTTTTAAAAATAACGTAAATAATAAAAGCCAATATTGCGATGAGTGAATAGGTGGCAAAACCTGTTAGTAATTTAATAAAACGTTCTTCAATTATCTTGAGCGGCTTCATACTTGCTGGGTTTTATAAATAATGAAACGAAAAAATAGGTTGATTATCAGTATGATGGCAAGCAGGAGTAGTGCCGAGAACATAAGGGCTGAGTCGTACATTGGGATGGAGAGCATCTCGCCATAATTGTTAGCAATAAGCGCAGGAAGCGGATAACCCGCATCGAAGGGATTGCTGGTGATTTTCAGCACATTGCCCACCACCATTAATACGGCCATGGTTTCGCCAAATGCTTTGGCCATGCCCAATCCAAACGATGAAACAATACCTGGGATGCTGCTTCTTATGACCACGTGCTTTACCGATTCCCAAAGTGTGGCTCCCAACGAAAGCGAGGCTTCTTTAAGTCCGCAGGGTACGGCACCAAAAATATCGATTAACATGTTTAGCATATAAGGAATACACATAATGGCCAATACAATTCCACCAGCCAATATTGAATAACCGGTTGTGCTGATGCCAAAGCAAGGAGCAAGCACTTTCCCAATAAAAGGAACGATAATCAATACTCCCCATACACCATAAATTACCGAGGGGAGTCCGGCTAGTATATCAATAACTGGGTGCATAATGTTAATAAGCCTTTTTGAGGCGAATTGTGTGAGATAAATGGCGGCAAACAAACAAACTGGTGCCGAAAAAATAAAAGAGAGCAATGTAACATACAGCGAACTTAAAATAAATGGTAAAAATCCAAATTTACCTGATAAAGGTTTCCATTCAGTTCCGATAATTAATTGCATCAACGAGTTATCAGCAAGGATGGGGATTGATTTATAATAAAGGGCAAGACCAATACATAATGGAAGAAGGAGTATTATTAGCAAAGTAATAATCATCCAACTGCCGTTGAATCGGTCAATAAAAGCTCTTTTTCCTTGCATTATTCTTCTAATTTTATCAAGTAATTGGCAATTGTAGCGTCACTTAATGGAACATATCCTACTTCTTCAACATATTGTTGTCCGGTGGTGAGAATCCATTTCAAAAAATCGACGACACTCTGTTTCTGTGGTTTCCCTTTTGCCACAAGGAACAATTCACGTGCAGGAGGCGAAGGGTAATTACCGTTGGCAATGGCTGCTAATATTTCTTTAAAACTGTCGTAAAAGTATTCTTCGGGATCAATGGTTCCGTTGTTGTTCAAGTCAATTGGGCAAACTTCCATCCCCACACGCTTACGCCCAGTTTTAATATCGTAAATAAAAATAGTGTTGTTGAAGCCTATTCCCGATGGATCGATGCTAACGGCTTCGGCCAAACCGGGATCGCCAAAAACACCAACTCCATTGAGGTCTTCTTGGGTGCCATCGAGGTAGAGCGCCCAGGTACCGGCTGCACCACAAGCATCGGAGCGGGAGTATAGCTTAATGGGGTTCGATGGGGTGTTTTCGAAAAGTTGGTTCCAGTTGGTTATGGTTTCATCAATATAAATTGACTTTAGCTCGTCTCGGGTAATGCCTCGGGTTTTTATTTTTTCAAGCAATGGGTTTTTTGCACTGATGGTGGGCAATACGGCATCGATGGTGGTGCCTGTCCACCAAACGCCTTGTTCAATCTCTACCTGTTCAATTTTACGTGAAAACATACCCAAGTCAACAGCGCCCGAAAGTGCGTCGGCCATGCCTTTACCGGCACCACCACCTGAAATATTGATGCGTATTTCAGGGTTCTCTTTTTTATAGTTTTCGGCCCAAGTTACAACCAGTGGGTATAATGCGAATGCTCCCGATATGGTGATGGTATTGTCGCGTTTCTTTTGTGAGCTGCATGAGCTTAGCAGCAGAACTGACAAAAGCATGAAGGTGATGATGTTTAGTTTCATTTTTTTTCTTTTTAGATGATGAAATTATTCAGAGAAAACAGGTGATATAAACTCTATTTCGTCAATAAAAAACGATAAAACGAAGTAAACTAAAATGTGTAAAACCTGAAACAGCTTTAATACGTAGTTTATATTTACGCTTTAAAACGGTAGCTGCTACGTGTAAAAACGTAGTGTTGGAATGGCTTATAGCTTATGGCTTATAGCTTATAGCTTATAGCTTATGGCTTATAGCTTATGGCTTATGGCTTATAGCTTATGGCTGATAGCCAGTAATTCGCAGTCCACAGCCAGCAGCCAAACTCTGTACTCAATACTCTGTACTCAATACCCAATTCCTATACCTCTACCAGCTGATTTTTAATAGCGAACATGACCAATCCGGCGGTGTTTTTTGAGTAGGTTTTCGATAGTAGGTTTTCGCGGTGTTTGTCAACAGTACGCTTGCTGATGTTGAGGACATCGGCAATTTCTTGATTCGAAAGTCCTTTGCAAATCTGGAACAGAACTTCGATTTCGCGTTCAGACAGATCGGTGGTTTTTACGGGCTTGCTTTTACGGTTAATGCTGTTGAGGATAACCGATAAAATTTCTTGCGAAAAGTAGTTTTTTCCTTCAATAACGTGTTTTATGGAGGCCTCCACATCGTCCATTCCCGAGTTTTTGAGGATAAAGCCTTTCGCTCCGGCCTCAATCATCCGCGAATAGTAGTCTTCGTCGCAGTACATCGACAGGGCGATTATGTTAATAGTCGGATATTTTTCGACAACATAGCGAGTGGCCTCAATGCCATCGATTTCGGGCAGATCGATATCCATGAATATAACTTCGGGTGAAAATTCTTCAAGTAATTTGTATAGTTCGGCAGCCGAAGCGGCTTCTGCTACTTTATCGATGTATTCGAGGTTCTCAAGTAAAAGGTGCAAACCCTCGCGAAACAGTTGGTGGTCGTCGACCAATATAATTGATATTTTTTCCATTTTGGCTTATAAGTTAATGGTAATATCGACCCGAATGCCTTCGTTGGGCTGCGAATATACTTCGTACTCACCATTGATAGACTTTACGCGGGTTTGCATGTTTGAAAAGCCCATGCCATTTTTAAGCAACATTTGTTCGTACGATTTAAAACCAATACCATCGTCGATATAAGTTACTTTAATATTTGTTTGTTCTTGGTCAAAAATATCGATATAAATATTTTTGGCGTTGGCATGTTGCAAAGTGTTCGAAATCAACTCGCATATTACTCTGTATAGCACAACTTCGATGTTTGGTGAATACCTCTTTTCGTCGATATTGCTGTTCAAGTTGATATTCGTTTTGTTGATATTGCTCAACTTGTTGATAAACGATTTGGTGGCTTTTAACAATCCAAATTTGTTGAGGATATGTGGGCTTAGTTTATTTGAGATTTCTTTGAGCGTAGCGACTGATTCATCGATCAGTTTTTCGGCATTGGCAATTACTTTGTCGTTGGGAGTACCCTTGCTTCGGGTGGCCGAAATGGCCATTTTTACTGACGAAAGCAAGGGGCCTAAACCATCGTGCAATTCTTTTGCAAAATTAAGCCGTTCGTTTTCTTCGGTGCGAATAATGGCCGATAGCACTCGGGCTTCGTTCTGTTTTCGCAATTCGTCGAACTGTTTTTGAAGGTTGAAAATACGCCTAATAAAGGCCAGACTTAACAACATGATGAACGAAATAAGCACTCCGGTCCAACTGCTTAATTGTTCTGTTGAGATGTGAAAGTTAATTCCAAATACCTTTTCTATTTCAAAAACTCTTCGAAAAGCCATTAGTAGAAAACCCAGTGAAATGAGCCACCACGCAATGTTAGCACGGGTACGGCGAATGAGGGTTAAAGCAATAATAGCTGCTCCAAATTGAAGAATTACTGAGAGTATGAGTGCGATTTTTATGGCCATGGCTTAATGTTTTTTATGCAAAATTAATGAAAATTATGAAGAACTTGGAAGTTGATCATCAAACCTTTTATTCATGTAAGGAGTATAATTTCAAAATACCTTTCAAGGCTAAAATGGACTGAAATTATCATTCTTTATTTAATAACACTACTGTCCCATTAAAATATAAAAAAGTTTATTGAAAAAATTGAAATTTAGTTAGTTATGGATGTTTTCCGAGCGAACGGACTTGAATTTTTAGTTTTGCATCAGATTAATCTGATTGCATATGT
>DATERL010000215.1:0-12580 GCA_035271585.1 Prolixibacteraceae bacterium
GACCTTATTAGAACATTGCCTCCATCTCTGAAAGCGGCTGCAAAGAAATACCCTTTTTTTTCCTTTTCCAAATGATTTCGAAAATAAAATTTGAATAATAGAGAACACCTTGTCGAAATATTTGTTCATCAGAACATTAAATGATGAAAAAAAAATACTTTTTAATTTTCGAACCAAAAAAAAAAGACACATCAAGCTAAAATCATTACCCCATTTAGATTGTTTTACTATTTTTGAACATGAGTTTAAATAAATACATCATTATTGCACTGATCTTGTTGTTGGGTTCAATAAGCTGTCACCCCACTAAGAAGCAGGCACAAAACAATATAACACCGGGATATGAGGTATTAACTCAGCAATATTCAATTTCGGGTGTACATAATGATGTTACAGTATTTACACGAAAGACACCAACAAACGCTTTGTCACCCAATGAATTCCTTGAAATTGTGGTATTCGACAAGAGAAACAATAATGAATTGCTAAGAGAACAACTCAAAAACGGATATTTACAATGGATCAGTGATGAAGAATTTGAAATAAGCTATACTCCCGGCAATCCCGAAAAAAACAAATCATACTTTTTTTACTATAATGTAGCCACGAAAAAGCACAAATATTTAACTTCAGCAATCAACAAACAATGAAAAAAAATTTAATTTATGGATTTGTTGCCATTACAATATTAATGGTAATGGTGATTTTTAGTCCCCAAAATGAGCAAGAAGCACCTTCATCTAAAAAATACAAAACCCCAAAAGAACTAAAAGAAGAGGTTGTAAAATTTAAAACCGAACGACGCATTACTGGATGGGCAAAGCCAGATAAGCCATCCCAATTTTTAGAATACCACAAACGCATAAGAACCAAAGACGGCCAACAACAAGCAGTATATCCTTTTAATTACAAGTTAAATGAACTGAACAAAGCTCAAAAAAACCGCAAAACTTTTTTAAAATCGACTTCAACTGATTTAGATTGGATTGAGCGTGGGCCGGGAAATGTGAGCGGACGAACCCGTGGGTTGATAATCGACCCCGACGACCTAACAGGCAACACTTGGTTTGCAGGTTCGGTAGGTGGCGGAATTTGGAAAACCAGCAATGCGGGTATGAGTTGGGTAAACTTAACCCCCAACTTCCCTACTCTTTCAACGGTAACACTTGCCATGGCCGCTTCGAATACTCAGGTAATTTATGCTGGAACTGGCGAAGGATTCGGTAATTCGGATGCCATTACTGGCGATGGAATTTTTAAGAGCAAAAACAAAGGAGAAAGCTGGGAACAACTGCCATCAACTACTAAAAATATCGATTTTCGTTTTGTAAACCGCTTAATTGTTGACCCTTACGATGAGAATATTGTAATTGCTGCCACCAACACTTCGATACAAAAATCAATCGATGGAGGTGAAAATTGGACCAAAGTGTTCTACGCCAATCAAAAAATACAACACATTATTTCAGATCCGAATAACTTCAACATCCTTTATGCTTCGGTACATCAAAAAGGGGTCATTAAATCGACCGATAAAGGAATAAATTGGAGATATGTACTCAACAATACTACAGGGCGTATAGAACTGGCCATTTCGACAAAAAACAGCAAGGTGATCTACGCGCTGAACGAAATTTCAGAACTTTTTGTATCAAGCGATGCGGGTGAAAACTGGTCGCCTTCGGAAATTACTTCAGGAACAAAAGATAAATTTTTGAGCGGACAAGGCTGGTACGATAATACATTAGCCGTTGATCCAAACAATGAAAACACGATTATAATAGGTGGCGTTAATCTGTACAAAGTTGAAGTATCAAAAACCTCAGGTACAGTAGTTTCAGCTTATCGTGTCGATTCTTTAAAGACTGCCGGTTTTCTCGATTTCATCAATTTTGGCGGCACATACTTTGGTGGTGGCATTGATTTGAATGAGTCGAATACTAATTTCAATAAAATAGAAATTCAGTTCGGAGCAGGAAAAACGCAAAAAGCCCATCGGTTTAAAGTACCAACTGGCGCCACTTCGGGAGTGACCGCCAAAAACTACACCTACACCGGCTATGTTGATGTTCCTTTCGAAGTTTGGAACACCGGAAATAATCGACAGTTAATGGTTTCGTTCCGCGACCAAGACAACAACGGTGTTTTCAATCTCACGCACCACGACGATGATGCGTTAATCGGGCGAGAATACATTTGGGTAAACGATGTCAATTATTCGACAACAGCTGCACCACAAATTGCAAAAAACGGAGGACAGGAGTTTAACGAAATTGCGTATATGTGGCCGGTTTTAGCTAAAAATGCCAATTGGGAGCCACTCAATCTGCCTGAGTCAAAAATTATTATTAATCGAAGTGAAACTAATACAAAAAAACTTGCTTCGAAAAAAATTGCCGACTGGGCTGGTTCAGGTGCTCCCTATGTACATGCCGACCTACACAATATTCAATATTTTAAAACCAACAAAGGCATAACCCGTATTGTGGTGGCTAACGATGGAGGATTGGGTTATTCCGATGACAATGGTAAAACTTGGAAAAACCCGTCGAATGGATACAACACAACGCAATTTTATGGTATTGACAAGCACCCTACAAAAAATTATTACATTGGAGGGATGCAGGACAATGGTTCCTGGTTTTCACTTGAAAATCCTGATAATTTATCAAATTGGAACGAAGCTTCAGGGGGCGATGGCTTTGATGTTGTTTGGCACGCCACTCAACCCGAAAAAATGATAACTTCGATCTATTACAACGATCTGTATTACACACCCGACGGGGGAACTACGTGGATCGTTTGGTCTGGCGAACTTACAGACAGGGGAAGCACCAGGGCATCGTTCGTAACTCAAATTGGTTACACACCCAACAACCCCAACAAATTGTACTTGGTTGGAAAATCGGGTGTGACTTACAGCGAGAATTTTGGTATTAACTGGAAATTGGTTGAACTACCGATAGATACATGGAATTGGTCGGGCGATGGATTCGTCGAACCTTCGTTGGTTAATGCCGATATTGTTTGGGCAATTTCCCGAATGAATGAAAATTCGTTTCCTCACATTTCGATCAATGGAGGAAAAACATTTAACGCCACCAATACTTACCATGAGCCCATGGGGATACCTTCGGGCTTTGCTACTCACCCTACCGACCCACAAACAGCATACGCACTTTTCAGTTTTTCTAATTCGGCGAAAATACTTCGCACCAACAACCTCGGGCAAAGCTGGGAAGACATTAGCGGTTTCGATGGCGAGGAGAGCAACAATGGGTTTCCTGACGTGGCAGTTTATTCACTATTAGTAATGCCCCACAATACCAATATAATTTGGGCAGGGACCGAAATTGGCTTGTTCATTTCAAATAATAATGGCGAAAGCTGGGAATATGCCAACAACGGACTGCCGTCGGTTTCAATATGGGAAATGAAAATTAGAGGATCGCAGGTTGTAATTGGGACTCATGGACGGGGAATTTGGTCGGCCGATATTCCTGAATTTAACAACGCGCCGTCTGCTCCATCTTTAGTTGCTGCCGGAATTAGCCCATCAAACACAATCAATATAAAGACAATTGCCCATTCAAATTACGACTCGTTAGCAATTTTTGTCAACAAAATTAATATTCATACAATATATAATATAGAAAAAAAACAAAGTGCCCAAATATTTTCGGTTCAGAACTTTTTAAATGAAGGGAAATTTGATGTTCAATTACTTGCTTATAAAGATAGTTTAGTGTTTAAATCGGGGGAAATACCCTTGCTGATTTTCGAGCTAAACAATGCCAGCAATACTTACACCAATTCTTTCGAAGATTCACGCAACGACTTTACAGGGGAAGGGTTTAACACCTTGTTATATAGCTCGCTGAATAGTGGAAAAGCCATTCACACCAAGCATCCCTATGCCGACAAAAACGACATAGCCACCTACCTTAAAACACCAATAATTATAAACGGGGAAGCTAAAAAGAACAATACAATTTTAAAATATCGCGACATTCCAATGGTTGAAGAAGGTGAAACAGGCTCAAAATACGGCGGAGTCGATTTTTACGATTACGTGGTGGTTGAAGGTTCGAAAAATGGAATTGATTGGCTTCCATTGGCCGATGGCTACGATTTTAGAAAAATTCAAGAAAAAGCCAACTTATTAGGAATCGGTATCAATCAATCCCCTACTTCGGCTTTATTTTTACAACATGAAGTGAATTTGTACAAAACATTTGCGCAAAACGACACCATTTTGATTCGCTTCAGGCTTTATTCCGATCAGCTTTCGAATGGATGGGGCTGGGTGATCGATGATATCGATATTTATATAAAAGAAACACTTGATGCCAATGAATTCGGCCTTGAACAAGCTAAAATTTATCCTGTTCCGTGCGATCAATTTTTAAATATTGAATTGCCTCAGAACCTTGTAAAAACAACCACACATTTAAGCGTTATCGATTTGAACGGAAAATTGATAAAACAAGTACCCCTTAATCAAAATGAAAAAATAATATTGAATACCAGCCAACTAAAACCTTCGGTTTATATTCTCGAAATAAGGGGTAAAAGAAAAAAAGAGATCAGAAGGTTTCAGGTGCAGCGATAAAACTTTATACCAGCACCTCAATTTCGCTTTTCAACACTTTAACCTTTAATGGCGTGGCGCCAATAATTTCGCCATCGATATTGAGTGCGTGGTTTTCGAGAGGTTCAATGGTAAAATGCTTAACCTGATGATATTCAACAGCTGGATCGCCAATGTGGCGGCCACTAAAAAGTTTGGTCATTAAATACAGCAACTTAATACGACCTGCTTTGCGCAACACAATCAAATCGATAAGTCCATCGTTGATTTGAGCCAAAGGTGCCATTTTCATGGCTGTTCCAGTATGAATGGTATTACAGCCCAAAATAAAACCGTAGTCGCCAGCAATTTTCTTCTTATCAAAAGTCACTTTCGCCAAACGGGGTTTATTGCGCAATACTTCAATTAGCGATGCGATGTTGTAACATTGACCACCCATCCACTTTAATTTTCGTGCTGTTTCAACAATCTCGGTCGGGAGCCCCCACCCTACAATGTTAAACCCAAATATTATTTCGCCATTGGCATTGGCGCGTGCAATGTCAACTTTTCGTTTTCGACCAGTTAAAATTCGGCGAGCTGCAACTTCGGGATCAAGTGCATCAACATGGTGCATGAACGAATTACCTGTACCACCAGCAATTAAACCAATGGGGATTTTTGCTCCATCTTCGCGCTTTAGCATACCATTGACAATCTCGTGCATTGTGCCATCACCACCAATTACGCACAAACCATCGTAACCATTATAGGGCAGAGTATTGGCAAGCTCACGAGCATGACCGGCATACTGCGTTTCAATTAAATCGATAGTTACGTTCGCTTTTTCGAAAATTGGTTTAACTCTTTCTAAAATAGAAAATGCTTTGCGGTTGCCGCTAAAAGGATTATAAATAAGGTAGATTTTCTGAATCATAAAGATTTGAATTAATAATCAGGCAATTACTTCACAAATATTAGCTTTTATATTGACCTTTCTTTATAAAAGAAACCTGACATTTATGTTTAATAATATAAAATGTAGAGGAAAGGTAATAAATAATATCAGATTAAGGCCGAATGCTTAATTTTAGATTAGATTTTTAAAAGTAACTAAAATCGTTAAAAAACTTTGTATTATGATAAAGATGTGGTTGATAATAATAGCGACAGTGCTTTTTCAGTTAAGCAGCCAGTATTCTGCTTATGCACAAGTTGAAAAAAAGAGCGAATCCGAAGAGCAAAGAGTTCTTCACATTATTGAAAAGCAAAATGGTGCCAAGTTTATTGGTGAAATAATATCGAACGATGCCCGCGAAATTTTAATCAAAACCGAAGATCGAGGGAACATTTACATTCCTCAGCACGAAATAAAACGCATTACCGAGATCGTACCCGAAAAAGAAAAAGATTTTATTTCGGAGGAAATATTTTCGACACGTTACTTCATTACTACCAATGGATTACCAATTAAAAAAGGGGAAAATTATATTCAATGGAACATATATGGCCCCGATTTTCAGTTTGGTGTAGCCGACAACTTTGGGGTGGGAATTATGACCAGCTGGGCAGCAATTCCAATAATTGCAAATGCAAAATACAGCATCGACCTGGGTAAAAACAAAAGCATGGCCTTGGGTGTGCTTGCAGGTACAGGCTCATGGGCTTTCCCTGAATTTGGTTTACTTCTGCCTTTTGTTTCATTAACCGTGGGCGACCGACGTAATAACCTTACTTTTTCGACTGGTTATGGGCAATTATTTTATCAGCAAGAAGAATTTGATCCCTACCAAGACGGTCAATATTTCGATGTAAATAAGCGTGAGGGACGCTATTTATTTTCAATTGCCGGAATGGCAAAAATAAATGAAAAATTTAGCTTGGTTTTCGATTCATTTGTTGCTCCCTGGGGGCCATATCACACCAACACTACCTGGGAAGATCAAGGAAGCTGGAACGAAAAAGATCAAATACATGTACCAGATTGGCATAAAACAGAAACCAGTGAACGTAGCCCCAACCTTGCCTTAATTTTGCCCGGAATACGTTGGCAACTTGATGCCGACCGTGCATTTCAATTTGGATTTACCGGCTTTTATTACGACAATAAATTTCAAAAATTTGCTATACCCATGGTACAATGGTACCGAAGATTGTAAGGGGATTCTCGGATTGCTAGATTCTCGGATTGCTAGATTCTCAGATTCTCGGATTGCTGGAATACCAGACTATTGGATTGTTAGATCACTTTTCTCCAATCATTTTTTGTCCATTAATCCGAACATCTAGCAATCTGAACATCCCTTTTTGGATTTTTAGATTCTCAGATTCTCGGATTGCTGGATTCTCGGACTACTGGATTACTGGAATACCAGACTATTGGATTGCTAGATTATCAGATCTTTTTTAATCCATTAATCCAGACATCTAAAAATCTGAATATCCCTTTTTGATTGCTAGCTTAGTACCACACTCTGCTCGCTTTTGGGCTTGCATAAACCGTACGGTCGTTACTAATCTTGAAGATTACAGAAATTTGATTACCACCATAGATTCCTTTTACTTTAACCAAATCTAAATCGAAGTTAATGGTTTGGGCGTAGGTTATCATGATGTTTTTGAAGTCTAAAGTAATGTAAGGCTGAATATTGGTTGTGGGCTCGAAAATACGTGTATGACTAATGTTCAATCCTAATTCGCCTATCATGTATGTTTCGCCACGAACACCTGCAATGGTTTGCTTAAAGATACTTTGGAGTGCCAAATCGACAAAGAATTCGTACGAATTAATATTGGGACCATAAAGTGCAGCCACCGAAGGTACAAATTTCACATCGAGTAATTTTGAAGCGTACATTTCAATGAATGTGAGCTTAGTATTCACCATTAATTTTGTGGTGTAATATAAACCAAGCGGGTCGGATTGTAACGAATCACCGTAAAATAAAACTTTAGTATCGAGTCGATTACGGGTTTGAATAAAATCAAGTGCAGCAACACCAAATTCGCCATGAATTGATTTGTACATGGCACCAAAATCGGACGAGAACATCCACGATCTGATAAATTGAGTATCGCCTAACATGGGATCAAAAACTCCTTCGTAAGAAGTTCCATCCAGCGCATCGTTTTCAGTTTGAAAATTAAATTGATTAAATCCCATTCGTCGCAAACGAGGCGTTAAAGCCAATACTAACTTTCGTTGATTTTTACGTTTCACATTTTGATTTAAATCTAAATGATAGCCATAAGTTACTCCTATGTTAGTTTCGGAACCGGGGCCATAATTGTATTGAAATAATTGAAGACCCAGTGCGATGTTGCCAAATTTTTCAAAAAACTTATTAATTTTTCCATCCTTTTCAAAAACAAAACCTTCGCCTACCCTTGAGTTAATCGCTAAATAATAGGTTTGCGGCGTTGAATTAGATAAACCAAGAAAACGTTGGTCGCGGCCAATATTAACCGGATAATAATCTTGCATCCCAACATAAGCCGGATTTAAAAGATAGTCATCGAAAATATGATAACGATATTGTGATGTTAGCTGAGCCGAAGCTTCGGTAACCAACAATACAAAGAGAGCTATATATAGGAATGTCTTTTTCATTCGATTAAATTTAAAGTCATGGCATCTAATGCCTGCCCCGATTCTGCGGGGGAACTCGCCACTTCCAATTGTCGTCGGGATAATTGTCTTTGTTTGTATGATATTCATCATGGCTCGTTTCATATTAACTGCTTTATCGTCTACCATCACCTCTCAATATTGTAATATTGCCATTAATGAAAGTATCTCGTTTTGAACCTTTATACTTGTTTAATAAATAGATATAGGTTCCAACAGGTACAGGACGATCTTTATTATCGACTCCGTTCCACTTCACTCCTTCACCATCGGCAGTACCTTCCCTCGAATAAACCATTTCACCATAGGGAGTATATATCTGTAAGGCGTATTTTTGATGTTGTGAACCACGAATGGTCCAATTTTCGTGTAAATCGTCGCCGTTGTGAGGCGTAAAAACATTGTAATAATTAATCTCACGGCAATCGTCACCAAATTTCGAAATTATGGTAGTATCGATACTTGCACTACATCCGGTGTAAATGTCTTCAACATAAACTACATACCTGCCAACACCCATATTCTCGGCAACAGTTTTTGAATTTGCAAAATAAAGCGGGTTGTCAGTATCTAATCCAGTAGCATAATCAATTTCGGCTTTAATGGTATCGTCTCTATCGAATATATAAAAAACATCGAGCGCTCCATTATAATAGTCAACTTTGGCAACCACGCCATCTTGAGTGTAGTCGGCCACATTTATTTTTAAAACACCTTCGTAAGTTTCGTTACAATGGGGTTGAATAATTTCAGCAATTTCAAGGAAAATTGATTCGTTTTTATACGCTACGGTAATGGTATCAAAATCGTAGACTGGCGACATCCTGGTTTCACCAATACAACCATTGGCATCGGTTAAAACACAACGGTGGAGTCCAGCAAACAATTTATCGACTTGATACGAACCCAATACATTGGTTCTTACTTGTCCTCGTTCAACATTTGTGGTAGTTAAAGTATAGCCATTGGTGGCAGATATTGTGCCTCCACTTGCTTCGAACAAAATAACCCCCGTATTTTCATTACGGCAGGTCACCATGCGTTGGTCAAGTTTTTCCAATACCAATTTTTGGGGTTTAGTAAATACGGTGTCAGCAAAAGGCTTGGTGTAATTATTTACCCCTTCGACATTTTGTACGTGACAATTATTTGCATCGCGTAAATAAAAATAATAAGTAATATCGTCGGTTAAGTTAATATCGTTTTTATGAAAGTCGAAAGTGGTTACATCGAGTTGTGAACGTGGAATTTCATGAACATTGCTGTCGAAATTAGGTGAATTGTAGTTGACCTCATAATTGCCAGTTCCGCCTTTAATATCCAACACTACATTACCAAACTCATCGTCGAAACATTGTATTGGAAAAAAGGTATATTCCACTTCGAGTGCGAGGGGTTCGAGGTATTCATAAGCTGCAAAAGTCGCCTCACAGCCGTTTTCATCTTTTACATAAGGACGTTTGGTGCCGGCTTTTTCGCCAACAAAAACACTTTCTTCTAGCGCACTTAAAGTAGCGCCGTTATCGAGGCTGTAGTAAAATTTGCCCGTTCCACCAGTTGCATGAATGATGGTTTTATCATCAACATCGCCATGACAAAGCTTTTCGCCCAATGCCACACTATCAATTACCACTTTGGCTGGATTGATAAAATCAACCACTGCGGCAAGGGGAACTGTTGTACAACCATTATCGTCGGTAGCAATTGGGTTATATGTTGCAACCAAAGCTTTGTTTCCCAATTTACTGAGAACAAAACGACTGTCATTAATTTTTTCAGTTTGGTAGGCTATCGACGGATTATCGTAATCGCTAATTGAATAACTGCTTTTTGTACCAACGGTTCCACCAGTAACCAATAAAGTAAGCGTTCCGTTTACATCGTCGTTACACTGAATTTCGGTTCTACCGGCCACTTCCAATTTAATTTGTTCGGGGTTCCTTACTTGAAAAGAACCGGTTTTTGGACAGCCATTAATATCTTCAACCAAATAATTGTAGGTTGTTACTGCTTTATTATCTTCGCCCAATCCGGTAAAAACACCTGTGCTATTCGTAGTAATAGGAGCAGTACTTGTTAAATTATAGGTAAGTATTCCGGTTCCGCCAGTGGCTTCAATCTTAACTTCCCCATTGTGCTCATTGTGACATTTTACATTGGTAACAATGGGTTTATTGACTATCAACTCGTCAGCATTGTCAATTGTAATTTTATCAACATATTGTTGAGCGCATTTTCCTTTTGTGTTGCGCACCCATGCCGTATATACACCGTAAGGTAAGGATGAAAACTCGTTGCTTAACGAATATCCCGAGTCGTAATTTGGTTCCTTGGTAATTCTATATTCTAGATCGTAAGGCCCACCACCTTGTGCATTAATTTTTATGGTGCCTTCGTTTACATTATAGCATTTAATATCTTCTTTGTCAACACTACTGATAATAATTTCGTCGGGCTGTTCAATTTTTACATCAACTGACTCCGAACGACATGTTCCAGAGTTATCGGACACCACAACAGTATAGGTATTTTTCACCAGTCCTGTGATAATTAATGTTTTTTGAGTTTCGGCACCACCACCTGTTGAAATGTAAGAGCGATATCCTTGCCCACTTCCGCCATCAACATTTTTTATACGAATGCGGCCATCATTGCCACCAAAACAGCTTACCGAATCGCCATTATTATCAACTTCGAAAGTAATGGGAGCAGGTTCGGTAATTTTAATATTTTTGGAGGGTATAATACAACCATTATCATCAGCAACAAACAAAGAATATTCATCTGCCGATAAAGTCATTATGGTATTATCAATTATCATTGAAGTGCCAGACATTTGAGTTGTTGGTACATCATTAACACCCCAAAAATATGGTGTTGTTCCTCCAACTAATGTGAATGAAATACTCGCATCATTTTCCCCGAAACAAGAAACGTTACTATGTGTGTGATAGTTAAATGACAATTTATTAGGCTGTTTTATAGTGATAGTATCTTTAGCAACACATCCATTATCGTTATCTGTAACCGCAATGTAATAAGTTCCTTTTTTTAAGAATTTTGAATAAGAGGGTGGAAATAAATATTCGTTTATTCCATCTCCACCAGTAACATTCACCAAATAGTTACTACTTGGCCACCCACCGGTAAAATTAACCTGCACTTGTGTCGAATCACCATAGCATTTCAATAAAGGGTCATACACGGTTGAAACAACAAGCGGACCAGGTGCATTTTGAACTGAAAAAACAGCAGAACGAGTCACATCGCAACCTCCGGCATCAATAACATGCACATCATAATCATCACCTGCAGGTAAATTGACAAATGTTACCAATCCACTAGCATCGGTTGTTTTTGAAGGACGCCCGCTACCAATAACTTCTACCGAAAAAGAAGCAGTGCCACCTGTAATTTGCAATTCTACTTTACCATTTGATTCATCGAAACATTTAACCCTTGGATTAGGAGTTAATACATTTACATTTATTTGATTGGCTGGAATGACATCAATTGAAATAGGCATTCCATTATTATAATCACAACCATTACCATCGCGAAAATAATAAGCATAAGTTCCTTCGGTTAAATTACTTAGTACATGCTTATCTCCGTTACTAAAACCAGTATAATTTATGCCATCGGTAGAAATAGCGTAATTTGTTTGACCCGAAGCACTGACTGTAATAGTTGTATCTCCGCCATAGCATTTCAATTGTACCGAAGCAGGATAATATACAGTGAACGTAGAAGGGTTATTAATTGTAATATCCTCTTTAATTGCAACAATGCCACAAGTACCATAGCTTGCTTCAACACGATAAGTTTTACCGGGTAATACATTATTAAAAGTGACACCAGTACCCGAATTTGCTTCTGTTTTAGGAGAATCAAGATGAGGTGTTCCATTTGTTTCCTTTAAGGTATAAGTAAAAACACCACCGTCACCACCTGTTGCCTTTACATTAAAATCGTCTATTATTTCATCCCTGCAAAGTACAGGCGTATAGGTGATATCAATAGTAACATCGGGAATTGAAGCTATTGTTGCTTGATCTGTTCGATGATCGGTACAACCAGAGGTGTGAACCTCCACTTCATAAATACCCTCAGTTAAATCTGTAAAGTCACGAATTGCTCCACCTGTAACATCAACATAACCCGGAACATCAACAGTTTCTCTTTTTAAGGTATAGCGATAACCCCCGCTGCCACCGCCCGATGTTGTGGCTGTTAATATACCACTATTACCACCCGGACAACTTAATGCTTGTGTTAAAGATAATGTGACATTAATTTCGGCAGGTTCTTCAATTCTCGGTACTGCAAAAATTGGCGTTTCGCATCCTTGAGCATCTTTTAATACTACAGAGTAAGCTTGA
>DATERL010000216.1:0-20935 GCA_035271585.1 Prolixibacteraceae bacterium
AATTATAAAAGACATTAACGGAAAAGACCGAATTGTACGCGGCATATTCTTGCACTAATCTTTTCTATTCGGAAACCGAAAAATTATCAACTTGTTTTTTTGAGTTGTTTCCTGATTTTCTTCAATCGGTGTATGTATCCGGGTGATGTTGTCCATTCGCTAATATTGTCGATGTGAGCCAGCAATTCGGATCCCATTTCGGGATAAATCAGACACATACGATAAAAAAACTCCAACCCCATTGTTTGACTCGACATTTTTTTCTTGCGATCGCTCATCCATCCAATACAACGTTCGAGCAATTCGCCAGCATATTCTTCGTTTATGGGGCAACGTAAAATTAGTTTCATTCCCTCTCGGATAAAACTTTCGTTGTTAGTACGCAGTAAACGTTTATAGAGTGAATCGAGAATGGGAAAAAGAAAACGATTGTTTTTTTCGGTAGCATGGTCAAGTATCCACAATAAACGCCATGTTTGGTTATCGGCTCGCTCCAACACCATTTCCCAAACCAGCATGAAAATTAATTCTTCATCTCTTGCTTTTTGGAACATCAATTCATATCCGGTTTTAGAGTAGGCTGATTTTAGAAAATTGTCGATTTCGTTTTTAGTCATTATTGTTTGAACATAGTAATCTGCTATAAACAGAGTTTTTGGGCTTGCATTAAATTCAATGTTACATGCAGTAAATGCCTAAAAATATTGATTTAAAATGATAAATTTTTAATTAGTTATAATTTCAATGAATTTTTTCTTTACTTTTACTTTAGATTTTTATTATTAACATTAAAACACTAGATCAAATGAGAAAAATTGTACTCCTATTATTTGTTGTTTTGGCCTTAATGGTTAGCCAACAAGCAAAGGCATCTGTTTACCATGTTGATGAGATTTCAGTGGATCAGTTATTTGATAATGCAGTTGAAACTTCAATGCTCGATTTTAATGCTGTTGCATTAAATACAGTTGCAGGTAATGCTGATAAAAACGTAGTTTCTGGGAAAGATCCTATGATTGCATTAGTGCTTAACTTTTTCCTTGGTTCTTTTGGTGCCCACCGTTTTTACATGGGTACTGAAGTTTTGACAGGTATTGGTTATATACTAACTTGTGGTGGTCTTGGTATTGTAAATTTAATCGACTTTATTGTGTTGATTATTCATTATGATGACATTAGCCCATTTGTTAATAACCCTGCCTTTTTTATGTGGAAAGGGATGTTTTAATCTTGTTTAGTGAAAAATTTAAATGCCTGTTTTTGAAATATAACAGGCATTTTTTTTTGCGATTACTCATTCATCCAATGCAATGCACAAGCATTTCACCGGCATATTCTTCGTTCGCGGAGCAAAGTAAAATCAGTTTTTAGTTTTTTTCTTTGATAAAGCTATTGTTGTTAGTGAGCAACAAATTTTAATAAAGAGGATCAAGAAGGGGAAAAAGAAAACGATTGTCTTTTTCAGTGGCATGGTTATGTATTCATAACAAACGGCACGATTGGTTATCGGCTCGCTCCAACACCATTTTCTAAACTAGCTTGAAAATTAATTTCACATTTTTTCATTTTTAGAATATCAATACATGTTCTAATTCTGAATAATTTTATTTTGTTAAATTGGTAAGTTTAGCTATAGTTGCTTCTGCTTTAATATGTTTCACAGTCACGGAAAGCCCTGGCAATAAGCAATATTTTCGTTAATGAGGGGCAAAAAGTTTTTGTTTTTAAAATTAAAAATGATAATGTTTTGGTTAAGTAGTGTTTTAATTTTTTATTTTTAATACTTTTACACAAAAATTAGAATTAATTACAACTTTAACATTTTATTATTTACATTAAAACATTAAAACAAATGAGAAAAATTGTACTCCTTTTAGTTGTTATTTTAGCCGTAATGGTTAGCCAACAAGCTAAAGCATCTGCTTACCATGTTGATGAAATTTCAGTCGATCAGTTATTTGACAATGCAGTAGAAACATCGATGTTCGATTTTAATGCTCCAGCATTAAACACAGTTGCTGCCAATGCTAGTAGCAGTGCTGTTGCTGGAAAAGATCCTATTATTGCATTAGCACTGAACTTCTTCTTTGGTTATTTAGGTGCACACCGTTTTTACCTTGGCACCGAATTGTTAACTGGTATAGCTTATATTGTTACTTTTGGTGGCTTTGGAGTTTTATACGTAATTGACTTAATTGCATTGCTTGTTAAATTCGATAACATTGCGCCCTTTGTTAATAATCCTTCATTATTTATGTGGAAAGGAGTATTCTAGGCAATTTTTTTTTAAAAATATTTTAATGCCTGTCCTTTAAAAAGACAGGCATTTGTTTTATTTTTACCCCGCTATGAATAAAATATTTCAAATAGTTATTATTGTATTGTTAATTGTTACAAGCAGTTTCCAAAGCTTAAAGGGGCAGTACATTAGTTTAAAACAAAAAACCGAGTTGGTTGAACATGGAAAGAAAATTTCAAGTTCGATGGATCTATTTTTTGATAAGAGTAAATTGACTGTTGCCAAAGTAATTACAAGCCCCGATTTGATTTATATTTTCACTAATCGTTTGGGTGAAACTAAAATTTATTACCCTGAAACCAATCAAGTTTCCTACATGCAATCCGAAGGAATGTCGTCGAAAAATGAAATGATTTATTATTTTGCCCATAATCTAACGGATCAATTAGGCTTAGCTGACGAAGGTTTTAGTCTTGCTTCGCGTAGCTATGAAAATCAATATTTAGTTACAGTTTGGAACGCACCGGTAGAAATGAATTTAATTGACCGAGTGAAAATGGTTTTTGATGGAGCCAACCCTATTTATGCTGAATACATTTCGAGAAAAGAAAAGATCATTAAAAAAATTTATTACTCGCAATATAACGATTATATTAGTTTTAGGTTGCCTCTTCGAATTACCGAAATAGCTTTTTCCGAATCGGGCGATTCAACTATTAAACGCACTATTTTTTCCAATTTAAAAGTTTTACCTTCACCCAATAGTGAATTTTTTGATTTTCAAATTCCTGATAATGCAGAACCGATTAAGAAAAAGTTGCCTGTTAATTAGTACTTTATTATTGTTCTTATGTGCTTCGTTAACGAAGGTCGAAGCTCAGGAACAGCTCCAATATTCGCTAAAGGCAGATATTTTGCTTATCGATGTGCAAAAATGTAAGCATCATCGGCACAATCATATTCGACCTTTTATCTATGCCAATCAGCCAGTGAAATTTAAAACACATAATCCTTTTTCACTACTCTACGGTGGCTTATTATTTGTTTATCAAAACACCATTTCGCAACACTTTTCAGCCGATTGTTTATATTCACCAAGTTGCTCGGAGTTCAGTAAGCAGGCAGTAAAAGAATTTGGTTTTATCAAAGGTGGATTGTTGTCGTTTGACCGTTTGAACCGCTGCACAAGACTCTCGGCTCTCGATATGCATCCTTCAGTGTTCAATCCAAAAACTCACCGTGCCAGCGACCCCATCTTAAAATACAAATGAAATATATATTCTATATCATATTATTATTAAAAGTATTTGCTATACAAGCTCAAGGTACAATAGAAACGGCTTTTATTGAACATTTGGTTAACAAGGGCGACTACCGTGAAGCTATTTTTTTAATTGATAAAGATAAATTTACCTTAAAAGGGACAAAAGCCGACTCCGTTTATTACTTAAAAGGTTGGTCGCACTACTCTTTAATGCAGCTCGAAAAATCATCAAAGGCTTTATTAAAGGTGTCGGCTGAGTCGCAGTTTTATTACAAAGCGAGGTTTTTTGCTGCCTATAACCAAGCCCACTTAAAAAATTACCAACAAGCTACCGAAATCATTAATTTAACTGCTACCGATGAGCGGCTCTATACTAATTTGAAGGCATTTCAATTGTCTGGAATCGATTTACTCAACAAAAATTATTTAATTGCTAGCGAGCGTTTGTGTGAAATTGACAGCATGTTATCACCTCTATATGACCCCTTGAAGAATCTCAAGTTAATTCAACTCGAACTCCAAAAACATAAAACCAAATCGCCTGTTTTTGCTAGCATTTTATCATCATTTATACCAGGTGCCGGCAAGTTTTATATGGGTCGAAAAGGCGAAGGGATTTCAACTTTTATAGGAACTGTGGGCCTTGGATTAATTACATGGGAAAACTATCGTAAATTGGGACTTAAAAACATCAAAACTTTGTTTTTTGGGTCACTTTTTGCCGCTAATTATGTGTCAAATATTTATGGATCGGCAGTAGCCGCTAAAGTTGTAGAAAATGATTACCAGAATGTTATGCAAAACCAAATTCTTTTTAACCTGCACATTCCTTTGCGCAATATTTTCGAATAGCACGGCATCGTCATTTAAAGCCGATAGTTTGTTCAACGCAGGGGATTATTTTCAGGCAGCCATTGAATATGAATATTTAATTTTTAAAAATGATGGGCTTAAAAAAAGTCAATTGTACCGGTATAAAAAAGCCTTGTGTTTTAAGTATAGCGGGAACTTTCAGAAAGCAGTAAACGAATTTCAAGCCATTTATTTTCCCGACAAAACCGATTCGCTCTTTGCAAATGTTGCTTACGAACATGCACTTTGCCTTTATTTGATTAATGACCACCAAAACGCACTTTGGAAAATTGACGATTATGCATTTATGGTAAAAGACTCGGCTTCTCTTGTTCGTTTTTTTCCTTTAAAAGCGTTGATATATAATGAGATGGGAGACTGGAGCAAGGCACGCGCCGAACTGATCAATTATTCCCGCTATCTGGATCAAACCGATCAGGAGCTTTTCTTATCGATGGTAGATGATCTTTACAACAAGAAAAACATTCCTAAAATAAAGAAAATAAAAACGGCCGAAAACTTGTCAATGTTTTTACCTGGCGCAGGTCAAGTATATGCCGGACGCCCCGGCGAGGGAACGCTCAACTTCCTTATTCAGCTTTCGTGTTTGGCGTTTGGTGCTCACCAACTCAGTAACGGTTTCACTACATTTCAATTTTGGAACGCATTTCCATTTACAGGTTATTTGGGCGGAATCGGCATGTGGAATAAAATTTACCAAGGAGGGATTAAGCGCGCGGGAATAATTGCCGAGGAAACCAACCAACACAGAATTGCCGATTTTAACCACAATATCAATTATTTAATAATTGGAACCCTCGACCAATAGTTTTTTCAAATTGCTTGTAACTTTTCAAATAAGTGCAACGTCATACAGGCAGAAAAACCTTAATTTAAAAAATAGCCATGAGAACACTTATTTTACTTTTAGCCGTATTAATCATTCCTTTTTTGGTGAAAGCACAAATTGGCTCAACTGAAAAAACTGACGAGGCATTTGAAAAATTGATTGATCAATACCACGGAACAAATGTGAACAACGATGTCGATACTTTAGATATTGATTCCGATGTATTTGATGATAAAATCGAAATCGAAATCGAATCTTCGGCTTCGGCAAGAAGCGAAGAAGAGGACACGATTCAAATCAGGGTTGGGAAACACAACATCGAGATCAGATCGGGTCAACAAAAAACCATTATCGATGTCGAAAAAATGGAAGATTTTGATAGCCGCTGGGATAAAAATGAAAAACGTGAGTTTGAAATCCCTAAAACTGTAAAGTTGAAACGTAATCATGGTAAATTTGACGGGCATTGGTCAGGTTTCGATTTTGGCGGCAATCAGCTTTCTGGTTCCGGCAATACAGCAAGCTATCCCGAAGGTGGTCCCAAATTTCTCGAAACAAGTCCCGAAAAATCGTTCGAATTCAACTTTAACTTTGCCGAATACAGCTTTGGTTTTGGCTCTTATGTGGGTATTGTTACCGGTTTGGGGCTTAACTTTAACGACTATAAATTTAAAAATCCTTACACCATAAAACGCGACGACAACGGGATTATTCAAGCCTTAAAAATTGACGATGAGGGTTTCAAAATGAGCAAATTATCAACCGGGTATATTACCGCCCCTTTGATGCTTGAATTCCAGATTCCGGGCAACCATGGGCAAGACCGTTTGTTTGTTGCCGCAGGTGTAATAGGTGGTTTAAAAATTGGCGAGCACACCAAAACGAAAATCGAAAACGTAAAACAGAAAAACAAAAGCGATCACGCCATTGCTCCACTCCGTTGGGGATATACTGCACGAGTTGGTTTTAACGATTTTGGTATCTATGCAACTTACTATAATACACCACTTTTTGAGAGTGGAAAAGGCCCCGAAGTAAATCCTTTTACCCTTGGTGCAACCTTTACGTTTTAAATAGAAACAAAATACATAGCTAAAATCCGGAATCGTGTTATTCCGGATTTTTTTGTTTTATTATCACAGTGAGAGGTTCAAATTAAGAGTCTGTCTAAATACATCGCGATGATAGTTATAACTGCTTTTTGAGCAATTTTCTTACTTCTGTATAGATTTTTAAAAATGGAATTACATTATAACCTGTATTAAATAGTTATATAACATCGACACGAAGGTAATTTGAATTCATTTTTTTGTAAATTTAAGGCAAACAAAAAAATGCAATATGTACATTAAGACTTCGGATCAAGAAAAGCTTAAGCTTGGTATTGGCAATTACTCTTGTAATTGGGGCGTGCATATTTGTGGTTTATACGAAAATGATAAAGAACGTGATGAAATTATATTTGGCTTTTTATGCCAAGGTTTTAATACGGGCGATTTTCTGATTCACTGTGCTTCCGAACGCTCTGCTGAAGATTTTTATCGCGATTTAGGCGAATCGTGTCCTGCGTGTAAGCATAAAATACACGATCCAGACCAAATCACCATTACTACGGCCAAAGAATTATATTATCCCAATGGCAAGCTCGACCTTTATCAAATGGACAAAGCACTGGATGAAATTTTCACCCAAACACAAGTAAACGGAAAGCGCAACGTTAGGGTCACTGCCGAAATGGCTTGGGCTCTTGAGGCCATTCTCGGTATTGACCAATTGATGGCCTACGAAGCACGGCTGAACTATTTTATTACCGGAAAGCCATGGGTTTCTATCTGTTTGTACAATGTCAATATGTTTAATGGAGCCACCATTATGAATGTATTACAAACCCATCCTTATGTCATAAACGGGGGAGTTATTACCCAAAACCCGTATTACGTTCATCCCGACAAATGGTTGGCCGAACATGCTCCCCAATACCTAACCAAAAATTAATCGAATCATGCCTAATATCGAATCGGATCTTTTGTTGCTGACCCTTAACTTATCGCAATTAAAAAACAAAACACTGATTGTTAATTTGTTTGTCGAAGGGATTACATCTCTTTTTCCTAAATATTGGTTAAAGTGGTATGCAGAAAATAATCAGCTTAGTGAAGGTGTTTTTAGGGTTTGTACCCGTGAAAAAACTTATGGTTTTATCGAAACCGATGAATCAATCGAAGGAGATTCAAATGTATTCCCCCATTTTCAGAATGCCTTACAACTGTTGGCCATCATACTTGAAAGGCTCGAACAAAACGAATTGCTTCATAATAAAAAAAACCACTTACAACAATTGGTCGATCAACAAACCAGCGAACTGATCCATCATCACGAAGAGTTGAACGAGGCCAACGAAGAGCTGTCCATAAGCAACGAAGAGTTGATTGAGACAAACCGTTCGCTTTTTGAAACAAATAAAATACTGAGCGACGAAATTAATTTGCGTAAAAAAATAGAGAAAAAGCTTCGCGAAAGCGATAAGTTTTTTAACCACGCCACCGATATGTTTTGTATAGCCGGTTTCGATGGTTTTTTTAAGGTATTGAATCCTACATGGGAAAATGTATTGGGTTGGACAAGTAAGGAGCTGTTGGCAAAACCTTGGATCGATTTTGTTCATCCCGACGATGCCAATGCTACCGAAAACATTAAGGTTAATATTGTAGAAGGTCAAGAGGTTTATAATTTTGTAAACCGTTTTGTTTGTAAAAATGGCGATTATAAATGGCTGTCGTGGAACTCGTATCCCTACAACGAGGAAAATGTTATGTATGGCGTGGCACGCGATATTACCCAAATAAAGGAAAATACGCAAAAATTAAAGGCGGCCCAAAGCGAAGCAAAAGAATCGGCCGAACTCCTGGAGACGCTTTTTGATGTTATTCCAGATATTATTGGTGTTTTGGATGCTGAATATCGTATGCAACGTTTAAATAAAGCAGGACACACTTTTTTTGGAACAACGCCTGAAAATTGTTTTAATAAAAGATGCTTTGAATTAATTGGGAAAAATAAGCTGTGCGAACCATGTGCCCCCAGTATCGCCTTGGCTACTAAAAAGATGGCTCAAATTGAAAAGTACATGCCCGATTTAGACCAGTGGTTCGAAGTGAGGGCTTTCCCAATTTTTAAGGATGGTGAAGTTTCATTAATCGTTGAATATTTAAAGGACATTACAGCGGTAAAGAAATCTGAAATCTTGTTAAAGAAAAGCGAAGAGCAATACCGAACACTCATTGAATTTGCACCCGATGCCTTTTTTCAAGGAGATGGGGATGGCCATTTTATTAAAACTAACTTGAAGGCTTCTGAGCTAAGTGGCTATACCGTTGATGAACTAAAGTCAATGAGCATGTTGCAACTTTTCTCACCAAGTGAACTCGACATTAATCCATTGCAATACGACCGTATATCAAAAGGAGATACTGTCATTAACATTCGTAATTTAATCAGTAAAGAAGGAAAAACGTTATTGGTTGAAATGTGCTCACGCATGTTGCCCGATAAAACTCTTCAGTCGTTTGTGCGCGATATTACCGAGCGGCATGAAAAGGATCAACAACTCAGAACGCTTACCTTGGCCATTGACCAAAGCCCCAACTCGGTTGTCATTACTAATATTGATTATGATATCGAGTATATTAACCCGGCAATTAAAAGGTTGACTGGTTATTCAAAAGAAGAATTGATTGGACAGAACCTTAGTATTTTTGCATCGGACAAAACGCCAAAGGTGGAATATGAAGGTTTGTGGTCAACCATAGCATCAGGAAAAGTTTGGCAAGGCGAATTACAAAATAAGAAAAAGAACGGTGAACTGTTTTGGGAATCAACTACCATTTCGCCAGTTTTCGACAGTCAGGGTAAAGTCACTCATTACCTGGCTATTAAGGAAGATATAACCCAACAAAAAATAATGACCCGTGAACTGATTGTTGCAAAAGAAAAGGCCGAAGAAAGCGACCGCTTGAAGACATCGTTCTTGGCCAACATGAGCCACGAAATACGTACGCCCATGAACTCCATTTTGGGTTTTGCCAGCTTGTTGCCCGAAGAGGAAAACAAAGAACTGATGCGCCAATATGCTTCCATTATTGTTCGCAACTCGGAACAACTGGCACGCATTATCGACGATATTGTACTTTATTCGCGTTTGCAAACTCGTTTGTTAAGGAACATCCCTACTGATTTTAGTGCCTGCAACCTTATCGATGATGTTAAACAGTCGTTCAACCTTCCTGAATATTATGACAAGGGAATTGAGCTTTTAATTGAAAATCAAATCGGCCGAGTATGTCAAGTTAGAACTGATTACGAAAAACTACGCCAAATACTGACAAACCTAGTTTCGAATGCTTTTAAATATACCAATTCGGGCAGTATTACCTTGGGTTTAATCAATAAGAACGGGCGATTGATTTTCTATGTTAAAGATACTGGTATTGGTATTCCCAAAAATGAAACCACAAAAGTTTTTGAGCGCTTTTATAGAGGTGAAAATGTGACTAAAAGCAACATTGGGGGTACAGGGCTTGGATTAAGCATTGTAAAAGAAATGGTTGAGTTGCTGGGTGGTGAAATATGGATTGAAAGTGTTCAAGGCGAGGGAAGCACATTTTGGTTTACCATAGCGTAGAATGAAATTCGAAATACAACATCATTATTTTTCGACAAGAGTGAATCCAATCATAGTTTTTCATAAATTGTAAGTGTTTGAGAACTAGAAATAAAAAATTAGGATTGTTTTACAATTTATACCAAAGCTTTACGAATTTTAAGAGCATTAAAATATCACCAAACTTTTTGAAATGAAAGATTTATCAAAATTAATGGAGCAATCGTTTCGGGATTTTTTTAGCAACAATGTTGCCATTATGTTGCTTATTGACCCCGAAACTCTTAAAATAGTTGATGCCAACCCAGCTGCCGAAAAATACTATGGATGGGATCATGCTCAACTTACAAGTATGTCAATCGCGCAAATTAACACTTTATCTTCGTCGGAAATCATGGTGGAGATCGATAAGGCCCGAACCCAACAACGCAACTATTTTCGATTTCGGCACCGAAAGGCTGATGGTTCTATTTGTTCAGTTGAAGGGTTTAGCAGTAAGGTGGTTTTTGGTGCTAAAGAGCTTCTTTTATCTATTATTCACGATGTAACGGGGCAAGAAGAGGCCGAAGCCAAATTAAAGCACAATCAAAACCTGATGGGCTATATTATTGAGCACGATAGCAGCGCTGTGGCCGTACACGATAAAAATCTCAATTACATTTATGTAAGTCAACAATACCTCGATCAATATAAAATAAAAGATACCAATATAATTGGCAGGCATCATTACGATGTTTTTCCCGATTTGCCACAAAAATGGCGCGATGTGCATCAGCGGGCATTAAAAGGTGAGGTAATCAGTGCCGATGCCGACCCCTACTTACGCGATGATGGGCATACCGACTGGACACGTTGGGAATGCCGCCCTTGGTACGAAGCCAATGGTTCCATTGGGGGAATGATTATTTATACCCAAATAATTACCGGTGAAATACAAACAATTGAAGAACTTCGTAAACTCTCCCGAGCAGTAGAACAAAGCCCAGCAAGCGTAGTTATCACAGATCCTAAAGGCTTAATTGAATATGTAAATCCAAAATTTGTTGAAACAACGGGCTATTCATTTGAAGAAGTTAAAGGCAAGAACACAAGCATCTTAAAATCGGGCAAACATGCTGATGAATTTTATAAGGAGCTTTGGGAAACAATTAAATTGGGAAAAGAATGGAAAGGCGAGTTTAACGATAAGAAAAAGAATGGTGAGCTTTATTGGGAATCTGCTTCTATTTCACCAATAATGAACAATGAAGGAAAAATAGTTAACTATTTGGCTGTTAAAGAGGATATCACCGAAAGAAAAAAGATGATTGAAGATTTAATTGCAGCCAAAGAGCGTGCTGAACATAGTGACCGTCTTAAATCGGCTTTTTTGGCCAATATGAGCCACGAAATACGAACCCCAATGAACTCCATTATGGGATTTGCCAGCTTACTACCCGATGAGGAGAGTAGGGAATTGATGACTCAATATGCTAATATCATTGTTCAAAACTCGGAACAGTTAGTGCATGTAATCGATGGCATTGTTTTATACTCGCGCTTACAAGCTAAAATATTAACTGTTAATGCCTGTGAATTCAAAATCTGCGATTTACTTCACGATTTAAAACAATCGTTTAGTGTGCTCAATTTTAATGCTGATCTTGAGCTGCATACCCAAAACATGATTGGTAGCAATGCCCTTTTAAATACCGATTATGAAAAAATAAGGCAGATATATGCTAACTTAATTTCCAATGCCTTTAAATATACTTCTGCAGGTACCATTACAATTGGTGCTGAAATGAAAAATAATCAAGTCACCTTTTATGTGAAAGATACTGGTGTTGGGATTTCAAAAGACGAGATTGAAAAAATATTCGAACGCTTTTTTAGAGGAAAAAATGTGAAAAATGGATCGATTTCAGGCACAGGCTTGGGTTTAAGTATTGTAAAAGAGCTGATTGATTTGCTGGGCGGGAAAATATGGGTCGAAAGTAATTCTGATCCAAAATTGGGAGAGAAAGGATCTACGTTCTTTTTTAAACTTTCATTGTAATGATATTTTAATTCTCAAACTGATGAATAGCAGTGACGATCGAAAAAACAAAATGCATTCAAACAATAAATCGCTTTTAAATAAAGCTTCTGAAAACCAACAGGTGCTAAAATTAAACGAAAGGTTAAATTCAATTTTAGAAGCAACGAATACCAGTACTTGGGAATGGAACGTTGAAACTGGTCAAACCATTTTCAACGAGCAATGGGCCAGTATGTTGGGTTATTGTCTTGGTGAAATTGAACCCACTACAATCGATACATGGTTTAGCTTTTGTCACCCCGACGATTTGAAACGTGCTGAAATTCAGCTCGGTCATCATTTCAATAAAAAAACGGATCAGTATGAGGCTGAATTCCGTATGAAACACAAAGATGGGTCTTGGATATGGGTATCTGATAGGGGAAAAGTAACAAAATGGACTACTGATGGTAAGCCACTTTTGATGTTTGGGACGCACCAGAACATTACTGAACGCAAACAAACCCACATAAGACTTGAAAAGGCCAACCGCTTATACGCAGTTATCAGTCAGGTAAACCAGGCCATTGTGCACAACCATAATCGGCAACAGCTTTTCGATGAAATTTGCAAGGTTGCCATTGCACACGGTAAATTTTGCATGGCTTGGATTGGACTGATCGATAATGAAACAGGTATTGTAAAACCTTGTTCCTTTGCCGGTCACGAGGATCTTTACTTGTCAAATATACCGAACATTAAGGTTGTTGATGGAAAGGGTGGACAAGGCCCTTCTGGTACTGCTATTCGTGAAAACAGACACGTGGTATGCAACAATATCGAAAGCGATCCTTTAATGGCCTTGTGGAAGGACGAAGCCCTTAAAAGGGATTACCGATCGCTTATTTCACTACCCTTAAAACTTTATGGTAACGTAATTGGAGGGCTTTCAATTTATTCTAATCAAGTCGATTTTTTTAACAATGAAGAAATTCAATTACTAAACGAAGTTGCCTCCGATATTTGTTATGCAATTGATACTATCGAAAACGAGATAGAACACCAAAAATCACAGAAGGCTCAAAAAATTAGTGAAACACGTTTCAGCATGTTGGCGAAATCGGCACCTGTTGGTATCGTTATTACTGACCAACAGCAGAATACGCTGTTTGTTAGCGACATGTTTATAGAGCTTTTTGGATATACCTTGGCCGAAATCGCCAATACCGAAGAGTGGTGGAAAGTGGCATATCCAGACCATTCGTATCGCGAGCAAACTTTCAATAAATGGAAAATTCTTATTGAACAATCTCAAATATCCCAAAATGAAATTGAACCTCTTGAAATAATTGTTCGCTGCAAAAATGGTAGTAATAAGGATGTTGAATGCCGTTTAGCTGCAGGGGTCGAACTTTTTTTCATCACCTTTACCGATATTTCAACACGTAAAAAGGCCGAACATAAAGCCAATGAGCGATTAAAGGAACTTAATGTTTTTTACAAACTCTCAACATTAATCGAGAAGAAAGGCATTACTATTGAAGAGCTTTTTACTGAGTTTGTTCAAATATTACCCCTTAGTTGGCAACATAGCGAATATGCTTACGCTAATATCTCAATTAATGGTAATGAATATGTTTCTTCAAACTATAATGGAAGAACACCGTGGGTCATGTCGTCGCCCATCGAAATCAATGGAGTAAAAGTAGGTCAGGCTGAAGTTGGGTACTTGCAGCAAATGCCCAATGAGTACGAAGGTCCATTCTTATGTGAAGAACGCCTTATGATTGATGGAATTTCAGAACGCCTATCGCGTGTTATCGAACGAAAACAAGCCTTGTTTAATCTTTTAAATACACAAACATTCAACGATGCTATTATTGAACATCTCCCAGGCCTATTTTATCTCTACTCGTATCCCGAAATGAAATTAGAGAAGGGGAATAAAAATCATGAAATGATTTTCGGCACGTCGGCTAAGGATCTTTTAAAAAGAGCTATCCCCGAACGTTTGTTGCCTGGTGAAAAAACCAAATTCATTAAAACGATGCATCGTGTTGCCAAAGATGGATTTGGGCAAATTGAAACTTCGTTGTTGAAAAACGATGGAACATTAATGCACTATATGCTTACTGGGGTAAGGTTCGAAAACGATAACCAAACTTTTATTATGGGTTTTGGTGTTGATATCAGTGAACAAAAATTTGCACTTAAAAAATTGATTGAAAGCGAAGATAAATATCGAAACCTTTTCAATCAAATGCAGTTTGGAATGGCACTTCATGAGATAATTGTGGATGAACAAAACAAACCCATCGATTATCGTTTTATCGATGTGAACCCAAGTTTTGAGCGCAATACAGGTTTAAAACGAGACCAAATTATTGGGAAAACAGTTTTACAGGTAATGCCCAAAACCGAAAAAATATGGATTGAAAAATATGGTGAAGTGGCTTTAAGAGGCAAAGCAATTTCGTTCGAAAATTATTCGAATGAGTTAAAAAGATATTACAGCGTTGTGGCCTATCAGCCTCAAGCAATGCAGTTTGCTGTTATAACTGAAGATGTAACTGCCCAAAAAATTGCACAGAAAAGTTTGGAGGACAATAATCAAAAGTTTCAGCAGTTAAGCCAATCGGCTACCGAAATGTTGGCTTTAGAAACTACTGAAGATATTTATCGATATTTGGTAAATTCGCTCCATCAACAATACCCTAAAACGGTTATCCTTTTTACCGAAATAAACAACGAAAAGACCAAATCGAAACTAACAGCCGTAAAGGGAGTTTCTAAAAAGATAATTGAACAATCGATAGCTATTGGAAAATTTAATTTTTTTGATAAAGAATTTTCACTTGAGCCTTTTCTTATCCCAATATATGAAAAAAGAAAATTGCACGAGTTTGAGGGAGGCTTATCTATTTTTGTTGGCTCGAAATTTCCAACTATTGCAGCTCGGGCTATTGAAAAACTTGTTGGCATACGTCAAATTTATACCATTGGCATTAATAAGGACGATAAACTTTTAGGTGCAATTCATTTTTTTAATAGAAGTGCCGAACCGATTGCTGATTTTGATTACATCGAAACTTATATAAGCCAAGCGGGTGTAATTATTGAACAAAAAAGGACTGCCGAGGAGTTAGAAAAAAGCGAGGAAATGTACCGCTTGATAACCGAAAACGCTTCTGATGTTATTTGGGTATTGAACATTACACAGCAACGTTTTACTTATATTAGTCCAACTGTAGAACAGTTGCGTGGCTATACTGTTGATGAGGCCATGTTGCAAACATTAGACGAATCGCTTTCACCTGAGTCGGTAATTCTTGTTAAACAAGCCACTGAGCGAAATTTGAAGAAATTTCTTTCAAACACAATAGATACTGATTATTTTATTGACGAAATACAGCAACCTTGTAAAGATGGACACCTAGTTTGGGTCGAGGTATCAACGACGTTCCGATTTAATAAAAATGAAGAAATTGAGGTGGTTGGCGTAAGTAGAAATATTGAAGAACGGAAAAAAATGATGGCAAAAATTGAAGCCAATCAAAACCAATTAAAAGAGGCCAACGCAACCAAGGATAAGTTTTTATCGATTATTTCGCACGACTTACGAAGCCCTTTTGCTTCCATTGTAGGTTTTACCGATTTAATGGCCGACGAAAACTCACGTTATTCAATTGAGGAGTACCAGCAATATTCACGTGCACTGAATCGAACAGCCCAATCGGCCTTTAGCCTGCTCGAAAACTTGCTCGAATGGTCGCGCATGCAGCGTGGACTGCTTTCATTTGAACCCGAGCTGATAAACCTAAAAACCCAGTTCAACGAGTGTGATTCATCAATTGTTGAAATGGCCCGTAAAAAAGAAATCAAGTTGTCAATCGATTTTAAAAAGGGCTTAAAGGTAAATGCTGATCTTAAAATGCTCTGTTCAATTTTTAGGAATTTGGTAAGCAATGCTCTAAAATTTACTGCACCTGGGGGAAGTGTTTTTATTGCAGCACAACGACTTAAAACGGGAGGAGTGCAATTTTCGGTTACCGATAATGGTGTTGGTATGGATAAAGCCCGTATCGATAAATTGTTTCGTATCGATACCAATGTGAACCGTCCGGGTACCAATGGCGAACCCAGCTCAGGCTTGGGCTTGTTAATTTGCAAGGATTTTGTTGAGCGGCACGGTGGAACAATTTGGACCGAAAGTGAAGAAGGAAAGGGAAGTACGTTTTATTTCACTATTAAATAAAAGCTTATTCTATATTCGCTTCACCATTAAAAAGTTCTGTAGCCAGGTTAACCTGTTCGGGCGTACCAAAAACAAAGGCAATATCGTTGACTAATAGTTGGGTGTTGGGTGTTGGGTGTTCGATCAAATCTTTTCCCCGCTTAATTACCAATAAGGTTACCCCCGAAAATTCTCTAAGCCTGCTTCCTGCAAGGGTTTTGCCGGCAATTTCCGAATGCTTTTCAACTATTATCGAGGTGATGTTGATATGGGCAAGTTCATCGAGAATTGAAGGTTGGTTAACTGAATCTTTTTCACTAAAGCTGCCCAGGTTCATGCTGCGAATACGGGCCATAATACGGTTGATCTCTTTCTGCGGATAGAGGCGCTTAATGAGTACACGGTTGAATAAATCGATGGCAATTTCGAGGTTTTCGGGCAAAACTTGATCAGCGCCTACCTTGTATAAGTTTTCAACATTATCGATGTGTTTTACCCTTGCAATAATATATACGCTATGGTTTAGGCGTCTTATTTTGTCGATAATAGCCATTGATGGCACTAAGTCGCCCACCGAAATCACCACTACATCGGCACTTTCGACATGTGCCTTGCGCAATATGGGTTCGTTTGTCGCATCGCCATAAACCACTAATTCGCCATTTTTAATTTTTTCGTGTGCAATGGTTGGGTCAAAAATTATTTCAACATAAGGAATATTGTTGCATTTGGCCATTTTCGAAAGTTTCAATGCGCTCGAATTTTTACCGATAATTACCAAGTGATTTTTGATTGTGGGTATTTCGACTTCCTTTAGCGGGAATAAACCATTCTTGATCAAATTGGGTAAGGGTAACTTTAGCAGTTGGTTGGCAATGGGTAACGAAAGTTTAATTAAAAATGGGGTAAGCGACATGGTCGTTATCGCAACGGCTAAAAAAAGTTGATAATAGAAGCTTGAAATAACATGATAGCCAAAGCCAATTTTGGCAAGGATAAACGAAAATTCACCCACCTGACTCAAGGCAAGGCCTACTAGTATTGTCCCCTTAAAAGTGTGTCCTAAAATAAAGCCCGTTCCACTAGCAATTAACGTTTTTATTACCAATAGCAATAATACGCTTAAAATTACCAACTGGTAATTATCGATGATGAACGTTAAATCGAGCAACATTCCTATCGATACGAAAAAGAAGCTGGTGAAGGTATCTTTAAAGGGGATGAGGTCGCCAAAAGCATTGTGGCTGTATTCCGATTCGGAGATCATTAAGCCAGCTAAAAACGCTCCAAAAGCTAAAGACATGCCAAGTCTTGAAGTTAACAGGGCAACTGCCAAACAAATCAGGAAAATGCTCATCAGAAAGAGTTCCTGGTTTTTGGTCATGGCAATAATGTGCAATAGTTTTGGAACAAGCCATTTGTTCCCCACGTAAACCAAACCAATAATAAATACTGCTTTAATGGCCAATATCAATAATTCGTTAGTGAGATTTACATTTTCGCTGCCCAAGACATTGGTGAACAGCAGAAGTGGCACCACCATAATATCTTGAAAAATTAGAATCCCGACTACGGTACGCCCATAATTTGAAGTTAGTTCCGAGCGTTCTTGCAATATTTTCAATACCAAAGCCGTACTACTGAGCGCAGCCAAAAATCCAATAAATATAGCGGCTTCCCAATTGAGTTGATAAAATCTAGACACCAAATAAAATACAGCGGCGGTTAGACTTACTTGTAAAAAGCCACCAAAAAAAACTACCCGCCTAATGCGCATCAGGTGTTTTAGCGAGAACTCCATTCCAATGGTAAAAAGAAGCAGCACAACGCCAATTTCGGCCATCAATTCAATATCGTGTTCGTGCTGTACCAATGCGAGCAAGTGGGGGCCGGCAATTATACCGGTCAGTAAATAACCAACAACTGTTGGAACTTTTATCTTGGTAAAAACAAAATTAACCAAGGTTGAAAGGGCAAATATTAATACAATATCTTGAAGTATCGCAAGTTCCATTTAGATTGAATTAAAAACTAGGCAAAATTAGTGTATTGAAATAGAAAATGAATGCTGTTAAGCTATAAATATTGAACAAATATTAACCTTAGCGTCTTTGTGCCTTTGCGGTGAAAAAGAAAATAAAAATTAACCGCTAAGACGCTAAGACGCAGAGAAAAAATTAAAACGTAAAAAATCTTTGCGCCTTTGCGTCTTTGCGGTGAAAAAATATGAGGAAAAGCAACTGTTAAGACGCAGAGAGAAAATAATCATCTAAAAAAGTAATAGAATAAAATACTTTGCTTCTTTGTGCCTTTGCGGTGAAAAAGAAAATAAAAATTAACCGCTAAGACGTAGAGAAAAAATTAAAACGTAAAAAATCTTTGCGCCTTTGTGTCTTTGCGGTGAAAAAATATGAGGAAAAGCAACCGTTAAGTCGCCGAGAAAAAATGATCATCTAAAAAAGTAATAGAATAAAATACTTTGCTTCTTTGTGCCTTTGCGGTGAAAAATACAGAAATGAGCAAGTGCTTTATTTGTTGCCGTAAAGTGCTTCGCGTAGTGCCTGAATTTTTTCGTCGCTTTCGTAGTCCGAGTATTCCATTTGTTTATCGATCATGCCATTTGGTGTAAGTTCGATAATGCGGTTACATACCGTATTAATGAATTGGTGGTCGTGCGAAGCCATAAGAATGTTGCCCTGGAATTGGATTAAGCGGTTGTTGAAAGCTTGTATCGATTCTAAATCGAGGTGGTTGGTAGGAGTGTCGAGCATCATTACGTTGGCATTGCACAGCATCATGCGAGCAATCATACAACGAACTTTTTCACCTCCCGAAAGTACGCTTGATTTCTTGTAAACCTCTTCGCCCGAGAAAAGCATTTTGCCCAAGTAACTGCGTAAGAACATCTCGCTGGTATCACTCGAAAATTGGCTGAGCCAATCGATTAAGTTGTAATCTTTTTCGAAAAACTCACTGTTTTCTAGCGGTAGGTAGGCTGTTGTGATGGTTTGACCCCATGTAAATTCGCCACTGTCGGGTTTCATTTGGCCGTTTAGTATTTCAAAAAATACGGTCATTGCCCTTGTGTCGCGCGATATGAAAACGATTTTGTCTTCTTTCTCAATATTGAAGGTGATGTTTTTAAATAACACTTCACCATCGATGCTTGCGCTGAGGTTTTTAATTTCCAAAACGTTGTTTCCTGGGGCACGATCGGGGGTAAATATAATACCGGGGTATTTTCGGGTCGAAGGTTGAATGTCATCAATGTTGAGTTTTTCGAGCATTTTGCGACGGCTGGTAGCTTGTTTCGATTTGGCCACGTTGGCGCTAAATCGTAAAATAAACTCCATCAGTTCTTTCTTTTTTTCTTCGGCTTTTCGGTTTTGATTTTGCTGTTGGCGTAGTGCCAACTGGCTCGACTCGTACCAGAATGTATAGTTGCCGCCGTATAAACTGGCTTTTCCAAAATCGATATCAACAATGTGGGTACAAATTGAGTCTAAGAAGTGACGGTCGTGTGAAACTACCAATACCGTGTTATCAAAGTTAGCCAGGTAGTTTTCGAGCCAGGTAATGGTTTCAAGGTCAAGGTCGTTGGTTGGCTCATCGAGCAGTAAGTTATCGGGTTTTCCGAAAAGTGCTTGTGCCAATAATACCTTAACTTTTATCTTACCATCTATCTCGGCCATGCTGCGGTAGTGCAAGCTTTCTTTTACGCCAAGCCCGCTTAGCAGACTGGCTGCGTTGTTTTCGGCATTCCAACCGTCCATTTCGGCAAAACGTTCTTCAAGTTCTGCAGCCAATATGCCATCTTTTTCAGTGAAATCGGTTTTGGCATACAGTACCTCTTTTTTTCTTGTGTTTTCCCACAATTCGGTATAACCCATCATTACCGTGTCGAGTACCGAATATTCGTCAAAAGCAAAGTGGTCTTGTTTCAACACCGAGAGGCGTTCGCCCGAACCAAACGAAACTGAGCCGCTGGTAGGATCAACATCGCCATAAAGCATTTTCAAAAATGTAGATTTTCCGGCACCGTTAGCGCCAATAATGCCGTAGCAATTGCCAGCAGTAAACTTCATGTTAACATCTTGGAACAAGGCTTGCTTGCTAAACTGGATACTTAAATTCGAAACGGTAATCATTTGATAAAAATTATTTTCCAACTAAACGGGCGACAAAAGTAATTATTATTATCGGGCAAGCAAATACTGATTGGGTTTGATAATGAATTGTTAATACCTAAAATGACTGTTGTGATTTATCAATCAACACTTAGTCTCAATAATGAATAGTCCATTATTTGGTCAAACCATTTTGCCGTTTCAACACTAAGAACTTCCCCTTCGTCAATATTTTTCAGTTTTACGGTAATTATTCTATAAAAAAATGTGGGGGGGCAAAATAATATTTATATTCGCCACACCAAAACACACCATGAACCTCTTTTGCTAAATGAAAACTAAACGCCATCAACTACTCGATAAGATAGACAGACAACATGCTGCCAGTGTAAATTCAAATATCAACCACTTAAAATATATTGCCTATGGATAAAGCCTAGTTATAAAATTGGGTTTTGTTTGTGCAAGTTAATACCTGTTAGCGTATTATAATAAAAAAACAGGTGGCATGGACAAAACCAAAACCACCTGTAATATTAATAAATAACCGAGCCCTGAGTATGCAGCTCAGTAACCATTCAGTCGGTTTGTTTTTCAATACGTATTTTGTTCAAAAGAATAGTTTTAAGGCCGATAGAACATCAATTCTTTGTAAAAAATGGTTGATCGGCCTTGGTTTTATAGTTATCAATTATCCCCAGGGTTAATCC
>DATERL010000217.1:0-13122 GCA_035271585.1 Prolixibacteraceae bacterium
CTTTATATCCCTTTGCACCACATGCTTCGGCATAGGCTTTAAAATCGGGATTTAAGAATTGATTGTAAACCTCTTTCTTATTGATTTTTAGTTGAAACATTTTTATAACGTTAAATTCACTGTTGTTGAAAATAATCCAAACAATAGGAATGTCATTCTCAATTGCGGTCATTAATTCAAAACCAGCCATTTGATAATCACCATCGCCACAAGCAACAATTACTTTACGGTGCGGATTAGCTGTTTGAACGCCCAGCGAGGCATTTACATTGGCAGCCATGGGACCAAAGCTTCCGGGGTTTTGATAATTCTGACCTTGGGTAAGTTTCAAATAAGCATGTAGCCAAAGCATGTGGCCACCTGCATCGCCAAGAATAATGCTATTTGCAGGTAGGTTATCCGATATTTTTTGAACCAACATGCCAGGATGTATTTTAGAACCATTGTATTCTATTTTTTCATCGGCAAATTTTTTAATTACCGGTGATGCTTTTGATACCGAAGGAACCATTTTACTTAACTGCTCGTTAATAGCAATAATGGCTGGTTTGACATCTGAAACTAAATAATGATCGGCTTGGTAATAACGACTTATTTCGTTTTTATCGATATTGATGCGGAACAATAATTTGTTATCGAACAAAGTGTCTTTAAATTTCCATGTTGCCCATTTTGCAAACGAGTTACCAATGGCCAATACAACATCAGCCTCTTTCATGGCTGCTTTTGCTCCTTCGTCGCCAGAAACGCCGCTTGTACCCAGCGATAATGGATGATCTTCGGGCAGTAAGCCTTTTCCATCCATTGTTGTTACAAATGGAATTTGATATTTTTCAATAAAATTAAGTAGTATGGTTTCCGCCTCACTGCGAATACATCCATAACCTAATATTGCAATAATTTTCTTTTTTTGATTTATTTGAGATGCAAGTGCTATGCTAAAATTATCAATACTTTTTTGTAAGGCTAAAACGGGTTTGATATTTAGCTTTATTTCACGATAATTGGGTACTTCGTCCGACATTATTTGATAGTCGATGTGTACATTTACAGGGCCTGGCCGACCTTCGAATGCAAGGTTAATTGCTTCCTCCAATACATCGCAGGTTTGTTCGATTTTTTCAATTATAAATGATTTTTTTGTGGTGGCATTGAACATGGCTTGGGAATCGGGAGTTCGGTTTAAACCTGTTGTTTCACCTAAATCGCCTTTTCCCCTAAACGGTTTTGGAGTGTAAGGGGTAATTGATAGAATTGGAAGTGAATCGGACAAGGCAACAGCCAATCCTGAAAAAAGATTGAATACACCTGGGCCTGCTGTAGAAAAGCAGACGCCCAATTTTTTTGAAAACATGGCATACCCACAGGCAGCAAACGAAGCAGCTTGCTCATGTCGAATGATTACTGTTTTAATCTTTTGGGAGTCACTCAAAGCAAATAACAAATCGACATCCGATTGTCCCGATCCGCCAAATACGGTATCGACTCCAATATTTTCTAATGTTTTGACAATTACTTCACCAACATTCATTTTATTTTTCTTTTAAGTTGTTTCAATTTTAAATTAAATCCATTTTACATCGTAGGGTTTTCTGTCAACTATTTTTCGGTATTTAACTTTAGGATATCCCAACGTAATGGCAGTATAGATATCCAAATCCTCAGAAATTTCAAGGTACTTGGCCAGGTATTCAGTGTTGTATAGTGCTCGGCCAATAAAACAACTACCAATGCCCATGCTATGCGCTTGAATTGTGAGGTAGGTATTAGTCATAACCGCATTTGTTGGAGCAAATATATTTTGTTTAGGGCCACAAATAAAAAGTACACATGGAGCATTTTGAAAAATAGGAGAGCCACCGTTATTATATTGAATAATAATGTTTTGACTGAATATTACTTCAGGAGAGTTATCAAATTTATTCAGTTCAAGTACACTTTTTACATACATTTTAAAACCTTCAACTATTGCATATTCTAATTCTTTGATTTTATCCTGATTTAGTAAAACAATGAATCTGTTTTTCTGAGAATTCATATCAGTTGAAGACATACATGCTGTTGTTATTATTTCTTCAATGACTTCTTTTTCAAGTGGTTTTTTCAAAAATTCACGAACTGAACGTTTTGTAGATAAGAGCATTCTTACAGCACCGCTATCGGGTATTTGACCGATAGGTTTAAAATTAGACATATTTAATTCGGGGTGACTTACGGCGTTATTTGGGCAAACAGAAATACAGTGACCACATTTAAGGCAAATATCGGGAAAAACCATTTCGGGTAAATTTCCTTTTCCTTTAGCCTTTAGTGATATCATACTGCAAACTGAAGCACATAATCCACAACCCACACACAGGTCTTTATTAAAAATAGGTCCACTCATGAATTTGTTGCATATTTTGTATCGTACATTTGATCTTGTAAAACCATCATTGGTGTTCCGTTTTAATCAAACGATCTATTGTAAGATGAATGTTATTCTGCTTTACAAACTCTAAACCCTAAATCAAAATAATAGGTGTATCGATAATTGGTATTGTATCGATAAGCATTTAAGGGTAGATTGTTATCATGGGCATACCAACTTCCTCCACGTTTTTGTTTGTAAACACCATCGTTCGATCCTGTGGGGTCAACTTCATCATCGGTTTTATAGGTCGAATACCAATCGTTAACCCATTCTTCTGCATTTCCAACCATATCGTATAAGCCCAGAGAACTTTTACCTTCTTCGTAGCTTCCAACATCAGTGGTGTGTCCCACACTTAATCCGAAGTTTGCTTTTGTTCCATTTGTATCAAAATCATTTCCCCATGGGAAAGTGCGACCATCGGGATAACGAGCTGCATATTCCCATTCTGCCTCGGTGGGTAATCTGTAACCAACCTCCCAAGTATTTGACCAGTCATTGAGATTATATAGTTCATTTAAGTTTTGATTTCTACTTAACATGTTGCAGTAAAAAGCAGCTCCAAACCAAGTTATGTAAACAGCTGGTTTTAATTTATTTTCGACTTTAACCGTAAATTTTTTACCGTCAAATTGAATTTCGTTCAGTATCCCTTTGTTTTTTGCAGCTAAATTGATCAATATTTGAGAGTCGCCTTGAGAATTCATAACGTTCTCGTTTGATTTAAAATCTCCAGAAATTAAATCATGCGAAAGTGCATAATTCAACATATCACAAAATTGCAAATTGGTAATTTCGTATTTACTTAATTCATAATCTTGTGTAATGGTTACTTTATGAACAGGATAGCCAAGTCGGAAATCACCTAGTATTTGTCCCATCTGAAACTCACCTTTAGGGATTTCAACCATTAGAGGTGTATTTTTTATTGTTTTATACTTATCGAGAACATTGTCGCAGGAAAACATAATAAGACTAAGAAAACAAACTGCGCATATAGTCAATAAATAATTATCTACTTTTTTTAAAAACTTATAGTTTAAAAGCATGGTTTTTATTTTGTAGTTTAATAGATATGATCAAATAACTTGTTTCTTCTCTAAAAATATTTTTTAGAGAAGAAACTTCAGATTTTGTATTGTAATATGATAAATTACAATAGATTTCATTTGATTAAAGTTTTCCTAAAACTTCTACGATTTTATTTCCAAAAGCGATAGATGACTCCACAGAATTACCAGTTATAAATGGCCAGTCAAATACCACTCTTGGATTATCGCGGGTAGCATCGGGGTCACCAATACAAAGTCCGCCTGGGCCTACTGCATCTCTTGCTATGTCTTCGAGCGGATATAAAAATCCAGCATAAACAGCATCGGTACCTTTATTATCGGGCGTAGCTCCCCATAACTCTAAGGTTACATCATCTTCAAAATCCCAAGCTCTTGGATGACAGGCAATTCTTCGTCCTTTAATAATGCTACTGAATGAGTCGCGTGGATCTCTTGTCCAGATTAAAGCCGCCGTTGCATAGCAAAGGGTGGCAATCAATTTATTCGTATTGTATGCTTCGTATAGAAGTCTTTTAAAATGTTTATTAGGTGCTAAGTCCATCATAGCGCCCAATCCACCGGTACCAACTATGGCATCATAATCACACATTTTTGCATCGGCCAATTTTATCGGATGTGCCCATTCGTCGCCTTTAACAAGCTCTTTGGTTCTGTCGCAAACAAATTTGGGGTTCACTTTTGGATTTGCACCCGGAATTGCATCAAGCATTGGATCAATAAAATCGGGATCAACACTTATCATTAAGGGCAGGGGCTTTTTACCTTGTGGGGTGGCCAATGTAACTTCAAAACCAGCTTTTACACAAGCATCCCATGGTGCCTGGAGTTCTTCGGCCCAAACACCATAATTTGTAGCTAACATCAATACTTTTTTGCTCATAATTTTATTGTTTTAGGTTAATTTATATTTCTACGAATCGGTAGTCGCTCTATGCTACTCCCTTGTCGTCGCTATTTTTTCCATGGGAAATCTTTCTTTAGAGGGGAAAACACATCAATGGCTTCAGTTTGGCCAATTGCAATAAATGAATGAGGGATATTTGCTGGAACAACATAGGCATCGCCTGCCTTTAAAATTTGTTTTTCGTCACCAATAATCATTTCAAAACCACCTTTAATGACCAAACCAAATTGTTCCTGCGAATGGGAGTGTGTAGTTACTTCACCACCGTCGGCTATATTCCAATGTAAAACATTTAGCTTCTCTCCGTTTGCAAAATCTTGACGGATGACTCCTGCACCCATGTCAATTTTATTTACATTCTTATGAAAAATAAACATGATTTTTAATTTTTGTTCGACTTCGATTTTTGTGTATTATCTAAGAGTGATATTATTTTTTTGGTAAAAAGGTTGCAATGTCCTCCGGTACGTGCGGTAATAAGATCTCCATCAACCACCACATCTTCATCAACATAAATAGCACCGTAGTTTTTAACATCTCCAATTAAGTTATTGTGGGCTACAATCTTGCGCCCTTTAATTACTTCGGCAATTGGCGAAACCAACCAAAGCCCGTGACAAATTATTCCTTTGATGATGGTTTTGTCGGCGAATAATTTTTTTAGAAAAAGCGATGCGGGTGGAATTTTTGTGACATCTTCGGTGTATCTCAACCTATCGGAAACCATACCAGCAGGAACAATAAATGCAGAAAAGCTTTTAATGTCTTCGTCGGTCAAATCTTCAAAGCTTTCGGTACAAACAAAAGGAGCGCGAAACTCATGGCCATGGAATTCTATCGATTTATTCCCCCATAACCTTGAAAGAAAATGTACTTCGTAGTTTTCTTCCTGAAAGCGCAATTGATAATAGAAAATTTCATTTTCGTAGAAATCACTTTCTATCAATATGCCAATTTTTTTAGGTTTTGTTGAAGCCATTAATTTCAAATTATTATGTGTTTATAAAATAAAATTTGATCAATAAATGAGTGTGTAAAAGTTGGTAAGAATAAACAAACACACCTAATTTTCAATTCATTGAATTTTGATACAATGTATTAATTTATTTCATGGAAAACATTGTTGTTCAATAGAAATGTTAATCCCAACTGTTTGTTTTTCAGTTTAGGTATGCAATTTATTTTTTGTGCTGGTAAGTGTTATGTATATATTGGTTTAAAAATATGCCGCCGTAAGCCATACGTAACAGATGTTTGATATAAATAAGCTTTTCTCGAAGGTTAAAATTTACACATGTAAGTTTATCAATCCAGTTAAACTGAATAAGTTATTTACGGAGAGCAAACCAACTCTTTAATTTATGCTGTTGTTTTTGCAGATAATGGCTTTTTTTTTCATAGTGCAAAAGATGTTCATGGTGTGTTTTGGTGTGGCTAGTCTATTAAATACTTCATTATCATAAGTGGTTTTAGATCTTTTGTTCTCTGTGTTTAGTATCCATTATGTTCAGTTCTTACGCCTTGCTTTATGTTAAATGAAGCAAAATCTCTAATGAGGGTAATTTTCATTATCGATATAGTGTTGGTTTTTATCAAAATTGTTTATTGTCATTGATTCTTTGAAAAGTTTAGCTTATGTTTGTTTAATACAAAATATAATTATTATGGGAAAGATGTTTACTAATAGGGGGGGTGGGGATATTCAAATAATTTCTACACAACAAAAAAATTCAAGGGCGAATCATTTAGCCAAGTTTAAACCATTAACAATATTATTGCTTTTGCTATTTACACTTGGCTTAGCCAATATTTCAAAAGCACAAGTTTCTGTTACTGCAACTGTGGGCACAGTTAGCAATACTTACAGTACTTTAAAACTTACTTTTGATGCCATTAATGCAGGAACTCATAAAGGAGTTATTGATGTTAAAATTGATGCAAACACAATCGAAACTGCATCGGCGGTATTAAATGCAAGTGGAACAGGTGCAGCAAGCTATACTGCTGTAAATATTTACCCAACAGTTAGCGGTTTAGGCATTACAGGTGATTTAGAAGCTCCATTAATTGATTTGAATGGTGCCGATAATGTAACTATTGACGGACGAGTTAATGCCTCCGGAGAAACGAAGGATTTGACCATATCAAATGCGAGTGCGTCTGCAGTCACTGGTACTTCAGCCATTCGCTTAATTAACGATGCCTGTGAAAATACAATTAAGTATTGTACTTTAAAAGGCTCCAGTATTTCAGGAAATCACGATGGCGGAATTGTTTATGTTGCAGCAGGAACGGTAAGCGGTAATAATTCAAATACAATAGATAATTGTAACGTTACAAACGCAGGTGGTTTAAGACCCAATGCCGCGATTTGTATTGTTGGTCGTTCTTCTATTAAGAATAGTAATTGTACTGTGTCTAATTCGTATATTTACGATTTTTTATGTCCTTCAAAAAGTTCTCATGCAATTTATGCCTTACATACGCATGAAACTACTGTAATTAATAACAGTTTTTATGAGACTACCGAATTTGCCGCTACTGCTGCTATTACTCATGTTGTAATATACATTAACAACGGGGGTCAGGGTCACAATATTTCAAATAATTATATTGGTGGTAGCACCAATAATTGCGGAGGCGCACCATTAACAAAAACAGATTTTAGTGCCTATAATTTCACCGGTATTCATGCTGGTTCTGTAGATGGTCCAAATAAAAGCAACATTCAAGGCAACACGATAAAAAACATTAACTGGAACTCACTAGGTCGTTTTTATGGGATTTATTGCTTCAAAGGCCCCTGGGATGTAGGTAATATTGAAGGAAATACAATTGGTGCCGGAACAGGTACAGGATCAATAACTTTCACGATGAAAATGAATTCTGATGCTAATCCAAATTCTTTTTATGGTATTTATATAGAGGATTTAGATTATAATTCGCTTGTTAAAAACAACATTATTGGCTCAATTACTATCTCTAATGAAAGAGAAAAAGAGCGTTCAGATTTCTGTGGAATTTATAATAAGTCATCAGGCTGTGAATTTTCTGATAATTTAATAGGCAGCCATACTACTGCAAATAGTATATATGCAAAATCACCCAGCACTGGTCAATCTCAGATTGTTTACGGAATGTATGACGCTCGAGCAGCTAAATTCAACAATAATACGGTAGCTAATTTGGTTAGTAATTGCACAAATGAAAACGCCCAAATATTGGGCATGGGTGGAAATGTTTATGGTCAAGGTAATATTATACATGATTTATATGGATCGGGAGGTACTGGCGTAGGTAATGATGCTTCGGTTATAGGAATCCGAGGATACTTTTCAACGTTGTCTCGTAATCTTATTTATAACCTTTACAATTCAGGGAGCAATACCAATGTAATAGGAATTTTTACTTATGGAGGATTAATGAGTAATGTTATTCGTATTGGCTCAACAGCATCTAATGCATCTTTTTATGGTATTTGTTGTTCAGAAATTTACAATGTGGTGTATAATAACTCAGTTTATATAAATGGTGATGTTGCCTCAATAAACAATTTCAATTCAGCTGCCTTTGTAGGTGCTTCGAATGGCACGCGAAACTACAGAAATAATATTTTTGTAAATGCACGTTCAAATAATGCTGGAGGAACAGGGAAAAATTATGCCGTGATGGTAACAGATAATACAGCTTTAACCATGGACTACAATGATTATTATGTAAGTGGTACAGGTGGCGTTTTGGGTTCTTATAATGATATTGATGTAGTTGATTTAGCAGCATGGAAAACTACTGTTGCGACAGACGCAAATAGTATTAGTGCCGATCCGCTTTATGCGAATCCAGCAGCAGACATTCCTGATTTGAATTTAAACATGGAAACGCCATGCGAAAGTACAGGTATTTTCATAGACAATGAATATTTAACCACCGACTTTTCAGGGCAATTGCGTTCCAATTTTACCCCAACAGATATGGGTGCTTATTGTGGCGATTTTGCAATAATTCCAGTCGTTATATCGGTATTAGTTCCGGCAAACGGAACTTATTTTGTAACACAGCACCTCGATTTTACAGTTAATTTCGATAACGAGGTTACTGTTAATGTTGCAGGTGGCACACCTTCTATTCCTCTTACTTTTAATACAGGTGGTAAATCTGCTACCTATTTAAGTGGTACTGGTACTAGGGCTTTAGTTTTTAGATGCACCGTTGTCGATGGCAATTATGATCCCGATGGTATTTCGCTTGGGACTACAATTGCGCTTAATGGAGCTACAATTAAGTATGCTTTAAATAGCGATGCTATTCTAACCTTGAATAATATCGAAAATACAACTGGGGTTTTAGTTGATGCTTTGCCACGAACAGTTTCAGTTACTGCAACTGCGGGCACATTAACCGATAGTTACAGTAGCTTAAAACTTGCTTTTGATACCATTAATGCTGGAACTCATAAAGGTGATATTATCATTAAAATTGTTGCCAATACAACAGAAACCGCTTCGGCGGTATTAAATGCAAGTGGAACAGGTGCAGCAAGCTATACTGCTGTAAATATTTACCCAACAGTTAGCGGATTAAGCATTACCGGAAATTTAGCAGCTCCATTAATCGATTTGAATGGTGCAGACAATGTAACCATTGACGGACGGGTTAATGCCACCGGAGACATTAAAGATTTGACCATTTCAAATACTAGTACTGCCACAACTGCTGGTACTTCGACCATTCGCTTAATTAACGATGCTTCGGAAAATACAATTGAATATTGTACTTTAAATGGTTCAAGTACTGCTGAATTGGGTTTAGGCGGCATTGTTTATTTAGCAGGTGGAATAACAACTGGTAATAATAGCAATACAATCGACCATTGTAACGTAACAAATGCAGGTGGTTTAAGACCAACCCATGGGGTTTGTTCTAACGGTGTTTCAACAGATATTACCAATAATAAATTCACTGTTTCTAACTCTTATGTTTACGATTTTTTATGTCATACAAAAGATTCGTATGCAATTTACACTTCAAATACAAGTGAATGTACTGTAACTAATAACAGTTTTTATGAAACTACTGAATTTGCTACTACTGAAGATGTATCTCAACATTTTATATACATTAATACAGGAGGTGGGGGTCACAACATTTCAGATAATTATATTGGTGGCAGCACCAATAATTGCGGAGGCACAGCATTAACAAAAACAAATTTTCTTTCAAGATATTTCTATGGTATTTGGGTTGATGGAAATGCAACTGCAAGCAATATTCAAGGCAACACGATACAAAATATCAATTGGAGAGCAGTTCATGATTTTTATGGAATTTATTTAAAAACAGGCCTTTGGAATATAGGTACTATTGACGGAAATGTTATTGGTGCCGAGACTGGAACAGGTTCAATAACGTACACAGTAGGAGGCAGTTCACAACGTTTCTATGGTATATTTTTTGATACTGCAACTTCAGGTTCGCTTGCTGAAAACAACATTATTGGCTCAATTACTGTCTCTAATGATCTAGGTATGGCGGCACAGTTTTATGGTATTTATAATGGTAAAGGAAAATGTGTTTTTACTAATAATTTAATAGGTAGTAATACCACTCCTAAGAGTATTAATGCTACATCAACCAGTACTACAAGATCTCAATCAGTTTGCGGGATGCTGGGTAATACAGCAAATGGTGGATCTAAATTCAACAATAATACGGTAGCTAATTTGTTCAATGCTTGTACACATGCAGCAGCACAAACTACTGGTATAAGTGGGTATTTTAATGCTAAAAATAATACTATACACGATTTGTATGGCTCCGGAGGTACTGGCACTGGTAATGGTTCTTCGATTGTAGGTATTAGAGGAGGTTCTTCATCAGGTAATCTTATTTATAACCTTTTCAATTCAGGTAGCAATACAATTGTAATTGGAATTCATACTTGGGGAGAGACTATAAATAACGTTATTCGTATAGGTACAACAGCATCTAATGCTACTTTTTATGGTATTTCGGATATTTTTAATTATGAAATCTATAATAACTCAGTTTATATAAACGGTAATGTTGCCTCAACAAACAATGCCAATTCAGCTGCCTTTGTAAGCACTTCGAATGGTTCTAGAAATTACAGAAATAATATTTTTGTAAATACACGTTCAAATATGGCCGGAGGTACAGGTAAAAATTATGCCGCGATGGTAACAGATAATACAGCTTTAACCATGGACTACAATGATTATTATGTAAGCGGTACTGGTGGCGTTTTTGGTTCTTATAGTAATATTGATGTGGATGATTTAGCAACATGGCAAACTACTGTTTGGACAGACGCAAATAGTATAAATGCCGATCCACTTTATGTGAATCCAACTGCGGCCATTCCTGATTTGAATTTAACCGTAGGAACGCCTTGCGAAGGCACAGGTATTTATACATCTTATGTGAAAACTGACTATTCAGGGCAATTGCGTTCCGATTTTACCCCAACTGATATGGGTGCTTATTGTGGTAATTTTGCATTGGGTCCAATTGTTACTTCGGTATCAGTTCCGTCAAATAAAACTTATGGTGCAGATCAATACCTCGACTTTACAGTTAATTTTGATTTAGATGTTAATGTTAATGTTACCGATGGCAAACCTTCTATTCCTGTTACTTTAAATACAGGCGGCACTGTAGCTGCTACTTATTTAAGTGGTACAGGCACCAAAGCTTTAGTTTTTAGATACATCATTGAAAGTGGTGTTAACGACCCCGATGGTATTTCGCTTGGAGCTGTTATTGCGCTTAATGGTTCAATAATTAAAGATACTTTCGATAGGGATGCTATTCTAACCTTGAATAATATTGGAAACACAACGGCCGTTTTAATTGATGCTATTGCACCAACAGCTTTAATTACAATGAACGATAATGCTTTAAGAATTGGTGAAACAACTACCACTACATTTACCTTTTCGGAAAAAGTTATCGGCTTTAGCAATGCTGATCTTAGCATCGCAAATGGTACATTAACAACAGTTAGTTCTTCCGACGATGGTATTACTTGGACAGCGACTTTTACACCAACAAATAATTTGGAAGTGGCAACTAATGAAATTACACTTGACCTTACAGGCATTACCGATTTAATAGGCAACGCAGGAGTTGGAACAACGAGTTCTCCAAATTATGCGATTGACACAAAACGTCCTGTATCTGAAAGTATTGTGCTTTCGAATAATGCTTTTAAAATAGGCGAAACGGCATTGCTTACATTTACTTTCTCCGAAGCAATTACAGGTTTTACTAATGCTGACCTTACCATTGCAAATGGTACATTATCGGCTGTTAGTTCTGCTGATGGTATTACTTGGACAGGAACTTTTACGCCAACAGATGGCTTGGAAGCTGCAATAAACGTTATTACAATTGATAACACTGCCTATACCGACATAGCCGGCAATACAGGAGTTGGAACAAACAATTCGGCCAACTATACAATGGATACAAAAGTACCAAGCGTTCTGTCAATCAACAGAGCCGACGATAATCCAACCTTTGCAAGCAGTGCCGATTTTACGGTAACTTTCAGCGAAAGTGTTACCGGCGTTGGTGCAAGTGACTTCTCATTAACAACAACAGGAAGTGCAAGCGGAACAGTTTCAGCAATATCGGGGAGCGAGGCAACTTATGCTATTACAGTAAATGCAATAAGTGGAGTTGGCGACATTCGTTTAGATTTAAACAATAGCGGAACAGGCATTGCAGATATTGTGACTAACCCTATCGCAACAGGCTATACTGGAGGTCAAACTTATACCATTTATCAAGCACCTACAGTAACAACAAATGCTGCTCAAGATATGACTTCAATGTTTGTTAATATATTTGGAACATTTAACGCAAACGGAAATAACACAACAGCTACTTTTGACTATGGAACTACTACTAGTTACGGTTCAACTGTTGCTTTTTTACTAAATCCAATTGTTGGAACTACAAACATTGCTGTTAGTTGTACACTTAATTACTTAATTCCATTTACAACGTATCATTATCGTGCAGTTGGAGAAAACACTGCAGGAACAACCAATGGTTTGGATGAAACCTTTAAAACTTTAAAAGGTCAATTATCAATTATAGATCCATTACTTACCCTTTCGAGGGCCTATGATGGAACAGACACTGCTGCAGTTACAGCAGGAGAACTATTGGGCGTTCATTCTGCCGATTTTGGAAATGTTACCGTTTCGGCCCAAGCAAATTATGATGATGCAAATGCAGGAACCGACAAAACAATTACAGTAGTTTATACCATAAGCGGTTCCGAAAGTTATAAATATATAAAACCTGTCGATCATGTAATTTCCACTGGAGAAATTACTCCAAAAGACATTACCGTAACTGTAGATGCAGCACAAACTAAAGTTTACGATCAAAGCGATCCGGTTTTCACTTACACATCAAACGATGCATTAGCTACTTTCACAGGTTTGCTTAATCGTGAGGCAGGTGAAAATGTTGGAGAATATGCGATTACTAAAGGAACTTTAGTTGCTGATGCCAACTGGAACATTGCAACTTTCAATAGTGCAGATTTCTCGATTACTCCAAAAGACATTACGGTAACAGCCAGCGCAGCACAAACTAAAGTTTACGATCAAACCGACCCAGTTTTCACCTATTCTTCAAGCGATGTGTTAGCTACTTTCACAGGTTTGGCAGGTCGTGTTGCAGGTGAAAATGTTGGC
>DATERL010000218.1:0-26417 GCA_035271585.1 Prolixibacteraceae bacterium
AATTATAAAAAAGTGGTTGAAAAATATCCCAATTCAGAAGAAGCCAAAGCTGCCCTTATTGGTATAAAAAACAATTACGTCGATATGAATAAGGTTGACGATTACTTTGCTTATGTAAATGGATTGGGAAACGCTACTCAAGTTTCGGTTAATGAGCAAGATTCGCTTTTTTACATGGCCGCCGAAAAAAGCTACATGGAAAGCAATGTTAATGCGGGCGAGCAGCTCAATCAATATCTGACCCGTTTTCCAAAAGGCAATTTTAACACCAATGCTACATTTTATTTAGCCGAATACTATTACAATAATAGCCAATATTCAAAATCCTTAGGTTATTACGAAGAACTTCTTGCCCTGCCCGATAATATTTTCACCGAGCAATCGCTAATTAAGGCTGCCGAATTGAACTTCAATGCCGAAAAAACTGAAGCTTCGCTTGAATACTTTTCCCGACTCGAAAAACAAGCCAATACAAAATGGAACCTATTAAGAGCCCGTTTGGGTATAATGAGGTGCTATTACCTGCTCGATAGGCCAGCGCTAACCGTCAAATCTGCCGCCTCGCTTTTAGCCACCGAAAACGTAAGCGAATTGATGACCCGCGAAGCCAATTTCAAGCTGGCAAAATCGTACTATCTGCTCAATAACGAAAGTGAAGCCCTAAAATACTTCAATCTTTTCGCCAACGATACCAAATCAATCGAAGGCGCTGAGTCGAAACATTATAAAGCTCAAATTCTTTTTAACCAAAATAAATTCGACGAAAGTGAAAATGAAATAATGGACTTCATCAGTAAGAATACGCCACACCAATATTGGCTGGCAAAATCGTTCATTCTACTTTCGGATATTTACCTGAAAAAAGATGACGTATTTCAGGCCAAGCACACATTAAAAAGCATTATCGATAATTACAACATAAACGACGATGGAATAATCGATACTGCAAACAGTAAAATGAAATCCATTGAACAAATCGAAAAAGAAACAATCATCACCAACGGAAAACAAGAACAAGAAGAACAAACTACCGAGTAGTTTTTAAATGATGAATAGTATTTTTCAACAATGCCTACAATTATAAATATTATAAGGATGAAAACGATTATCAAAATAAATACCCTGCTTGCCCTGCTTATTATCAACATTGGTAGTTATGCGCAAAACGAAAAAAAACTCGACAAAGAAGTTGAGGTAATCAAAGCGTATCAGCCCAACATATCCGATGCTCAAAAAATAATAAGCAACCCCACCATTAGCGATACTGTAAATTACTCACCTACTTTCGATTACCGAATTTATTCGAAAGATATCGAAGTCGAAAAAACCATCAACCACTTGCCCGTGGTAAAGTTAGGAACACCCCCAAGAGAAAAATCAAATACAGGCTATGCAAAAGCCGGTTTTGGAAACGGGATAACACCTTATGCCGAGTTAGTTATCAACAATTCGCCCACTCGAAATACCGATTTCGGAATGCACCTTTTTCATTATTCATCGAATCCAAACACCTTATTAAATAATGCGATAAAAACAAAAGTGCCCTACAGTAAAAACATGGCTAAAATATTTGCCAAAAACTATTTCCGTAAATCGGTGCTGCAATGGGATGTTGCCTATCAACGTGAGCGGCATAATTACTATGGTTTTGCGGGCATCGACAGTGTGCTTTATCGCCAGCAAGAACCCATATCAACCACCTTAAACACAAAGCAAGCTTTCAGTAAAGCAGCAGCGAAAATGAACTTATACAGTACGCAAGTGCGTACCAATTTCAATTACAATGTGGGTTTAGACTACAACTATTTTTGGAATGCAACGGGTCAATCGGCCCACAACGCCAATTACACAGGACTTTACACCACCAAATACCGTAAATACAAGCTCAACTTCGATACCCATTTTGGCTTTTACCAGCAAAGTAACATCAATCACTATTTCGACGGCTTACTTACATCGAGGCATTTTTTCGACCTGGGCATTACGCCCGAATTGGTATTCAATAAAACGCTTTACGATTTCAAAGCTGGAGTGAATTTATCGGCTCTCATTAACGCCGACACGACCTTACTATTTAACATTTCACCAAAAATATATTTTGCTTTCCATCCCCTAAATGAAGTCCTGACATTATTTATCGGTACCGACGGAAAGCTACAAGCCAACAATTATGCACAGGCAATCAGCATGAATCCCTACATGAATTATCAAACCGATATGCGTCCATCGGAAGAGATGATCAGTTTTTATGGCGGATTTAAAGGGAAAATTAGCCGCAACATATCGTATGTTGTTGATGTAAATTACTCGATTAACAAGAATCTCCCCTTCTACTATCTGTCACAAACAAATACTGCAAGCGACACCACAGTCAACAACCTTTTCGATATTGAATACGATAATGTAAACTCAATTCGATTTGGTGGAACACTGCGTTATAGCAGTAAGCCCTTAACCATTGAACTCAAGGGAAATTACTACGTTCATCAGGCAAAATCGTTAACAACACTTTCGCACACGCCCGATTTTGAAGCCTCACTCTTCACTTCGTACCAAATCACACAAAAGGTAAGAGCAACTCTCGATTCAAAAATAATTGGCCCCCGTCAAGCAGTTTACAAGGTTTTTGAGCCCACGCTAACCCGCGACCAAATCAGTACGCTTCCAACCATTATCGACATCAATTTGGGCGCTGAATATCAGTTCTCGAAAAAGTTAGTTTTCTTTACCAATGCCAGCAACATTTTAAACAAGAAATACGAAATATGGCATGGCTATAATTCACCTGGTTTAATCGTGATGTTGGGTGCCAGCTATACCTTCTAACAACTGTTTAAAAGCTAGTTTAAGTTGTTGAAAACTTTTGGTTTTATAGCATCTAATTCTTAGGTGTTCAGCCTTAATTTTGCTATATTTGGACACAATTTAAAAGAAGTCAAAACATGTTTACAACGCACTGTAAATCAAGACCGTAGCAATACAGTCAACAGGAGTTGCCAAGGCCACATAAAGCATAATAAAAAGGCCAGAGCAAAACCAGGAAATCAATTCATTTTTTACAACGAATTATTAAGCAAAGCATGTTTTTTGGCTTGGTTCTGAATGTTAAATAAAGCAGATAATCAATGAGTGAACAAGAAAAAAAAATGACCGATGAGAATGGCTATTCAGCCAGCAGTATTCATGTTCTCGAAGGTTTGGATGCAGTAAGGAAACGCCCCGCAATGTACATTGGTGATGTAAACGAAAAGGGGCTCCACCACTTGGTTTACGAGGTAATCGACAACTCGATTGACGAAGCAATGGCTGGCTACTGTAGTAAAATCGAAGTTATTATAAACGAAGACAACTCAATAACCGTAACAGACGACGGGCGCGGTATTCCTACCGAAAAAATGGAAAAAGAAAACAAATCGGCCCTCGAAGTGGTAATGACTGTTTTGCATGCCGGTGGAAAATTCGACAAAGATTCATACAAAGTTTCCGGGGGCTTACACGGCGTTGGTGTATCGTGCGTTAATGCACTATCGAGCTACTTGCGTGCCGAAATTCACCGCGACGGTAAAATTTGGGTGCAGGAATTCGAAAAGGGCAAACCAGTTGCTGATGGAAAAGAAATTGGCACTTCGGATAAAACCGGTACCATTATTACTTTCAAACCCGATGATTCGATATTCTTAGTCACCTCCTACAAATACGATATTTTAGCTGCACGCTTGCGTGAACTTTCCTATTTAAATGCCGGCATCAGACTCGACATTACCGATCGACGCACAATAGTAGAAGACAATGGTTTTAAATTCGAATCATTTTATTCACAAGAAGGGTTAAAAGAATTTGTTGAATTTTTAGATACCACGCGTGAGAAATTGATAGAAGATACCATCTATATCTCCAGCGACAAGAACAGCTCACCAGTCGAAATTGCGCTTCATTATAACACATCGTTTACCGAAAACATACATTCGTACGTAAACAATATCAATACCATTGAAGGCGGAACCCACTTAACCGGCTTCCGTCGTGGCTTAACCCGAACACTGAAAGCCTATGCCGATAAATCGGGAATGCTCGAAAAACTCAAATTCGATATTAGCGGAGACGATTTCAGAGAAGGATTAACAGCCGTGGTTTCGGTTAAAGTTCAGGAGCCACAGTTCGAAGGTCAAACAAAAACCAAATTAGGAAACTCCGACGTCAGCATATCGGTTGATCAGGCCGTGAGCGAAATGCTTACGATTTACCTCGAAGAACACCCGCGCGACGCCAAACAAATAGTACAAAAAGTGGTTTTGGCAGCAATGGCCCGACATGCCGCCCGTAAAGCACGTGAATTGGTTCAACGCAAAAACGTGATGAGCGGCGGAGGACTACCTGGCAAATTGGCCGACTGCTCCGATAGAAATCCCGAGAATGGTGAAATCTTCCTTGTCGAGGGAGACTCAGCAGGTGGCACCGCAAAACAAGGTCGCGATAGAAAATTTCAAGCCATTCTGCCACTAAGAGGTAAAATCCTTAACGTCGAAAAAGCAATGCAACACAAGGTTTTTGATACCGAAGAAATCAGAAACATTTTTACCGCATTAGGAGTGAGCATTGGAACCGAAGAAGACGCCAGAGCGCTCAACTTAACAAAGTTACGCTATTACAAGGTTATAATTATGACCGACGCCGACGTTGATGGTAGCCACATTGCAACTCTTATTATGACACTTTTCTTCCGTTACATGCAGGATTTGATAAAAAATGGTCACTTGTACATCGCTACACCTCCACTCTATTTAATAAAAAGGGGGAAACGCGAAGAGTACGCATGGAGCGAACAACAACGCATTCGTTTAATCGACGAAATGGGAAGCGGAAAAGAAAGTGCAGTTCATATACAACGATACAAAGGTTTAGGAGAAATGAACGCCGAACAACTTTGGGATACCACCATGAATCCCGAACTGCGCACCTTACGCCAAGTAACTATTGAAAATGCAGTTGAAGCCGACCACGTTTTTTCTATGCTTATGGGCGACGAAGTACCACCAAGGCGCAAGTTTATCGAAGACAATGCAACTTATGCACATATCGATGCCTAAAAATATTTAGGAAGAAGTCATTAGTCAAAAAGTGTTGAAAAATATGAATTTTAACATTTTGGGCTAATGACTTTTTTATTACAAAAAAGCCGGAAATAATTTATAATACATGATGCTAATTCCATTCCACAATTCATAAACTAAATAATACCAAATGAATGTTTGCGTTTTCTGTTCATCGAGTAACGCTATAAACGAAGCTTACTTTAAACATGCCGAAGAACTGGGCCAATTATTGACCAGTCGAAAATATGGTTTGGTTTATGGTGGTGCAAATGTTGGACTGATGGAACATTTAGCGCACTCGGTTAAAAAAAATGGAGGAAAAGTTATCGGTATCATCCCACAAAAAATTCACGACCGCGCACTCATGTCAAATCATCCCGACGAGTCGATTGTAACTGCAACCATGGATGAACGTAAAAAGTTAATGCGTGACAGATCAGACGCTTTCATTGCTCTAGCCGGGGGGTTTGGAACACTCGAGGAAATAATAGAAGTCATTACCCTTAAACAACTCGACTACCATCGTAAACCAATAGTATTCATCAATACCAACGGTTTTTTCGATGATCTTTTCAAGCAATTTGAAAAATCGTTTTTGGAGCACTTTGCCAAAGAAACCTACCGGGAACTTTACATTATTGTTGACACTCCACTACAAGCCATTGAATACATTGGCAATTACATACACAAAGATTTAGGATTAAAATGGTACAAAGTACCTGAAAAATAAAAAAAGAAGCTGTTCTCTATATAGAAAACAGCTTCTTCTGTTATATTTTGAAAACTAATTTATTCTGTCATTAATTTCCGCTATTCATCGAAATAACGAATTCTTCGTTGGTCGAGGTTTTCAACATCCGGTCGCGCAAGAAATCCATGGCCTCGATGGAATTCATATCGGCCAAGTAATTTCTTAAAATCCAGATCTTATCGAGCATATTTTTGTGAATCAATAAATCTTCACGACGAGTACTCGAAAGCGTAACATCAACAGCAGGGAAAATTCGTTTATTCGACAATTTTCTATCCAACTGTAATTCCATGTTACCTGTACCTTTAAACTCTTCAAAAATAACTTCGTCCATTTTTGAACCGGTTTCGGTAAGCGCAGTAGCCAAAATAGTAAGTGATCCACCATTTTCGATATTACGTGCAGCACCAAAGAAACGTTTAGGTTTGTGCAAAGCGTTGGCATCAACGCCACCCGATAATACTTTACCCGATGCAGGTTGAACAGTATTGTAAGCCCTTGCCAAACGGGTAATCGAATCAAGTAAAATAACCACATCGTGGCCACACTCGGTTAAACGTTTTGCTTTTTCGAGCACAATATTGGCAACACGCACGTGTCGTTCGGCCGGTTCATCAAAAGTAGAAGAAACAACCTCAGCATTTACACTGCGGGCCATGTCGGTAACCTCTTCGGGGCGTTCGTCAATCAGCAATACAATCATGTAAACCTCGGGATGGTTAGCCGCTATTGCATTGGCAATTTCTTTTAATAAAACTGTTTTACCGGTTTTTGGCTGTGCAACAATTAAACCGCGTTGACCTTTACCAATAGGAGCAAACATATCAACTATCCGAGCCGACAATGAATTTGAGCCATTCCCAATTAAGTTGAACTTTTCTTCGGGGAAAAGCGGAGTAAGGTGATCGAATGGAATACGGTCGCGAACAAACTCAGGAGTACGACCATTAATCGACTTCACTTTAATTAAAGGGAAATACTTTTCACCTTCTTTAGGTGGTCTGATGGTACCTTCAACCATATCACCAGTTTTCAATCCAAACAATTTAATTTGCGATTGCGAAACATAAATATCGTCGGGCGAATTCAAATAATTATAATCTGCTGAACGAAGGAAGCCATAACCATCTAGCATGATTTCCAATACACCGGTATTGGAAATAAGGCCTTCGAAATCGAAAATTGTTTTTTCTTGATTGTGTTGACCGTTCTGACGATAGGGTTTGCTAGGTTGTTTATCGCTTTGGCGATCGTTTTTATCTTGATGTCCCTTGCTTTCGGGTACAATTTTATTATCCTGCGAACTATCTTGTTGAACGCGATCGTCTTGTTGTACACGGTCATCCTGTTGAACACGATTATCTTGTTGCGAACGGTTATCCTGCTGGGCACGATTATCCTGACGAACACGGTTATCTTGTTGTTGACGATTATCCTGTCCTTGCTTGTTGTCCTGATAATTTTTACGCTCTGGTTGTTTATCCCGGCTATCTTGTTGCCTACTGTCTTTTTGTTGTCTATCTTCGGCTAAAGAAGGTTGGTGAGGCTTACGTTGCAAGGCACTGTTTTGTTTCGGCAGGTGTTGATCCCTTGCGGGTCTGTCTAACTGCTTTTGTTGAACAGGTTGATTTTCGCGTTTAGTATTCGCACTTTGGCTCACACTATCAGGTTCTCTTTTTGTAACAGGTGTTTCAATTTGTTTTTCCTTCGATTCGATTTCTTCATTTTTATTAGAAGCATCTGATCTTGAATTGATCGTCACTTTCTCGTCGGGTTTCTGAACACGGCTCCTGCGTTTTTTGTCTAAACTATCATCGTCAGGATCTGAATTTTGAGGTGTTTCGGTTTTGCTAATTTTTGGGTTGGCTGGCTTAGTGTCTTTCAACTTACCTTCTGATGCCAAAATAGCCTGCATGTCAAGAATCTTATAAATTAAGTCTTGCTTTTTGTATTTTTCAACACGCTTAACTTGCAGGTCCTTGGCTATATCACGAAGCTCGTTAACCAACTTCTTGTTAAGTTCTAAAATGTCGTACATATTGAGTTAATTGTAGCCTTTTGTGGCCAATTTTAGTTAAAAAAAATGAATCGTTTGATTATCAAATTAAGAAATGTAGTTGTACGTATAAAACATACTTTCATAAATTCTAATGCAATAATACACTAATAACAACAAATAAGCAAAAAAGGATTAAAAAAAAATCAATTCAACATAGTTTATTCACATAAAGACAATATAATCACAACAATTAGCCTATAAAAACACAAGAATCAAGTATCATCCAAAAACCACAATCGAATACACAAGTTAATAAAGCCTTATCATTTAATAAACCATTTTTGTGTAAGATTGTTACAGACATCAAAAAAGTTAACTTTGCATTCTTAATTTTAAAATACAAAAAAATGACAATTGCAATTAATAAAATGGTGAAACTTAGCTACACGCTAAGATCTAACAACAATCAGGGTGAAATTATTGAAGAAACATCACCCGAAATGCCACTACAATTTGTATTTGGAATGGGCACCATGTTGCCCATGTTCGAATCGAATTTAGCAGGGATGAAACAAGGCGAAAATTTCGAAATGTCACTTGCAGCAAGCGATGCTTATGGTGAAATTGATGAAGACGCAATTGTTGAATTGGACAAAGAAGTGTTTATGGTCAATGGTATTTTTGAAGAAGAACGCTTCACACAAGGCGCTCAAATACCAATGCAAACAGCCGACGGACAACGTCTTAACGGAATTGTTACAGGTGTTGGGGAAAATAGTTTAACGATGGATTTCAATCATCCGCTGGCCGGAATGGATCTCCATTTTACAGGCAATATTATTGAAGTGCGTGATGCTACTGAAGAAGAACTAACACCATCGATGGGGTGTGGTTGTGGTTCGGGTGGTTGTGATTCACACGACCATGGTGGTTGCGACGACGAAGGATGCGGCTCAGGCTGCGGATGCTAAAATAAAATACCGATGAATACTTTTGGTAAACTTTTCAGGTTAACAACATACGGCGAGTCGCATGGCAAAGGCATTGGCGGCGTTATTGACGGATGCCCTGCCGGAATACCTATCGACGTTGAAATGGTTCAGCGCGATCTTGATCGACGTAAACCAGGACAATCGAAAATAACCACCCAACGCAACGAAAGCGATATTGTTGAGTTTTACTCGGGTATTTTCGATGGACAAACCACCGGAACGCCTATTGGCTTTTTCATTAAGAACAAAGACCAACATTCAAACGATTATAACGATTTGAAGGATGTTTTTCGGCCTTCGCACGCCGATTATACCTACCAAGAAAAATATGGCGTTCGCGATCACCGCGGAGGAGGTCGTTCGTCGGCTCGTGAAACCATTGCTCGGGTTGTGGGCGGAGCTGTTGCCAAACAGTTGTTGTCTATTTTAAACGTAACAGTGCAGGCATACGTTCAAAGTGTAGGCGAAATTCAACTCGAAAAACCTTATACTGAACTCGATTTATCGAACACCGAAAGCAACATAGTACGTTGCCCCGATCCAACAACTGCCGAAAAAATGATTGAACGCATTGAAGCTGCTGGTCGTGACCACGACACCGTTGGAGGCACCATTTCGTGTGTTATCAAGGGAGTTCCCACAGGATGGGGTTCACCGGTTTTCAATAAATTGCATGCCGATCTCGGTTTTGCCATGTTGGGCATAAATGCAGTAAAAGGATTTGAATACGGTTCGGGTTTCGAAGGAACTAAGCTCAGTGGTAGCGAACACAACGATATTTTCACTAACGAAAACGGTGTAGTTAAAACGATTACCAATCACTCGGGCGGTGTACAAGGTGGAATTTCAAATGGTCAGGACATTTATTTTAAAGTAGCTTTTAAACCCATTGCTACGCTACTAAAAGAACAAAAAACCATTGATAAAGAACTGAATGCCACAACTATTAATCCGAAAGGACGACATGACCCCTGCGTTTTGCCTAGGGCAGTGCCCATTGTCGAAAGTATGGCCGCCCTCGTTTTGGTCGATCATTTTTTAATGAACAAACTTTCGAAAATGTAAACCCTTTACACAAAAACAATCATTCATAAATTATTGAATGATGAAGATATTTAAGCATATAATAATGGCCGGTTCTTAAATAGTGCCGGCCATTATTATATTGTATGGTTTTGATTAGACAGCATACAATACAATTACGCATCAACTGGAGTTAATGATTAATATTTTAATTTGAATGAAACCAGTTTACGTTTGAGCAATAAAAAACATCCTTAGCGTTTAACTGATCACGCTCCAGTTAAACTGGGTGTTCTTCATTTTCTGTAATTGTTTTTTAAACAAGCCATTGTTATCTTCTTCGAGACTAGGATCTTGCTCAATAATATCGGTGGCAATATTGCGGGCGTACTGTAATAATTCGCCATCGCGGCTAATGTTGGCAATTTTAAGATTAAGTCCCAAACCACTTTGCTGAGTTCCTTCAATATCGCCAGGACCACGTAACTTAAGGTCAACCTCGGCTATTTCGAAGCCGTCGTTGGTTCTCACCATCGTTTCGAGCCGTATGGTGCTTTCTTTCGATAATTTATACGACGACATTAAAACACAATACGATTGTTCACCGCCACGCCCTACCCTGCCCCTTAGCTGGTGTAACTGAGACAAACCAAAGCGTTCGGCACTTTCAATTACCATTACACTCGCATTGGGAACATCAACACCCACTTCAATAACCGTTGTTGAAACCATAATTTGTGTTTCACGGTTTTTAAAACGAGTCATCTCTTCGTCTTTTTCTTTGGCCTTCATGCGACCGTGCACCATGCTTATTTTGTATTCGGGAAAAACCTTCATTACTGTTTCGTAACCTTGCTCCAGGTTTTTCAAATCGAGTTTTTCCGATTCTTCAATTAAGGGATATACAATATAAATTTGACGACCTTTTTTGATTTCGTCGCGAATAAAATTGAAAACCTGTTTTCGTTTACTATCAAAAAAATGAAGGGTTTTTATTGGTTTGCGTCCAGGTGGCAATTCATCAATTACCGAAACGTCGAGGTCGCCATATACTGTCATGGCAAGGGTTCGGGGAATGGGTGTGGCAGTCATCACCAACACATGAGGCAAAATGGTATTCTTGTTCCAAAGTTTTGCCCTTTGCGCTACGCCAAAGCGATGCTGCTCATCAATTACCACAAAACCAAGGTTTTGAAAAACTACTTTGCTTTCAATCAAGGCATGGGTACCAATCAAAATATCGACCGAACCATCAATGAGTTCTTCGTGAATAACTTTTCGGTCTTTTGTTTTGGTCGAACCTTTTAAGAGCTTCACATTTACCCCAAGTGGTTCAAGCATTTTCGACAAGGTTTGAAAATGCTGAATGGCCAAAATTTCGGTGGGTGCCATCATGCAAGCCTGTGTTCCGTTATCGAGTGCCATAAGCATGCACATTAGTGCGACCAATGTTTTTCCACTTCCCACATCGCCCTGCAATAGTCGGTTCATTTGTCGGCCCGAACCCACATCTTTCCTAATTTCACGAATAACTTTTTTTTGTGCGCCAGTCATTTCAAAAGGCAAGCAATTGTTGTAAAAACCATTAAACTTTTCACCAATCACCCCAAAAACATGTCCCCTAAATTTTTGACTACGGTTTAATTTAAGGCTCAGTATTTTAAGCTGAATATAAAACAGTTCCTCAAGTTTTAAACGATATTGCGCTTTACGTAACTGATCGTTATTTTCAGGAAAATGAATGGAACGTAAGGCTTCGGCAAGAGACATTAATTTGTATTTATCAGTAAACCAAGCTGGTAATGTTTCATAAATTCCGGTTCGAAGCGATAGACTCAAGTTTTGCTGTAGTTTCAGGATTGCCTTCGACGAAAGGTAATTCCTCTTCATTTTCTCGCTTGTATTGTAAAAAGCTTGTATTGAACCAGTAAGCCGCTCTCCTTCTTCAGTAAATAAATCGAGCTCAGGGTGTACAATATTTATACGGCCATTAAAAACCGATGGTTTTCCAAAAAGAACATATAGCGTATCTTTTTTTATGGTTTCGATCACCCATTTGATGCCCTTGAACCAAATCAGTTCAATCATTCCAGTTTTATCAATAAATGTGGCCGACAAGCGAGCTTTAGCGCCCTCACCTGTTTTTTCGAACGAAGTAATTTTGCCCACTACCTGTACATAGGGCATATTTCCACTTATTTCTCTAAGCGTGAAAAACTTAGTCCTATCGATATATTTATACGGAAAATAATAGAGTAAATCGAGGAAGGTGAAAATACCCAATTCGCTATTCAGAAGTGTTGCTTTTTTTGGCCCCACTCCGGTCAAAAACTTTATATCCTGCATTAATGGTGAAGGCATTTAGCAAATATATTATTTAAGCCCAATCATTGGTAATGATGTCAGAAAAAATTATCAACAACAAATTAAATGCTGAAGCAATTTCTCCTAATCAACAATCATTTTAAGAAAATCGTCTTCCGTAATAATAGATATACCCAGTTTCTGTGCTTTTTCGAGCTTAGCAGGCCCCATGTTGTCGCCGGCCAAAACATAATTGGTGTTTTTGGAAATCGAGCCTACGTTTTTACCACCATGTTGCTCAATTAGTTTTTTCAGTTCGTCGCGCGAGTGTTTTTCAAAAGTACCGGAAATCACAATCGACAAACCGGTCAATTTATCAGTAGTACCAATTAATTCCTCTTCCGACATTTCGAATTGAAGCCCGGTATTGCGTAATTGTTGAATTAATTCGCGGTTTTGAGCAAGTTCAAAAAAGTTAATTAAACTTTGGGCAATGCGTTCGCCAATTTCGTTTACATCGGTTAGTTGTTCTTGGCTTGCATTCATTAAAGCATCGATATTTTTAAAGGCTTTGACCAATATTTTGGCCACTGTTTCGCCCACATAACGAATGCCCAACCCGAACAACACCCGTTCGAAGGGAATTTTTTTCGAAGCTTCGAGACCATCGATAATGCGTTGAGCCGATTTTTCGCCCAAGCGTTCGAGTACGGAGATTTCAGAAGCATTCAAACGGTATAAATCGGCTATGTTGCGAATCATTTCATTGGCATAGAATAGCTCAACAGTTTCCTCTCCCATTCCATCGATATTCATGGCTTTACGGCTAATAAAGTGAATTATTTTCCCTTTAATTTGTGGTGGACAACCGTCCTCGTTGGGGCAATAAAAAGCCGACTCGCCATCGATGCGTATAAGCGGAGTACCACATTCGGGGCAATGCGTAATAAAATCGACCTTTGGGTTCAGCGGATGGCGTGCATCTTGGTCGACACCAACAATTTTGGGAATTATTTCGCCACCCTTTTCAACTTTAACAATGTCGTTAAGGTGAAGGTCGAGCTTTTGAATAATATCGGCGTTGTGCAACGAGGCGCGTTTTACGGTTGTTCCGGCCAGCGAAACTGGTTCAAGGTTGGCAACCGGAGTAACAGCGCCTGTGCGTCCAACCTGGTAAACAACCGATAATAAACGAGTTTCGGCCTGTTCGGCCTTGAACTTGTAAGCCACTGCCCAGCGCGGGCTTTTGGCCGTAGTTCCTAAATCGTTTTGAATGGCAATTGAATTCACTTTAATCACAAGACCATCGGTTGCTACAGGAAGTTTGAAACGCTCAATATCCCAATGGTGCAAAAACTTTAGTACTTCGTCAATATTTTTGCATTTTCGGATGTGTTCTGAAACTTTGAAACCCCATGTTGCGGCCAATTCGAGGTTGTTATAATGGGTATCAGTTAAGCGAATTTGACTGGGTACAAAATAAAAATAAGCATCGAGACCCCGTTTGGCCACCACCGATGAATCCTGCATTTTAATGGAGCCCGAAGTGGTGTTACGGGGATTAGCCATTGGTTCTTCGCCATTGGCAATGCGTTCGATATTCAATTTTTCGAAAGCACTAAAAGGCATAACTATTTCGCCCCTAATTTCGAATTCGTTGGGCCAACCTTCGCCCCGTAATTTGAGTGGAATGCTTCGAATGGTTTTCACATTGGCGGTAACATCATCTCCTTGAACGCCATCGCCACGAGTAACTGCATGTTTGAGCACTCCATTTTCGTAGGTCAAACTAATGGAAACACCATCGAACTTTAGCTCACACACATATTCGGGCTCGAGGTTGGTATCTTTACGAATACGATTATCAAAATCACGTAATTCGCCTTCGTTATAAGTATTTGAAAGCGAAAGCATGGGATATTTGTGTGCTACCTGAGTAAAGGCTGAAGTGATGTCGCTCCCAACTCGTTTTGTTGGCGACATGGGATCGTCGAATTGAGGATACTGCCCTTCGAGTTGTTCCAACTCTTTTAACTTTTTATCGAACTCAAAGTCGGAAATCACCGGCTCGGCTTTCACATAATAGAGGTAGTTATAATGTTCGAGCTCTGTACGAAGTTCGTTTATTTTTTTAGCTATTTGAGCAATATCCATGGCAGTAAAAATTATCGGTTCAATTTAATAAAGACATAAAAAAAGTAAAAAACACTTCGCAATTATTTTTTATTCTCCGTCAAAAAACTCTTCGATTTGCTCCTCCACTGCTGATTCTTCGGCTTCGTTAGCTTCATCAATTGCCTTTTCATCGGCTTGCATTTGTAGCTTTTTTAGAAATAACTTGGCAATATTATTGGCCGGTAGTTCCGATAATTCTTCGGCTTTATTAGAGCAAACAGTAACAACCAGTTTTTGGTCGGGATAAATAACCACAGCAGAACTTCCACCAATGGTATTACCAATGCTTGCTATAATTTTAGGCATATTATTGTCATCAATAACGTGCCATCCAAAGCTGCGGCCAATTTCGACGCCATTTTTCAACTTGTGCTTTTGAGAGAATAAAGTTAGTTCTTTGATTGTAAAAAAACCGGGCTGCAACAGCTGCTGTGCAAAATAATTTAGATCGTCGGCAGTAGATAGTAAACCATGCACAGGCTGGAGCGCACTAAAATTCATGGCTGGTGCATTAACCAAACGTGCAATATAATCGACTGAATAAAAATCGCTCCGTTGAGGTGTAATCATAGTGGCATTATCGAAAAGGGTATTTTTCAATGCCAAAGGCTCAATAATTTTTTCATTTAATAATTTGTCGTAATTGTTCTGCGTAACCTGCTCAGCAACAATCCCTAATAGCGAAACACCAAAATCGGACATGGCAAAATAAGTGTCGGGTTCATAGCTAAGTTCATCATTTTCGAAAGTAGAAACATACTCTTTCAAAGTTCGTAAAACGTTGTATTGTTGTAAATCGGTGGTTCGGGTTGGCCTAAAACCAGCAGAACAAACGCCGAGCATTCTGAGCGAGAAATCGTGCTTCAGCAAGGGATAATTAGGAATATAAGCGTAAAGGCTGCTATCGATATTCAGCAAGCCTTGGTAATGAAGTTTAGCAAGCAGGGCTGCCGTAAAAACGTATGTTGTGGTGCCAATCCTGAATTTAGTTCCGCGCGAAACCGGCGCATTCAGCTCCTTACTGGCTAAACCCAAGCCTTCGGACCATATTATTTCGTTGTTATACGAAACCGAAACCGATAAACCGGGTGTAAATGTTGTAAACAAAAAATCGCGCAGCAACTTTTTACTTTCTAAAATTTCTGTTTTATATTGACGATTAATAATTCTATCCGTCGGTTTCTCCCGATTACTGCAAGCAGTGAAAAACAAAACAACTAAACATAAATAAATAAGTCTTCTGGTCATATATTTAATTAACGATGTTCGTTTCAAAGATACAAAATTAGCTTAAAATTGACCAAAAGATTGGGTAGCTACTCTGTATTATAAAGAAAACGCAGACAACATGGATGAACACGGATTTTAATCCGGGAATACCTGTCAAGTCTGCGTTTTCTAAGTGCAATGATTAACTTTTCGGCCAACAGTTAGGCTTCGGCCTCATTTTTTTCATAAAGTGTCACGTTACATTCATAATCCGTATCCACAATTTCGTCTTTAGTAAGCCATTTCTCCGAAGTAATCACTTCGAATTGATCATTCCCTTTATCCTTCAAGTCCCAGATAATGCCATCGGTTTCGGGAAAAGGCACTTTCCCTTCCAGCTGGTCTCCAAACAAACGCCAGAGCAAATTATTTTCAGACAATCCGTAACTAAGCGCTTTCAATACAATCTCTTTGCTTATTTCCGACTCATTATCGGTAGCTTTTATTTCGATATCAATCACATTGACCTGAACGTGCGGAAACTTTCCGTTGTATGCCTTATATAGCAACTGATTCACCTCAAATATTGGCTTATGAAAATCTATTTCGGGGTAATTTTCAGACACTTTATCTCTCAACATCTCGTTGGAAAGATTATCGATTTGACCTTCATTTAAACGGTCTGAAAGTTTATAAGTGAGCACTATTGCAGCAGCTTGCTCAGGTTCAAACTCATTAATGGCCATAAACAAGAACTCCTTAACTTCTTTGTCGGCTATCGTTTCGGGATCAGGGACATCAAAAAGGCTCATCAGTTGTTTGTAATCGGCAAGAGACCACGCCCCTTCAAGTTCATCGGTGGTTTTTAGGTTGTTGATTTTTACACTAAATTGCATATAATATTATTATTTGTTCAGTAAAGTAACAGCTGAGTCGACAGATTGTTGAGCAAAAACACACATCTATAAACAATAGATCGTTAGATTATTAGATATTTGGATTAAACCGAAACAAAATATGTTGATTATGAGCGACATCGTAATTTCTATACATAAATTATAATGTGCTGGTTATCAGATAATAATAAAGGTATAATGAACTATTAATAAAAAAAACAGCACCAATTGATTGCTCAAGCGATTTTAGACATTGATTAATTCGTTTGATATTCAGTTTGAAGGTATCATGCTCGTTACAGAGAAAACGAAGAGATATATTTTAGGCATAATTCACATGGGTGAAAAACAGTTGACCGAACTTGTTTTAATGATTATTAAATGTTCTCGGTGTTTCCTACTAGAGATCGGAACCAGACAATTCATCCTATTTTGAACGAAAAATACATCATTTTTCAATGGGGATAATGAGAGAATGATAGTTACAAAAAAGCTATCATTGGGAGCAAATCAATCTCGAGATTTCACCCAACCACGATGATAAATTGATTTATAGCATTTCGTAATTAATGAAGAAAATCGGTTAACTTTCGTTATTAAATAATTGTGATATGAATAGTTTTAAAACAAATAGCTTTCTTGTGCTGATTTTAATTTTTATGCTCTCAGCTAACACACAAGCTCAGAATATTGCAAAAAATCATGATAATAATCGGGGACAAATTACCAGTTTTGTTTATCATCGTTTTGGCGATAACCGTTATCCTTCGACCAATATTTCGGTAAATGATTTTAGAGCCCATCTAAATTACTTAAAAACGAACAATTACAATGTGATTACTCTGGGCAAGGCGGCAGTTTTATTAAAAAGCGGAGAAACCATTCCTGATAAAACCGTTGTTTTAACCATTGATGATGGTTATAAGTCATTTTTAGAAAATGGCATGCCACTTCTTCGGGAATTTGCATACAAAGCAACTTTATTCATAAACACCAAACAGTTTGGCTCTGGTGATTTTCTTTCGGTGAAAGAAATCAATCAACTGATAGACGAAGGAATTGAAGTTGAAAATCATTCGCATTCTCATGCATTTTTTGTGAATTTCACCTCAGAAGAAACAGCAGATACTTTCAAAAATGATCTTTTAAAATCTCAGGAAATCTTTCTTAAAAACTTTGGTTACAAACCAACACTTTACGCCTATCCTTATGGCGAATATACCCTCGAAATGCAAAAAGTATTAAAAGATGAAGGTTATATTGCAGCTGTTGCTCAAAAATCAGGAATTATTTCAAGCTTGAGTGACTCTTATGCCCTACCTCGTTTTCCAGCTGCCGGTAACTACGCTAATATTGATGGTTTTATTCAAAAAATAAAAATAAAATATATGCCTGTTCAGCTGGTTCAAACTGAAAATCCGATAATTCAATCCGATAATCCACCTATTTTAAATCTCAAAATTATTGATAACGATATAATTAATACTTCAATGATTCAATGTTTTGTTGGCGGTAAAAATGATGGCATTGTCTCGTTTGACGCTGAAACAAATATAATTTCGATAAAATCAGTTCATCCTCTAAATAAAAGAAGGACACTTTATACAATTACTGCGCCTTCCAAAACAAAATCTAATATTTGGCATTGGTATAGCTTTTTATGGATAAACAATGAAATTAAGGAATGAGAGAAAAATAAATCATGCATAAAAACATAATTATTATGGCATTGTAGCAAATGTATAAGTTTGTAATAAATACCGAGTAGCGGTATAAAAAAATGCGAACATTTTTCTACGATAGTTTTTAGAGATGCTAAAATTTATACTTAAACTATTCAATTCTCCCGAATCTTAACTTGACCCCTGATTACGATTCGCTAAATACGCAGAAGTTGGTGCTTTTTTGCACAAGAGGATAACCAAAAAAGTCACCCCAAATTTTGAGATGACTTTCTGTATAAAAAATATAACCTTACTTTATTTTTTCCTTTTACGTTTTAAATAGCTACCTCCTCCAATGGCTAAAAGTGCTATTAAGGATCCAATAATTGAAACCGGCACAACCGGATTACCAAATGGATCGCCAAAGCCGGCAGCAACAGGCAAATTAGGGCCAGTTGCCGAACCTGCTGATAATATTATAAATTCTCCGGGTGAAACATATTGATAATGTAACCAACCAGTATAATTTGAACCTGAAACATTGTAATAAACCCCAATATAACCATCTTCGGCACCGCCAAAAGTATTAGATTGCAATGGAGTATCATTTATTAACGGCATTCCTAATACAATGGCTTCATTTGACCAATATGAACCTGCAGGACTTCCTAAAGATGCTCCTTGCATGGGAGGAGTATCTCCAAAATCGTCATATTCAATTAGCGTTAAATAAGGTAGAATTGAGACATAATCTGCGAACGATTCATCAACAGGCTCAACTAAAACTTTATTTTCATCATTAACTCCAGTAATACTAAACATGTAAGCTGATCCAGAACCGAGATACTCAATTATAAAATCAATTTTACCATCGTTGTTTACATCAATGTTTCCTGAACTTCGGGTAAAAGTATGAGGTAAAGATACTGCTGGGGCAAAAACATTTATTATTTGAATACTATCGCCAATTAAAGTACCCTCAAAAAAGTGCTCTTTTGTTACGTGTAAACTTATACTCTTTTGACCAAAAGTATTATAATAAACCTGGTGAGGACCAACTGTATTTGCTGTTGCGGGAACTGCACCCTCTCCAAAATTCCATTCCCAAGTTTCCGCATATTCATCTGAAGTCGAATACTCATTATATGTGATAGTTACGGCTTCATTTACGACTGGAGAATCATTGTCTATATTAAAGTCAGCCGAAACTGAACATGCCCAAACATTATTTGTTAGGCCTACAGAAAATGCAAATAATAGAAAATAAAACGATAGTGCATTTTTATTCATTTTGAGCATATTTTTTTCTGATTTTTAGAAAATATTATAAAAACCAAAGATAAGATATTTCAAACAATTGAAAAATAACAATTGAATTTTCTTACTAACATTACTAAATGATTAATTACACCAACTCCTAATTGCCTGCTACGATTGGATTTCAAAATGTAATTAGTAAAAATTAATTATTACTAAAGATAAACATTGGCAAAAGTTTATAAAAACAAAATAGGCATTTACTAAATAAAAATACGTGCTTGATGCATTTACATTCACGATAAATTGGGGCAGGCTGTCAAAGACGAGAAACTCAGAATCCACTTATTTATGCTACCCTCAAACAAATGGTAATGAAGACTAACCGAGTTGTAAAAGCCAAAAAAGTCATCCCAAATATGGAGATGACTTCCTATATGAAAAATACAACTTTTCTTTATTTTTTCCTTTTACGTTTTAAATAGCTTCCTCCTCCAATGGCTAAAAAAGCTACTAAAGTCCCAATAATTGAAACCGGAACAACTGGATCAAAAGGATCGCCAAAACCGGCAGCAACAGGAGCATCAGGAGCAATTGCCGAACCTACTGACAATAATGTAAACGCTCCATATGAAATATATTTATAATGTAACCAACCAGTATAGTATGATCCTGAAACATTGTAATAAACCCCAACATATCCATCTTCAGCACCGTAAAAAGTATTGGCTTGCAATGGATTATTATCCAAAGATGGTGCTCCTAATAAAATGGCTTCATTTGCCCAAGATGAACCCGCAGGATTTGCCAAAGGTGTTCCTTGCAAGGGAGGAGCATCTCCAAAACCGTCATGTTCGATTAGCGTTAAGTAAGGTAAAATTGAGGCATAATTAGGTTGCGGATCATCGTCTAATAGGTCTAAAGTCTCAACTAACACTTCGTTCTCTTCATTAACTCCAACAATTCGATAATTGAAATTTGAACCGGAGCTGGAAAACTCAATTGAAAAATCAATTTCACCATCATTATTTACATCAATGCTTCCTGAGCTTCTTCTAAAAGTATGAGGTAAAGATACTACTGGAGCTATAACATTTAGTGTTTCAAAGCTTAAATCAGCACTATTATTAGCTGAATTAATTAAAAATAGAGTTACAATTTTTTCACCTAAAGTAGTATAATAAACCTGATGTGGTCCAATATTATCAGCTCCTTCCGGAACTGCATCCTCTCCAAAATCCCATTGCCAAAGCACTTCATATGAAGGCATATCACCATTATATGTTATAGTTACGGTTTCATTTACAACTGGTTTATTATTATCTATATTAAGAGTATTTGAGCTGCATGCCCAAATATTATTGGTTAGACCTATAGAAAACACAAATAACAGAAGATAAAACGATAGTGCTTTTTTATTCATTTTGAGCGTATTTATTTCTAAATATTAAAAAAACATTTACATTTAAAGGTAAGTTATTTATATCAATTGAAATATGCTAATTCAATTTTTCGTACAAAAAAATATTAAACAATTATTACAACCAACTCTCTCGAGTTTACACACATTTAAAGTTCAAAGTGCTAGTGCGAATGGAAACAAGCAATCCTGACAGTTTGAGTTAATTAATATAAATATTACGTATTCAAAACCTAAATCTAAAAACGACTGATTAAAAGTCGCTTAAACGTTTTACATCGGTAGGTAGTAGCGGCTGTAAATCCAATTTTGCAGGGTGGTTTCCTATTTAAACAAACCTTGTAATAGCTTACGGGCAGCATCTTCCAATTCTTTGGGCGAAGTGGTTTTCAACTGATCCATTACCTGCTTTCTTATTTTATCGTTATCGACCGTCACTTCAGGTTTTTTGGCGTCGCCTTTAATGAGCAAACCAACATCAATGGTCTTAATCCTCTCATGGCCGGGCACATAGGCAATCATGCTTTGGATTTCGCTCGATAGTAATTGTTTTTCGATGGTTGCGTCAACTTTAAAGTTGAGTGTACCGCCCAGGTTATAACTTCCACTTAGCTGAACTGGCTGATTGGCCAATTTAGTTTTGAGTGGGTCAATGTCGAGGTTTCCATTTTTAATGATAAAGCCTGTTTTAAAATCATCTATTTGGAGATTGCGCAGCTTCTCGTATTGAATTACCGATTTTAAATTGGAAAAGAAAACAGCATCAACTAGCTTCAAATTATGGGTTGAAAAAGTCCCTTTCGCCGAAATATCGGTCAAAATTGTTTTTAGCTTATTATCGATAGGAGCTTGTAATCTAAGTTTTGATGAAAATTGCCCCTGACTTTTTGCTGCAAAAGGCATGTATTTTTGAACCATCGATATTTGACGATACGCTTGTGGTAAATCGAAATTAAAGATATCGAGGTTCACATTGAGATCGGGATTCTTTCGTCCATCGGCGATTACCTTGCCACTTAGGTTCATTTTTCCGCCAATCATATCCATCGTCAAACCATTGAGGGTCAACTGTTGATTATGTAATTCAATGTTTCCATTGAAATTAGTGATGTTCATTTGGTCGAACAATAATTGTGAAACAGCAGCATCGAAAACAAGATGAATGTTCTTGGGTAATTCGAGTGGTTTTGACACAATTTTAGTAGAATCAACTTTGATGTAGGCTTTGTTTTTGACCTCCGCATCGGGCTGATAAGCAGCCATAAACTCGTTAACATCAAAAAGGGTTGATTGTAATTTCAACCGACCTTTTAATAAGTCGTTTGCAAATAAATAAGTTATCACATTATTTAACTCACCCGAAAGTTGAAAATCGCTGCGCCCCATTTTACCCTGGAGCCCGTTTATTGTAATATCTTGATTATGTAACACTAATGCGGCTTTGCTAATATTGGCACCTTGTGGCACACTGCTATTTTGCACATAAAACTTATTCAATGTTACGTTTCCTGATGAAATAAACTCTTTGAAATTATTGTTTTCTAAAGCTGAATAATTGCCATTTACCTTTATATCGGCCGTTAATAAACCTGTCAACTTGGTATCGCCCAAAGGAACAACTTTCGATAATGTTTCGAGGTTAATTACTCCATTCACGCTTACATCCAGGAGTGGATCGCTCATTAGATTCGAAAAAAGAGCATGCATACTCAATGGATTTTCAGCCAATTGCATGTCGAATTGTGAAATGCCCAATTGTATTAAATCAAAATCACCTTCGGGCTTAAGCACTTGTGCCTTTAAACGGTGTATTTTCAGCTCGTCGGGCAATTGTGGGTATTTCAACCATCCATTGGTAATATCGAAATCGATATTGATTGCCGGATAAATCTCGTTATAAAAAAGACCTTGAATAGCGCCATTGAGCTTGATGGTACCATCGGTTTTTATATCGCTTAAATATTTCTGATACGATGCAGGAATCAGACTCAGCACATTATTCATTCCAATATTGGGTACATCGAAATGGATATCGAACAACATGGAATCGCCCGGCATGGCAAAGCCACCCGAAAGCTCAACTGGCACACCATTAATTTCACTACTGCCGGTTTCGAATTTAAAATCGAAGTTATTTAAATCAGCTTCGAGTCGTGTGCTTAAATCCACTTTATTGTTTTGCAAATAGTAGATTTCGTGATACTTATAATTAAGCGAAGGAGAACCGGCTTTAATAGCAAGCACTGAATTCATTCCTTCTGACTGTCCCGATATTTCCGCATCGACACCGTACACTGCAAAAGTATAATCGGAGTGTTTATTATTGTAAATAAAATCGAAATCCTTAATAACTATGCTGTTCAACAGTAATTTAAGAGCATGTGAATTGGTATCATCAAGCGAATTATTTTGATTTTGGGCTGCTACTATTTCAAGGGAATCATTCAATTCATTGGTTTTCTTTATTTCCCAGTTATATTTTTCATCTTCACTAACAATCAGGTTCATTATACCGTCGTCAAACACAATCGATTTAATCAAAACATCCGATTTTCGGATAATGGACATAATATTGATTCGTGCCGAAAGCTTTCTGAAAGCCATTAAAGTATCATTTTCGAAATGATCGATCCCAACTATCGACAAATCATTAAAAGTTGCCGTAAAATCGGGAAACGATTTATACAAAGTAAGTTGATAGCTTTTGTAAGTGATTTTTGCATCAACAAGTTCGTTAACTTTTTTGAGGGCTATTTCGCTTATTTTTCCTTTGTAAGCAAAAGGCAGAATAATTGCGCTTGCCAGTAACAAGGCAATTATTGTGAAAATAAATATCAATAATCGTTTCATACCATTTATATCAAGGTGTAATCATTCAGTTGATTTGTTTTTCAATACGAATTTTGTTCGAAGGTATTGTTTTAAGGCCGATGGAACATCAATCCTTTGTGAAAATAGGTTGATCGGACTTGTTTTTTGATTATCAATTATCCCGTGGTTTATCCCAATGTCCATCGGGACGAGCAATTCATACTGTTTTGAACAAAAACTCCTTCATTTTTTTTGAATGAATTGTTACATCAATGTTAACTCTCACTTTCTGTCTGCAAAAAACTATCAAAGACTACTTAATGTTCATTTAAAAGCAACAAACGTAACAAATCGAGTGCCGATTGCGATGAACGAATAATATTACGTTCGCGATCGCTGCTAAAATGAAATTCGTGGGCAATGGTTTTGCTTGGCGAGGCTACGGCAATCCAAACTGTACCAACAGGTTTCTCATCGCTTCCTCCATCGGGGCCGGCAATGCCCGATGTAGCAATAGCGTAATGGGTATTGAGTGTTTTCCGGGCACCTTCGGCCATTTGACGAACTACTTGCTCGCTAACAGCTCCATAATTATCGATGGCCAGTGGATCGACACCCAGCACCTTCACTTTAATATCGTTTGAATAGGCAATTACCGACCCCTTGAACCAATTTGAAGCACCCGATTCGCTGGTAATGCTGTGAGCAATAAAGCCCCCTGTACAGCTTTCGGCTGTTGCTAAAGTTTGTTTTTTCGATGTTAATATTTTCCCTATTACACCTGAGAGGGTTTCGTTTTCGTAGCCATATATGGCCTCAGGAATAATTAGTTTTAACTTTTCAATTTCGTTATTTACCTCTTTTATTAATTGAGTTTCGTTGTTGCCAAAGGCTGAAAACCGAAGACGTATTTGTCCAGGATTGGGCAAATAAGCCAAATGAATATGTTTGGGCAGTGCATCTTCCCAAAGGTCCAGCCTTTCGGCCAAAATCGATTCGGGAATACCAATGGTCAACACTGTTTTATGAAAAATAGCACCATTTCCATTTTGTTTCTTCAAGCGTGGTAAAACGTGTAGTTTCATCAACTCTTTCATTTCGAATGGCACGCCGGGCATCGACACAAAAATGGTGTTATCATGTTCGAACCACATACCAGGGGCTGTTCCCAGCGGGTTGAACAAAACCTCACAACAATCGGGCACCATGGCCTGGTCGTGGTTAAGTTGGTTTACATCGAGTCCACGACGAACGAAAAACTGTGTAACATGGTCGAGCGTAGCTTGGTGCAATATCATTTTTGCGTCAAAGTATTCGCAAAGCACTTTTTTGGTACGGTCGTCTTTTGTAGGCCCCAAACCACCGGTAATAAGAACTACATCGGCCCGGCTACGGGCATTATTAAGTGCTTCAACTAAATGTTCAGGTTCATCGGATATGGAAGTAATTTGCTCAACTTTAACACTTATCAGATTGAGTTCGGTGGCCATCCAGGCCGAGTTAGTATCAACAATCTGCCCTATCAATATCTCGTCACCTATGGTAATAATTTCTACTCTTTTCACAAATATTGCTTGTTTATAATTATTCGTTTTAATAGCAGCAAATATAACAAAACAGCATGTTATTATTGAATTAAAAAAAGTTAAGAACTAAGCAAAAAAATACCCTTGCTACAATAAAACAAAGGCATTTTCAAAAATTATTATATTTAGCTGTAATCTAAATAACTACATCAATTTTAGCTGCAATTTGGTCAACTTGTTTCTTTAGTTCGTTTTCAAAACCTTTGAAAGTTGAATAAATAGAGTTTTGCACTTCCCAAGCGGCCATGAAATAATATTCGATGGGCTGATTTACCAAATCAAGCACCGTGTAATAGGTTTGAATAATTCCTTCGCCTTCGTCGGGAGCGGTAAACACTTCAATTTGACGATTGGGAACAATAATGGCCATTCCCAGATACTCACCAAAATATGCCTGCTTATCGTGGGTAAAGAAATACGAAACATCGGTTCCAGGAATATAATAAACGTCGTTGGTTTGCATGTTCACTATTCCAGTAACTAACTTAGCATCACCAGCATCGTCAACAAAAACCAAATTGTTATAAAAAGGCCTTCCAGCTTCGATGGTAATTCGGTGGCTCACCGAAATTAAGCGACCTTCGATGTTGATGCGATCGAATTTCAATTCAAAAATTGAACGCAGTGGTCCTTCGGTTATCAACTTGTAAGTTCCAACGGCACCTGGGCCAACCTGATAGAGCTTATTGGCCGAGATAAGCGCAATACCACCGGCACCCAGCGAGTTGCCAACTTTCAGAATATCCATGCCCCACTCCTGCATTTTATGATACGTGGGAGCGTCCTTCACTCCTACTTTATCAAGTACCATTTTGGAAGTAACTTTACCCCAAATGTCCATGCCATTACGGGCGTCGAAATAATTACGAAAACCAATCACATCGTTTTCCCATCCTGGGCCTTCGAACTGAAATGTATTTTCTGCTGTTTCTGAATCGCTGGTTTTCAAACGTTCGGCACGCTCAAGCTCCTTCGAAGCATCGTTTATATCGGCAAACCGAATGTTGGTACGATATTTAACATCAGCAAAATCAGCTTCATCAGCCCATTCGAGGGTAAAAGTGCGATTTTGGCCGGTTTTTAGGTCAACTTGGGCATACAATTCGTCCCAAGCCCCTTTGCCTCGAGTATCATCGAGCTGGGCAAGAATTTTATCACCATTTTCATCAACCAAATAAACCAAGCTCTGCTCTTTTAACTGGCCAAATTTGGCTTCCAAATCAGAACGTTTCACAAC
>DATERL010000219.1:0-7803 GCA_035271585.1 Prolixibacteraceae bacterium
CCTGGGGATAATTGATAACTATAAAACCAATACCGATAGACCAATAAAGGAGATTATAGAGCGTAGCGAATATACGCGACATTTTGTTGGCTAATCGGTATAAAACTATTCTTTTGAACAAAATACGTATTGAAAAACAAACCGACTGAATGGTTATAGAATATTCTATACAATCGTTAACTAATGTTTATTAAACTGAATTCAAGTCAACCATTACCCCAAGCCCACCGAAGACTATATTACCATTGACCAGGAATTCGACCAAGCCATTGTTTACAACGGGAAGTTTATTGAAAATGAGTATCCTATAATTTACCTAAATATTAATTTGTCGATTGACAGAAAAACAGGAACACAGCTGTTTTTTAATTACTCCTACCTTCAGGCAAAGGAAAAATAAGTAAGCTAAGAGACTGGTTTTTAGTCTAAAAAACGAATTGGGCTAAAGCATTTTTTCATATCAACTTACAAATACGCTGGCAATTGATGGGTAAAAAGAAGTAAACAATGGAGGTATTCAATTGGCATATTATAAAATAGCGGGATGCTATTTACAGCAAGTTCCCGCTTATATTTTTCAAGGCAACATTATAATCAACAATTAGTTGTTGCATTACCTCGGATACCGGCTTAATGGCATTAATCAGTGAAGCCGATTGGCCAATTTCGAGCTCGCCTTCAACCAAGTCGCCCTCAAACATTCCTATTTTAGCACGTCCCTTACCCAGTAAATCCCTTAACTCGTCGGGCGATGCACCGCGCATTTCGGCAGCTTCAACTTGTTTAAAAAATTCGTTCTTGATTAATCGTACCGGAGCCAATTGTTTTAACACCAACATGGTACCACCTTCGCCGGTTTCAACAATACGCTTTTTAAAATCAATGTGCGCCGACGATTCTTCTGTAGCGGCAAACAGGGAACCAATTTGTACTCCTTCGGCACCAAGGGCAAGGGCAGCGAGCATTTGTTGTCCCGTTGCGATACCTCCCGCGGCAATCAAAGGTAACGAAGTGGCTTTTCGAACCGAGGGAATAAGCGCCATAGTGGTGGTTTCTTCGCGTCCCTCGTGGCCTCCGGCTTCAAAACCTTCGGCAACAATAGCGTCAACACCAGCCTCTTCCGATTTTTTTGCAAATAAAGCGCTCGAAACTACATGAACAACCGTAATGCCATGTTGGTGCAAAAACGAAGTCCATTTTTTAGGGCTACCGGCCGAAGTAAAAACAATTTTCACGCCTTCGGCAACAATAATATCCATAATTTTCTCCTGCTCGGGATAGAGCAAGGGTACATTTACCCCAAAAGGTTTATCGCATGCTGCCTTAGTTTTCTGAATATGCTCAAGTAGCGTTTCGGGATGCATAGAGCCTGCGCCTATCAAACCTAAACCACCGGCATTACTCACCGCTGAGGCCAATCGCCAACCACTACACCAAACCATTCCACCAGCAACAACCGGGTATTTTATATTAAAAAGCGATTTTATTCGTTCCATATTTACAATTTTATTCAAAAATAGACAATAATTCCAGCTGACACTAATTCTTTAAACCGTATTTCAATCTCCTTAAAAAAACCCTTGAGCATCCAACAGTCATAAAGGTATTAGAACATTAAAACCAATAAACAACATACCACTAATCATAACGCAATATTTATTTTGAATTAGATTAAATTCTCTACTTTTACACGTAAACAATTAATACATTCAAAATCGATAAACTCATCCAAGTAAAATGAAGCAATACATTTCAACCCTATTATTTCTTTTAATGGCCTTTTCAATACAGGCAAACGAGCCCGAGCAATTTGAGCCAACGGGAAATCCAACGCTCCGTATTTTTGGTAATTTTCAAAGCGGGTTAACATCTGCCAATAATAATAGCTTATTCGAAATCGACAGGGCATATTTGGGCTATCAATATTACATGACACCGAACTGGATGGCCGAGATAAAAATTGACATCGGCAGTCCCGAAAACGAATTGGTTTATGCCATGGTAAAGCGCTATGCCTATTTTCGAAATGTTTACATTCGCTACACCAAAAATAAGCTCAGTATCGATTTTGGGTTAGTTGGGATGACTCATTCGAATGTACAGGAAAATTTTTGGGGATACCGTTATATATTGAAATCGTTCAACGATGAATACCGCTTTGGTAAAAGTGTTGATCTGGGAATTGTGGCCAATTACGAAGTAAACAATTTCCTATCCTTCGATGCTTCACTTGTCAATGGCGAAGGGTACAGCCAATTGCAAACCAATAATTACTTTGAATACTGTTTGGGCACGACCCTGCAACTGCCCGATAAATTTACGGCTCGTTTTTATGGTAATTTCGGGCCATCGGCAACCTATACAAAAATGGTGTATGCCGCATTTTTAGGCTATAATCTAAGTGAAAAACTATCAATTGGCGCCGAATACAACCTGCTAACCAATTACAAATACCTAAAGGGACAAAACCAAAGGGGTTACTCGGCATTTGGCACCTTTAAAATCAACAATAAATGGAAAGTATTTGGCCGTTACGATCTGCTTTCATCAAATATTTTAGACGGGTCGGACACACCTTGGAACATAACTTCCGATGGCTCGGCACTTATCACAGGGCTAGAATACCAAACAAATCAACACTTGAAATTTTCGCTCAATTATCGTAACTGGCATGCCACCGATACCAACATAAACAATACAGCTTACCTATTTTTAAACGTGGAATTCAAACTTTAAGAAAAATAAAAATTCATCCTCTTTTTGGTAAAAAAAACGAAATTTTAGCTTGCGATTATTGAAGTAGATTTATTTCATGTATATTTGGTATGATTTTCAAAAATAAAAATTAGAATAAAAATATAGAACAATGAAATTTGTAGTTTCAAGTACTGAATTATTAAACCATTTAACTGCTATAAGCAGGGTAATTAGTTCAAAAAGCACCTTACCTATTCTCGACAACTTCCTTTTCAAACTGGAAGAAAGCAAACTAACCATCACGGCATCCGACCTTGAAACAACCCTCACTACTTGGGTGATGTTGGAGAACACCGACGGTAACGGCGAAATTGCTGTACCTGCCAAATTGCTGATCGATACTTTAAAAGAATTTCCGGAGCAACCACTTACTTTTCAAGTGAACATGGAGAACTATGCCATTGACATTTTTTCTGAAAACGGTAAGTTCAGTATTGTTGGGCAAGATGGTGAAGAGTTTCCTTCGGTACCCGAAATTAATGCCAACAATGCCACTTCGGTTAGTATGAACCACAGTGTGCTGCTCAACGGCATTAACAAAACATTGTTTGCAACTGCCGACGACGAACTTCGTCCTGTAATGAATGGTATTTTCTTCGAAATTACGCCCGAAGAAGTAACCTTTGTTGCCTCCGATGCTCACAAACTGGTTCGTTACAAACGCAGCGATGTTAAAGCCGAAATGGAAGCATCGTTCATTCTTCCCAAAAAGCCGGCAGCTTTGTTGAAAAACTTGCTTCCAAAAGAAGATTTTAACGTTGAATTGGTATTTGATGAGAAAAATGCTTTTTTCAAGCTCTCCAAATACAACCTGATATGCCGTTTAGTTGAGGGAAAATACCCCAGCTACAATTCGGTTATTCCAACTACCAATCCAAACAAAATTCAAATCGATCGTTTGGAATTATACAATACCCTGCGCAGGGTTTCGGTATTCTCGAACCAGGCCAGCAACTTAGTACGCCTTAAACTGAGCGGCAATCAGTTGGTTGTTTCGGCCCAAGACCTCGACTTTTCTATTTCGGCTGTTGAACGCCTGAACTGCATGTACGAAGGCGACGAAATGGAAATCGGTTTTAAATCGTCATTTCTGATCGAAATTTTATCCAATCTTTCGTCAGGTGATGTAAAAATTGAACTCTCGGATCCAACCCGTGCCGGTATTTTACTTCCTGTCGAAAAAGAATTCGAAGAAGAAGACATATTGATGCTACTCATGCCAATGATGATAAATTCGTAAACATTTTATAAAATATTACTGAAAGCGCTGTAGCATAAAAGTGTAAACAGCGCTTTTTTAATTTAAACCAATTCAAATGGAACTCAATTTACGCAACCCCATTGTTTTTCTCGATCTCGAAACTACTGGTATCAACGTGGCATCTGATCGCATTGTCGAAATCGCTTTACTAAAAGTTCACCCCGATGGTAAAGAAGAAGAAATGCTTTACCGCGTTAACCCCGAAATGCCCATTCCAGAAAATGCTTCGAACATACATGGAATATTTGACCATGATGTTAAAGGTGAACCAACATTCAAGGAAATAGCAAAAATCATTGCCAATTTTATGGAAGGTTGCGATTTGGCAGGATTCAACTCAAACCGTTTCGATATTCCACTTTTAGCCGAAGAGTTTTTGCGTGTGGGCATCGATATCGATTTCAAAAAACACAAATTCATCGATGTGCAAGCAATTTTTCATAAAATGGAAAAACGCACACTGGTAGCAGCCTATAAGCTATATTGCGACAAAGATTTAACAGACGCCCACAGTGCTATGGCCGACACTAAAGCGACCTACGAAGTACTAAAAGCACAGCTCGACAAATACCACGATACCATATACGAAGACAATACAGGACGAAAATCAAAACCCATCGAAAACGACGTTACCGCCTTGTCTAATTTTTCATCGTACGATAAAAATGTCGATTTTATGGGACGTATTATTTACGACGAAAACGGAGTTGAAGTTTTCAATTTCGGTAAGAACAAAGGTGTACCCGTTGAAAAAATATTACGCGAGCAACCTGGTTACTATGGCTGGATTATGAATGGCGATTTTCCTCTTTATACTAAAAAGGTGCTTACGGCCATAAAACTAAGGGAATTCAATAAATAGCTAACATTTGATTTTATTATTGTGTCAAAATGCTGAATGTTTAGGATTAGCATTTGATGCGATAATAAATAGCTCTCTACACTTAATCCAATTTATAAATTTCATTTTCACCAATTAATTATTCACGGATGAAAACATTAGTAATTGGAGCAGGCGCTATTGGCAGCATTGTAGCCGGTATTCTAACACTAAAAGGGTTCGATATCGATCTGGTCTGTCAAAGCACCGAACAATCGGAAAAACTGAATATTGATGGCTTGGTTTTCAAAATAAAAAACCGAAAACACATTCATTTAGTGCCCAGTTACCCTAGCGTGAATTCCACTCCGGGAAACTATAGCTACGTAATATTGGCCACCAAAACATTCGATATGACGCAGCCGGCAAAAGAGGCAATTCAAAAACTCTCGCCAAAAGGACTGATAATATCAATGCAAGACGGTTACTGTGAACACACCCTGGCGCGTGTTGCAGGAACCGACCGGGTAGTTGGTGCTATGATTGGCTGGGGTGCAACCCTCTCGAAAAACGGGATGGCCGAAATGTCGTCAAAAGGTGAAATGATAATTGGTAAACTCGATGGTTTCGACGACCCCCGCCTCGATAACCTGCAATTCATGCTCAACCACATAGTGCCAACTTCGATTGTGCGCAATATCAATGAGCACATTTACTCAAAACTCATAATCAATTCATGTGTCACTACTCTGGGTGCCTTAACCGGACTAAATGTTGGTGCGCTCATTACCGATAAAAAACTACGCAACACATTTATTCAAATTATTAAGGAAGCATTGTGTGTGGCCGATTATCTTAAAATCGAGATCCCCGAATATGCCGGCAAGCTCAATTACAAAAGACTAATTAGAGGAAATTCAATCTATCATCGCATTCGAAAACATGCTCGCATAAGGCTATTTGGCGTAAAATATCGACATGTAAAATCGTCGGGACTACAATCGCTTGAAAGAGGCGAACCCACTGAAATTGACTGCTTGAACGGCTACATCGTACAACGGGCCAAAGAATTGGGCATCGATACACCGGTAAATAAAAGACTGGTTGAAATGGTACATGAAATTGAAGCAGGCAAACGTGAAATTTCGCCATCAAACCTCGACGAGCCTTTATTTGGAATGCGTTAAAATAACCTGTTCGATGGCCTTTTGGCAAACAGGACAAAAATCCCCAGCGGCGGTTTCTTTCATCCAGCATGACATTACCGGACTGTAAATTCCTTTTTCACGGTAACCACCACCTTCAAACACTCCTACCACGTGTTGGAAAGACGAATCGCGTGGTGTAGGTATCGGCAGGTTGATATCGACCATCGATTTCCACTTCGATTCAAAATTAACCAAGGTGGTAATGTTGGCTTCAACAGGCTCTATATCTAATAAATAATACTCGTCGTACGAGGTTGATGAAGTATAATACTCATCGGCTAAACCGGCAAAACCATGACCAAACTCGTGACAAAACACGAAGGGTGACAGCTCGTTATCCGACGAACACACATTGAGATAATTATAGAAACCACCTCCTCCGTAACGGCTTTCATTGACCAACAAATAAAGATGATCCCAAGCCAAACCATCAACAGCATCGTATATGCTTTTCATGTCGCTTGATGTTAGATAACGAGACGAATCGAAGGTGTAATAATGCGAGTTGAATGCCGTTTTACGAAAAACCCCTTCGCCGGGTATATCAGTGCCACTTTCGGGCGAAGTAGTTTTCACCAATAAAACATTAAATCGATTTTTATAATTAGAAAATGGCGCTTTCGAAAATAAATAACGAACTAAACGGTCGGCATCGGCAACAAACTTTTCCATTTCGGATTGTTGATACCCTTCGGCCAAAATCAATAAATCGATTTTATCGGCAGCAATACCACTAAAAAAAAGTGTATCAATTGGTGGTATGATGATCGTTTCATCAATTACGAAATAGTTATTTACTTTAAAAGTATCGGTATATAAGGAGCACCATAAATTTTGCTTATTTCGGGTTTGAATTGTAATTAAAACATCGTTCAGTGGTCTGGGAAAAAAAAGCGATTGATTGAAAGAGCGGCTTCTCATGCGCGCCTCTTGGGTATCGAGCCATTCCCAAAACAAGGGACTAAAGCCCTTCTGAAAAACAAGCTGATTGCTTTTTAAATCGTAAAGTTGATAGCGAAAAGTCCCATAACCTACAGTATCAATTAAATAGCATGGATTTCCGCCCCAATTTGGGAGGTATTTTGATTGTTGATAAACCGCAGAATATGAATCGAAATTACCAACCAGCTCGTATTCGTATCGAACAGCACCCTCTTCGGCGAAATATTGTTTAAATTCAATTTGTGCCTTTGAAAGTAGCGGTACAAATAGAAGTAAAAATAAGTATTTCATACATTTAATGTTTTCAATCAACAACCAAAGATAAAACATACCAGACTACAACGAAGCAAAAGTCAAGGTTTTACTATTCTTTTCCAATAATAAATGACATTTTTGTAGTAATAACTCACAAAAATTAATGAACGATGTTACAAAAATTCAATGAACTCATTTACAAATGGCTAGTTACCATAAAAATTAGCGACGCAATGTCGGCCTATATTTCGTCAGCGATATTAGGTATTTCAATTATAATTGTATCTTTTTTGCTACTTCTTGTTGCCAAAAAAACACTCCATTACCTAGCCCATCGTATTGCCAATAGAACCAAAACCGAATGGGATGACATTTTATTAAAACACAAATTTTTCACAGGATTAGCCCATTTTATTCCTGCTTCGATAATTTATTTTTCGGCAGACTTTGCCACTCCTTTTTTCGCAAGCATCGAAAACTTAATGCTGGGAATCGCTCAGCTTTACTTTTTGCTGGCAGGTTTATTCACGTTTAATTCGTTTTTAAATTCGTTAAACGAG
>DATERL010000220.1:0-27451 GCA_035271585.1 Prolixibacteraceae bacterium
TTTCTTTACAATTGAAGAGCCACAATGAAAGCACTTTTTTTATTCATAACCTTTGATTTGCTTCAAAGATAGTATCTATAGGTTTCTTAGAGCTTTTCAGCCTCATATTTGACCTATAAGCCTCAAAATTAATGAATGCAAACAAATTCCCCCAATATTTTTTTAGCCTTATCTGGTATTTTAACACTATATCAATTTAAACATACCACTTTTGTCTTAATCCAGTATATTATTGATTTTGAAATGCGTAACTGTTGAACTTTAATTTGAGTATAAATATAATAATTATATTTATAAAACGCCAAGACAAAAAAGCAATAAATAAATCAAGGAATATCCCCGATTGTACTTCTTGCACATTGACAAACAAATTCGCACTCCAATTTCTTATTCCTTGTTATTTATTCCTTGTTATTTGGTAACCATTCTGTCAATTTGTTTTTCAATATGTAGTTTGTTCAAAAGGATTGTTTTAAGACCGATAGAACTTCAATTCTTTGTAAAAAATGATTGATCGGTATTGCTTTTTTAATTATTAATTATCAATTATCCCCAGGGTTAATCCCGATGTACATCCGGACGGGCTATTCATGTTTGACCCATTCTGGGTCATCATTGCCTAATGCAGAGAAGATTTGGAGATTCATGGTAAGGGATTCCTCGACAAGCTCGGAATGACACATTTATGTAAGTACTTGTCATTCTAATTTGCCAGCTAACGAAATTAGAATCTGTCCGCATTAATTGAAATCATTCTCTCTCAACTAACGAATAAGAATAGGAGATTACCATCAGACATGAAAAAAAGGGCACCGATTGCTCAGTGCCCTTTTGAATATTCAAGATTATAGGATTTTTACTTTCGTATAAAAACCTTGCTTTTAGTTCCTTGTGCGGTTTTCAATATCACATGGTTAAGGCCCATCGATATATTTGGAACATTCATCGTGTGCTCGTGTAAACCGGGTTTATCAACGTAGAATTCTTCAGTTTTTAGTACTTGTCCCACGTTATTTACAACTTGAAAAATAACACTACCCGGCGAGCTAACAGTATAGCTTACTGTAAATTCGCCTGTATTGGGATTGGGGTACAACTTAAGCAGTTCGTTCATGTTGCCCGCTCCAAACTCAGTGGTTAAAACCGAAGTAGTGGTTGTATCGGGGCTTGCCACATTAATGCTGCCCGAGTAAATAACGTCGCCCTCTTGGTTAAACAAAGCACAGGCTACCTTGGGCATTTTACCTGCAAATACCAGGTTGAATTGCGGCAAATCAGCACCTTTTGTTGGCGTGTACGGACAAGCTAACTCAAAGAATGCGTTGTGACTGCCCATTGAAACTTCGCCCGTATAGATTTCGGCATCACCACAAGCGCCTCCACTTACCGATGCTGCAAACAGTTTCGATTTATCGTTTGCTTCATCTTCGTTAAGGTAGCCAAACGAAACATATTTCACTTTTTCGTTGCTTGCAGATGTAATGTAAGGACTAACACTTACAGCAATTAGTTTTTGGCTAATGCTCAAATCGGCCACACCAACTACCACATCAATAATGGGTTTTTTGTTCCAATTGACTTCAAAACAGCATACCGTTCCGTCGCACTTGATTACACACACTTCAATTGTTCCTTTGTAGCCTTTGGCTTTCAGAACAAAATCGATGGTATTGCTTGCCGTTGGCGATAAACTGCCGCTGGCTGGTATGTTGGAGCTGGTCCAGCTTTGCCCCGAAAGGTTTCCATCAATCCAAAGATTTCCGGTTGAAAATGTTCCGTTGGGCACTGGATTAATTTTGACCGAACAAATTGGAGAATTTGGATCGGGGTTCGTAATACTAAAGTATCCCACATAGGTATCTTTCAGTGGCCAGCTCGGTTTCATTTTAAAATCGAGGGTAGGACAACAAGAAGATGATTCCTCGGCTTGGCACTTTAGTGTGATTTTTTTAGTGCATTTCTCGCCGTTGGCAAATACAATATTAAACGTAGCCGTTACCGCGCCTGATTGGGTTGCATCGAAACACATTTTCATATCGGGGACACAGTTGTTGGCATCGAAAGTGTAACTGCTTTGTCCAATTGCATTGGCAGGCAGCGTTCCACAGTTCCAGCTGGCGCTGCCTATGGTTCCGTTTTCAACTTTAACCTCAACGCTTTTTACTTCGCATTTGGTTACTAAATTCACACAACATTCATTGTCCGAAATCAGTTCGAGCTTGGTGTTTTCACAGCATTTCTCTTCGACTTTACAATCTACTTTAAGCTCTTTGGTGCAGGTTTCGCCATTGGCATAAACAATATTAACGGTTGCAAATACCACACCTGTTTGGTTGGCATCGAAACACAGTTGCATATCAACCGCACAGTTGTTGGCATCGAAAGTGTAGCTGCTTTGTCCAATTGCATTGGTAGGCAGCGTTCCACAGTTCCAGTTGGCACTGCCTATGGTTCCGTTTTGAACAATAACTTCAACGCTTTTCACTTCGCATCTGGTCAATAAATTTACGCAACACTCAGCGCCTGGTATCAGCTCAAACTTGGTATTGTCGCAACATGTTGGTTCCGGAGCTTTACAGTCCATATCAATAAACTTTTCACAGACTTCTCCATTGGAATAATAAATAGTGTAATTAGCCGAAACGACACCAGTAGAATCAGCCGTAATACAACTCTTCATATTCACGGCGCACTGGGCAACATTAAAAGTATAAGAACTCTGTCCAACATAGCCTGTCGGCATTGTTCCACAATTCCAGCTTGACGCAAAGAAGGTACCATTGCTTATATCCACACGGAATGAATCCACGTCACATTCAGAAGCCAGTTGTACGCAACATTCGCCCAATTCAGGTGCCTGTATTGTTTTCAGTATTGTATTTTTACAACAATCTCCATCGCCAACCAAATCTTTATCGCTTATGATACAAACCGGAGGAGCAGCAATTGGTGTTAGGGTAACCGATTGTGGTGAACCGTTAAGCAAGAAGTTGGCAGAAGCATGGGCTGCAAAATCGTTACATGAGCTTAAATTATCACCAATGGTACTGGCAACCGAGATATCAAAATCTTCGTTTAAAGCCTGTGCTGGAGCCAGATTGAATAAACCATAGTTTATTCGTACATTTTTATCGGGTGATGAATTCCAGCTTGCCGCATTACACCCCGGAACATTTACTCCATAATTGGGTAAACAGAGGTTGTTGCCAGCCGAAAAATCGACTGTTGCCGTTGGAGTACTCCCCGAGGGAACTAACGAAGTGGCATGATTTCCGGTATACCCAACTCCAAACTGAGATGCACGAGCTACACTGCGGTTGAGTATCAACCAGTCGTTCGTATTATCGTTGTAAGGCAACAAATCGACCATTTCGATATTCGACAATGGTATATTCGAAGTATTGGTATAGCTTAGGCGATAACGTGCATTACTGCCGGGCGCTACAGTAGCGCTGGTCGAATAATTGGCACCGTTATCGGCACTTACCTGTTTGTTAATTTGCTGTCCCAATGAAGCAACCACCAAGGCATATACCGTATTCGATGCATTAGTTTGTGGTAAATTCCCGCCTGATATTTCAAATTTGTTAGGTGTTACACCAGGCATGGCATAATCTTGAACCACAACATCGAATTCAATAAAATAATAAGGAAGCCCCCAGGTGCCATAATAGCTGCAAAAGCCAACATAAAACAGCTGACAGTCGGATGCAATGTCGGGCAGGTTCCAGTTTAGCGTACTGCCACTGTGCGAAGGCGAAACACCTTGCCATGCGGTTGTATTGGCCGGTATTTGCCCATTGGTTGCGCAAGTCACATTGTAAGTTGTGGCTTGATAGTAGCTTTCGTTACCAATGTAACTGAAATTACTGTGGAGCACATCCTGTACATTTGCTCCCGAAAGGGTTGCACTACCAATGTTTTGAACACGCAACCTAAAACGCAGGGTGTCGCCGGGTTCGTAATCGCTTTGTACATTACAAATGTCTTTATTCAAACAAGGACGAGGTTGTCCTTCTTCGGCAACAAAAGTCACACAAGCATCGCTAAGTGTAAGGTTGTTTTGCTGACCGTTGAAAACGGCACAGTTTGTAATTTGCTGTCCAGTAGTCACGTTGTTGTCAATGGAGAAATAAACCCTCAAAAATATGCACTTACCTACAGGGTGCTGATTGGTCATTGTAAGGTTTAAATTATTCACTACATAACTAAGATTCCCCGAATTATAGAATCCACTGATACTACTTGACAATACATTGCTTCCGTTATTCGCTGTAAGCGAGAATGTTGTTGTTGCATCGGCATTATAAACATTCACACTCGATACTGTAATTCCTTGCGGTATAGCGTCGGTAATGTTATAGCTTGAAAAGGGAACATTTCCATTGTTACATATTACTATATCGTAATAACCCTGACAACCAGGAACGCGGTTGGTAAGTGAAATTTGCTTATAAAAAGTTGCATTAGCATTGGGGGTAATCTCATCCACCTTAATGCAAGTTTCGTTGCTTTGATGGGTAACAGACTGACCGCAAATAACCGCATTTAAATTAGCCTGATTATTAATGATAGTCCCGATGGGAAAAGTTCCGGCCGGATAATAAACATCGATATTACAGGTATAATTGGTATAAGCGGTGGTAGCCAATAATGATCCGATGGTCCACTCAATGGTATTTCCATTTTGCACCACCGTTCCCGCGTTGGGGCTTGATGACACCAGTTGAGCACCGGCGGGCAGAACGTCAGAAACTACTGCACCCGAAGCATTAAGTTGTCCGTTGGTATTGCCCCAAAAAGGACTTTTTTTCGAAACATGCAAGCTATAGCGCACGGTTTCGCCTTCGTTCATCAGGTATTGGCAGCCTCCGCCCATGGGGTTACTCACCACTCCCGAAATAATTGACTTCGATATTTTCCAAGGATCTTCGGCAGTAGCCGATGTTGAGACAAAAGGCGTATGGTATAATTTGTCGCCAATGTATATCCCGGCGCGGTTTCTGGCTCCTGTTCCCGGACAAGTAACACCAGCCGGAAAAGAGGTTACAATAGTAAACGAACCCGAGCTGGCTACTCCAGCAGGCAAACCGTTTAAAGCATAAGTTACCGTGTTGCCATTTATTTGTACACTTGGTGTTACACCGTTTACAGGCGATGGTATCGGCACACTAATGTTCCCAAGAACTTGTGGTACATCGTCAACAATGGTAATGTTGCTTGCACCTGCCGGGGCCGAAAAGATAATGGTGTAACTAAAATTCACACCACTGGGAATAGAGTTATTACTAACAATCTTTTTCAACGAATACCCTTGGCCGTTCCATTCGGCTTCGTTTGTCGATTGAGCAAATCCAATATTACTTAACAATAGTAAAATAAGAACAGGAAAAAGAGAGAAGTAAAATTTGTTTTTTAGAGATGATGAAGGTGGTTTTGTTTTTACCGAAAAGCACCTCTTTATTGTATGCAGTGTGCTTGCTGCAGATGATGGTAAATTTTTGTCCATACGAGAGAATTTTAAGTGAACGTTTCAATTAATAGTAAATACAAGACAATAACATCTTATATTCTTAATTGTTTGCCCATTCTGCCATTATGTGATAAAAATCACCAAAACATTCAAAAAATCACTAAAGTTAAAGAGAATATTGACTTCGAGATAGGAATCAAATATTTTGTTAAAGCCGTCATCGATTGACTGTAGCTATAACAATCTTATGCCCTGTAAGGGATCAAGTTAAGATTCGGGTGGATTGAATAATTTAAGCCTAGATTTTATCAACTCAAAAAATATTGAGGAAAAATGTTCGCATTTTTTATACTGCGTAGCGGTTTTGGATTAATTAAAAGGGGCAATTATGTAAGTTGTCACCAAATCAATCCAATAGAATCATGAAACTAGGGGCTTTTACTCAAAATTATATTTTTTTGTTGGTTAGGGGTCAAATTCATTTAAAACTGAGTTCGGTGAACGTTATCTGTTTAAATATTTTGAATAAACACCCCCTTACCGCTACACGGTATTTTTTGCAAACATATACGTTGCTAAAATACCGTAACATCTAAGGTGTTTATGGTTTTTGGATTAATACCGCAAAAACCAACTTATTGAGTAGGATTAAAGCCCCTTTAGTGGGTTGAAGATAATTTGTTTATAATTTTCAGCCTATTACTCCACCATTATTTTCTTTACTCTTTGCATTCCCCTATAACTTGGAATGTTTTTCAACTCTTTCAGGTAATCAATAGTAGTTTCAGCTGTTGAGCGAAACAATCCCTGTCCTGGATCTTTGTGATCAAATTTATAAATCGAAGCCATAAAGTCATTCATTACAACAGAATACGTAAGGTCCATGTCTAAGGGTTTACCGTCGGTGGTAAAAAGCTCCACATCTTTAAGGTTTCCACTAAAGTCAAACAAATAGTGCGTGGTCATTCCCGAAGGATAAATGGGCAACTCTTCATCAAGCGCGAAGGCAGAAATGAACAGATTTCTCATTTCGTGTCCAGAGAGGTTAAACAACACCATTTCGTTGCCAAAGGGATCCATTTCGTACACATCTTTAGTACGCACAGGGCCTTTGACAAGGGTTGCCAAACGCACACCACCCGGGTTAATAAAAGCCATTTCGACTCCAGTAGCAACGCGAATAGCATCTGTCATTAAGTATCCCACTTCTTCGTAGCCAACAAAATCATCTTCGGCCATGGCGATGGTTTCAGTCAATGCCGGATTGTTGTTATAAGCATCTACCATGGTCTGAATATCGGCACGTGCACTTCCTATTTTACCCACGGTAAGCAATTGCATTTTTCTTTCTACTTTTCCTTTGGGACTCACAGTAAGCTTTACGAGCGTAGCATACTTAAGCCTTCGTTCGGCTTGCGTTATCATTATTCCATTTTGAATTTGATCTTTGTCGACTTTGGTGTGCGAATGACCTCCAATGATTACATCGACACTTTTGGCTGGAAGTTGGTTGGCTAATTTCACATCATTTTCAAATCCTAAATGGTTAAGCATGATAAAAACATCACAACTGTCTTTTAAGAAGAGGTATTCATTGGCAATTTTAAATGGATCATTAAACGTAAACTCTTTCACATTACTGGGGTGCGTATCGGGTATCCCATTTCTGTTAATATCCAAAACCGAAACAAAGGCTATTTTGAGCCCATTGGGTATTTTAATTATTTCATAAGGTTTAATGCGGACACCAGATGCTGCCTGTAGTTCAATATTGGCACAGATAAAGTCGAACTTGGCCTTTTGGGTGATGTTTTCAAATCCTGCTGAGCGGGAATCAAATTCATGGTTACCAACTGCCGATAGGTCAAAATCCAGAGCATTCATTAGTTCAATAATGGGCATTCCTTTTTCAGGATATTGATCGTTTGCGGGGTTTCCTGTTTGGTTGTCGCCACCCGAAACGAGCAATAAATGGGGATAGATGGCTCGCAAGCTGTCAACCATAAAAGCAAATCGGGGAAAATTATCAATGGCTGCATGCATATCGTTAACGGCAAGAATTTCTACCGTTTTGGTCTGGGGTAGCTCAGCTACTTTACGACTTGTGCCGCAACTCATCAACAAAGAAGCGCCAAGCAGAACAATACCGCAAATTAGTCTTTGTGTTGTCGAAATGGTTTTCATTGTTTTTTGTCTTTCGTTTTTATATACAAATGATTTCCTTCGCTAAGTTCACCATCGGGAGCAACGCTGTTATCATAGGCATCGGTTACGATGGGTAATTTGCGGGGCAACTTTTTTTTGTGCTGCGCATAATACGCCCGCATCAAATCTAATACTTTAGCTCCATGGTGTATGGTTATTTCTTCATCGTTGACAAATAGCTTCATTCTATTATTTTGTGCATTAAATTATAAGCCACGAGAATTATTTCAATGCTATTAATAAAGAACATCACGACCCAAACTTTTTTGGTTTTCCATTAAAGAATCCCAAATTCTTTTGCACTTTCGGGACGTTCTTCTTTTATTTTCTCGAAATCCAGGAAGTCCATTATGGCGAACAATTCATCAAATTTCCGTTCTAAGTTATCGCTGCCGTAGGTTTCAAATTCAAGTTGTCGCTCGTCTAACTGCTTTTCGGTAGATAGCGCAACTATGGGGTCGATTTTGCTTAACGCATCCCACGAGGCGATACAACTAGTCGTTGTGAAGTCTTCACGGGTTTCTTCGTCTTTTTGAGCAAGTACTTTTCCGTATTGGATCATCTGCTTCACCGAGCTGTCATATAGTTTTTCGATATCTTCTTCAAAACCCGCATCTATTTTTGGGTGTTTGTTAAGTAGGTTTCCTATTTCCAGAAACACATTAACATAAATTGCCGCTGTTTGTTCGGCAAATTGTTCACTGGTAAGTTTTTCTATTTCGTTCATGTTTTAAAATTTAGCTTGTAAGCTGTTGCATTCACTTAAAAATAAGCCTGTAAATACAAATATAATTGTTCTTTTAATTTTGATGTTTTTTAATCATTATTTCTGCAATTATGGCTGATAATATTTTGTTTTACACAATGAAATCACAAAACGCTTGAGCAAATATTTTCACCTATCACAACATACAAGTTATAGTTCAATTTGAATCCGAAAATTTCAATTGCGAGTTATTACTTTTTGTATGTACACGAATTCGCTATTAATTGATCGGAAAGCTTTTTCGGCCTGGCTGAGTGGAACTTCAACAATAAGCTGGTTTTGTAAACCAATCATTAAATTCTTTTTTCCGGCCAACAAACAGTTGATAGCCGCTACTCCCATTCGTGTTGCGGTAATACGGTCTTGAGCAGTTGGGCTGCCTCCGCGCTGTATATGTCCCAAAATAGTCACCCTGGCTTCAATATCGGGATGCCTCGCTTTAACCCTTTCGGCAATTTCTAATGCACCGCCTGTTTTATACCCTTCGGCAACCATAATAATTCCGCTGGAGTCTTTATTGTCTATGCCATTTTGGATAAATCGGTCCAGTTCGTCTTCCTGCTCCAACACTTCGGGAATAAGAATTACTTCGGCACCACAAGCAAGCCCACTTCCCAAAGCAAGCAACCCAGCCTCGCGTCCCATTGATTCAACAAAAAATATTCGCCCGTGGGATCTGGCCGTATCTTTTATTTTATCTACGGCATTAACCACCGTATTCAAAGCAGTATCGAAACCAATGGTATATTCTGTGCCACTAATGTCATTGTCAATTGTACAGGGTATCCCAACAAAAGGGATGTCAAACTCTGAGGAAAGATCCACCGCACCTTTAAAAGAACCATCACCGCCGATAATTACAACACCATCGATATTTTTATCTTTTAAGTTTTTATAGGCCGTTTTTCTCCCCTCGTAAGTCATAAATTCTTTGCAGCGCGCTGTTTTCAATATGGTACCGCCCAAGTTGATAATGCCACCAACATCTTCATAATTCAACTTCACAAAATCGTTTTCTATCATTCCACGAAAACCATGATTAATACCAAACACTTCCAAGTTATATGCTAATGCTGAACGCGTTACCGCCCTAATTGCTGCATTCATTCCAGGCGCATCCCCCCCCGATGTTAAAACAGCGATGCATTTAATCTCTTTCTTCTGCATAATATTTTGATTTATGTCCTTCTCGGTACTTCCTTTTTACTAAACTCTTTATTTTCTTTATTAAACAATCGGCAAGTGCCTTACAATCCGACAGTGAGCATGCGTCATTTGCCAATAAAAAATGCTTTCCACTTTGAGCTAATCAAACTTCAATAAAGTAGCGATAAAATATAAAACAGCATTTCGGAAGTTGCGAAACGCTGTTTTATTAGCAAATATTTTTTCTCTAGTTGTTAAACAAAGCAACATATTTTACAAAATCAGCCATGGTATTTAACTCTTCTTCCTTTTCGCACGAAGATGTTATCCATGTTGACAGGTATTTAGTTGGTTTTGAAACAAGTAGTATTTCGGTATCAGTTTCAACCTTTTGTTCAAAATCATTGGGATTATACATAATCGCAGCCCCTATATTGAGCTGAAAAACAGCTACATCTTCGGGATGTATTCCCCAGGTGCAAATGTAATTTTCTCCCTGAGTAACCTGGGTTGCTTGGTGATAGTTAATACCAGTAACCAATTGTACGGGGTTTAATGACTCAACAAATGCCTCAACTTTGGCTTCGCGTTGGCCTGAATAAACAGTTACCTTAAGCAGTACATCAATGATTTCGCCATTGTATGAAATACCTTTCGATAGCATTTCCATAGACGAACTATTTGCTTCTTTTTTCACACTTGCTTTACGCAAAGTAACCGATTCGAGAAAAACAGCTTTCTCGCCATCCCACAAACGAACACCTCCAAGGCCTCCGGTTTTACTCACCTTGTACTGATCGGCGCCCCAACCTTCTAGTTGTTGCTCAGGAGTTGAATACCAATCGGTTTCAGCCAATTCTAATTGAGGTTTAGTTTTGCTATACACATCAATAGCCACTTTGTAATTGAAATATATTCGCAAGCCTAACCACTCATTTTCGATGGCCGGACCGTGATGACCAACCTTATTATATAAATCACCAGTTTCGGATTCTATTTCAGACACCTGCTCCTTAGCATCTTTCCAATGAAGACTAACGTCGGTTTTGTTTTGATTAATTGAAGTGCATCCGGCCATAATCAGCACTAAAACAAGGATTAAATTTTTCATAGCGTTTTTTTTTAAATTCGTTATTTGATAACAAATATAGCAATATACATTTCTTACATACAATTATTGAGTAGATACGCCCAATATCACAAATGAAAAATGTGCACTGGCCTGTGTGCAAATAGTTACAAAATACGGGGCATTCGCATCATAATCCCAATTCTGCAAACGCACTAACAGTATCTACCTATCCAGCAACACCTACATCTACGCACTCACCTTAAGTTTTATCGATATTCAATTAAATTGTTCTAATTAATAACCCATTTTCTTTTCGGAGTTCAACTTTACCATTTACTGTGGTGACCAAAATTAAAGAGCCGTTCCCATTTAATTATGAGTCAATTGCCCCACTGTTTACCAATGTTCTGAGTAGCGAACCCTATTCTTTACGTAATTCTACTTTTCCGTTTTTAATTTTTAAAATATTCGTAGTCTTAAGTTTAAGTGATTAATCGTTTTGATAAAAAAATGAGTCGTAAATCAATGCTATAGCACACACCTATTTAACCATAAAGGCAGTAATAATAATTATCAAAAGCCAAGTTATAATACAACAAGTCAACACAGAAAAGGCATCAGCTCTAATTCAAAATGGAAATGAATGCGTGGAAAAATTATAGAAAACAGATTAATGGATTACTAGATTGTTGAATATTAGATATGGAAAATTAGACAAAAAGTAAACATACTAACAATGAGTACATTGATGGTTTAGATACACATAAAATAAAGCATAGATTATCAAATTAAAGCTAAAACACACAAACTAATATTATAGGAAACAGCGCTAAGCGCTTACCACATTTTGAGGGTGGCCCGCAATAAAGGCAACAAGGTTTTCGGTGGCAATATTCATTAGGCGAACACGTGCCTCGTGCGTTGCCCAGGCAATGTGTGGCGTTATGATGCAGTTTTTAGCAGCGAACAAGGGATTATCGGCCATTGGTGGCTCGGTGGAAAGGACATCGAGCGAAGCACCTAAAATAACGTTATTATTGAGCGCATGGGCCAAATCGGCTTCGTTGATTAAGGGGCCACGACCAGTGTTTATCAATAGTGCAGTTGGTTTCATAGTTTGAATCAGTACACTGTTCACAAAGCCTTTGTTGTTGTCGGTCAAGGGGCAATTAATGCTTACAACATCGCTTTGGCTAAAAAGCTCATCTATTGATACTTGTTGAATGCCTTTTGGTAAGTGCGCTTTTACCGAGCGATTAGCAATCAACACTTTCATATCGAAAGCAAGGGCAACCTGCGCCACTTTAGAACCAATTTTACCGTAACCAACAATGCCCATGGTTTTACCGGCCAGTTCGATTTGGGGAGTAAGAAAGTATGAAAAATCGATGGCGCTTGCCCAGCCTCCATCACGTACATGTTGACCATGTTGCTCTACCCTATTTAAGTGAGCGAGAATGTGTGCAAAAACCAATTGTACAACCGAGTTGGTACTGTAAGCGGGAATATTGGTAACTACAATGCCTCGCTTTTGGGTTTGATCCAAATCGACCACATTATAACCGGTAGCCAACACCCCTATGTATTTTAGTTTGGGCAGTTGTTCAATTGTTTTTGAATCGAAAACCACTTTATTGGTAAAAACGAAATCGGCATTGGCACAGCGTTCAACGCATAAATGGGCTGGTGTTCGGTCGTAAATTACCACATCGCAAATTGCTTCTAAGGGTTTCCAGCTTAAATCGCCAGGGTTCAGGGTAAAGCCATCAAGCACAACTAATTTCATCATTTCAAAAAAATTAAGAATTTTCAGTGAGTTGTTCGGTCAGTGCCATTTTTGCATTTTCGGATGCCTTGACTTTGGCAATTTTTTGATTAATGCCTTCCCCTTCAAAATCGCCCCAAGGAGTAGTGAGCGAGGCCAAGATACGAGGTTTCCCCGAATCGCCTAAATTCGAGATCTTAAACACCACATTTTGAGCGTATTGAGTCTGGCTCAATTGTGCTACTTCAACAACTGGGTTGTATAATTCGTTACTGCTAGTCAAATCACGCAAAAGTTCGAGTTGCTCAGCCCTAGGCAGCATCGAAAAAAGTGATTTTATTTTTTCGATCATTTTAAGAGTGGTTTTAATGGGATAAATAGAATCAATAGGCCGTTAAATTTTTAAAAATTAGGATGAAAACAAAGCTACACAATAATACCTAATTTTTAATCGGGGGCAATGGCTACAAAACGGGTAATGTTTCGCGATTGTTCAATACGATTGAAAATCGACATCATAACACGTGTGTAGAGCTCATCCTTAAGCACCAAGTCCTCAATACCTTCATCGATATTGGGATTATCGTTTACCTCAATAACATAAACTTTATCGCCCACCATTTTCAAATCGACGCCATACAAACCATCGCCCATGAGCGATGCCGCTTTAAGAGCTACTTTAAGCACCGCTTCGGGCACTTGATCAACCGCTAAGGTTTCGGCATCGCCAGTACCATCTTCTTTTGAAGCCTGCCAGTTATAAATTTGCCAGTGATCTTTGGCCATGTAGTATTTGCAAGCAAAAAGCGGAAGGTTATCAAGCACACCAATGCGCCAATCGTATTCCGAATAAAGGAATTCCTGAGCGATAACCATGTCCGATGTTCGGAACATTTTTTTCAAACCCTCTGACATTTCCTGAACATTGTTCACTTTAATAACGCCTAAGGAGAAAGCACTATCTGGCTGTTTCAACACCAGGGGAAAAATGTATTTTTCGGCCATCGAAGTTTTGAAAATCCCTTTCGACAACATCTCGGTACGGGGTGTTGGGATTTTATTCTGGCGCATCCGCTCGTTAAGGTATATTTTATTAGCACAGCGCAAAATCGACCACGGGTCGTCAATTACCACAAGCCCTTCGGCATAAGCACGGCGCGAAAACTGGTAAGTATAGTCGTTTACGTTGGTTGTTTCTCGAATAAACAATGCATCGTATTCACAAATATCATCGTAATCGTCTTTGGTAATAAAATCAACATAAAAGCCACATCGATTAGCGGCATCCTTAAAACTTTTCAAAGCTTGTGGACACGATGGTGGATGGGATTCAGTGGGATTAATCAAAATTGCCAAATCGTATTTATAATGTTTTAAGCGCGGTTTAGAAAAGCGTTTTTTCGAAAAATAGCGATTGGCCAATTGTTGAATTTGTTCCTGTTCAACACCTTGTATTTTATCGGGAGTAAGAGGTGTAACCTTGTGTATGAGCCACCGTTCTGTTTTAATAAACTGTACCTGCAACAGTGGCGTTTCGAATAGTTGGTATAAACGATGACCCAATGTACGATAAGTCGAATCGGTGGTTTGACCGAAATAAATATCGAGCGTAAACTTGTTATCGCTTACTTTCTCAAGGGCCGACTGAATGAGTTCTTCGATATCGTTGGCTATGGAGCGAATTACCGACAATGTTTTAAAATCGCGAATGGTGGTAACACTTGGAATAGCACGGTGTTCACGAGCCGATGCCAATAACGAGACATAATAGCCTAAGCTTTGGTAACGAAAAGAACTGCTCAAATTAAACACCCTGATGTTACGATTCGACTGAAATTCTTGCTCGGTAATGTATTTTTTTGACGATACAACCCGCACCCCTTCAATATCCATTTTCCAATTGGAGGGTTTATCAACTACAATAAGATTGGTGAGCGTATCGCGCGATTTTGGACGCGACAAACCAAATACCATCCTCAGGGCATTTTCGCCCGGAGCATAGTAATCGTTGAGCGTTTCGACTGGGACAAAACCATACAGCTTGTACCATTCAATTAAACGGGTTTTACTTTCGAGCACCTCGAGCGAAACTTTCTCGTATCCACGAGCCATAGCCAAGCTACAGGCATGGGTAAGCAATTTAGCTCCAATACCTTTGCTCTGAAACTCGGGGAATATACCAATTGAAAAAATACGCAATGTGCGCGCGTGAAGATGTAAAATCATCACCCCCGCAGATTTTTTCTTCTTGTCTTTTTTAAACTCGGCAACCCACACCTCCTGAGAATTGCTACTCAAACTATAGCGAAGTGCCCGTCGTGATGTTTGTTGAAATGAAGGGAAGCTTTTATTCTCAATCGACTCTAATAATACAATATCGTCAGGTGTTGATTTTCTTAAAGTTATACGCATTTTAAGGTTTATAAATGAAGGTCGAAAAATAGAACTTTTTTTGAATCAAAAGACGATTCTCTTGAGAAAATACGAAACCAAAAAAATCTTCTTATAAAATCCCAAGCAAAGCTTTGAAAAACTCATTTCCTTTCAAAATACCAAAACTTCCTTTACCCGCACTCACCTCATCATATCTAACCACTTGGTCGGGTTTATTTCCGGGACGATAAATAATAAAGGGAATAGGATCGTGGGTATGTGTACGCAAATCACAAGGTGTTGGATGGTCGGGCAATATTGCAATGCTAAGCGGTTCGTCCATTTGTGCTGCTGCCTCAACAATAGGTTTTACCACTCGGTAATCGAGGTATTCGATGGTTTTCGTTTTCAGCCCAACATCGCCCTCATGACCGGCTTCGTCGCTGGCTTCAATGTGCAGGTAAACCAAATCGGCACCATTTTTCAAAGCATCGATGGCTGCCTGCGCTTTGCCTTCGTAATTGGTGTCGTACAAACCGGTTGCACCTTCCACCTTAATTACTTCCATACCTGCATATACGCCAATGCCCTGAATAAGATCAACCGCCGAAATAACAGCCGATTTATTCACACCATACATTGCCTTAAGTGTCGACATTTGAGGTTTATTTCCCGGCGACCATGGCCATATTGAATTGGCAGCATCTTTTCCGGCAGCCTTACGGGCAACATTAATAGGGTGATTACCTAACAAAACCTGCGATTTCAAAATCAATTCATTAATTAGCGCGGCAGTTTCATTGGCTGCTTCGGTTTTGGCTTTTACTAACAACGGCCTGAAAGGTTTTTCGGGTACATCGTGCGGTGGAGTGCAATTAAGCTGGGCATTTCCTCCTTTTATAACCAATAAGTGACGGTACGAAACGCCGGGGTAAAACCGTACTGTTTCGGTAGCCAACTTTTCGTTTAGAAAATCGATTAGCTCATTGGCTTCGTTGGTTGAGATGTGACCTGCCGAGTGGTTTTTAATATTTTCGCCCTGAATACAAACCAAGTTACAACGCATGGCCATATCGTCGGGAGCCAATTCAACCCCCATGCTGGCCGCTTCGAGCACTCCCCTGCCCTGATAAACTTTTTTCACATCGTAACCCATCACGCCCATGTTAGCAATTTCGCTACCAGGAGGCATATCCAATGGCACAGTTACTAATAAACCATTCTGCCCCATCTTGGCCAATTGATCGATATTGGGAATATTAGCCACCATCAAGGGCGTTTTTCCGCCTAAAGATTTGATGGGGAGGTCGGCCATGCCGTCGCCTAAAATTATAATGTGTTTCATATTTGTCTTTTTTTTTTAAATGATGTAAACGAATTATCTCAAAAGTACTCATTAGAGTGCTATTTCTAATTGAGTAGATAAAACAAACTAACAAATGTTAAGTAATTTAGTTTTGTAAAACGAACACATTTAACCTTCAACATCTTTGATATCGTTGGTTCGGTCAACTGTAAAATCGCCTCCGTAAAAATCGCCGCCATTGGGCAAAATCAAACGGTAATCGAGTAAATAACCTATTTCGAGCGTCCCCTTATTTAGCTCAAATTCAATTAAATGGCCACCTCCAGTGCGGATATTATTCAAAAAATGAAGGTGAAGACCAACCACGTTGATTCCCTGTGCATAGCTTGGACAATAAAAACCGATAATATCGCCTTTCACATTCCAAAACTCAAACTCGGGCTGATTGACTGTAACTTCTACCAATGGAAGGTAAGGACGTTCCTGCGCAGGTACGCTGCGGGTTCGAACATAGCTAAAATCGCCACTTATTTTTACCAAATAAAAAATATTAGGCGTAGGAAACAAAGAATCGAAACCCAATTTGAGTTGTTCAAAACTGAATGCTGAAAGCGAAAGGGTTTTATCGACAATTAATGGCGATACAGCTGCAAAAGGAGTCAACATGCTATCGTTGGGTATTTTAACTTCGCCACTGGCTTGAATTTGAAAAACAGTATCGTTAAACAGCATCATTTCGCCATCGAGCGCATGAAAAGTACCAATGCCAAAATCGCCCTGTTTCTTTAATTCTCCCAGCGAATAAAAACCATCGTAAAATCCTTGCATCAAGGCATCGATAACCGAAACTTGAACCAAAGTTGCGTGATTTTTAACCTCGGGGACATTGGGGCTTGTATTGCACGAAACCAGCGCAACAAGCAATAAAAGTAAGAAGCAATTTTTTTTCATTTTTTATATTTTAACAGATCGTTAGTCCCGATGGTTTTCGGGATTAGATATTAGTATTGAGACAAAATGTAGAACGTTTATAAAAACACAACGAACAAATAAGTACTATCTATTAAATATTGTCGTATTTCTTTTTTCAGTAAAGCCTAAAATTTTTTTAACTTTTAACTCCGTTAACATTCGTTTCGCCTTAAGCCGGCTGGGCTCTTCATTTTTTTCTTGATAAAAAAACGAAGCAAAAAAATCAAGGCTCCCAAATAAATGCAATTCGCCTTTTTGCAATGCCTAAGTGCGGCCGGGTGATCTGCTCCCGAAAATCGGGAGCAGATCACCCGGTCTTCCTAAGGCATTGCTTCAATTCGTATCACATTTTTTTGGAGGCCACAGTCATCAATGCAAAACTTACCACATATTAATGTATCAAAATACGACATTATATAGTTTTTACAACTTACAATTTAAATGTTAGCGATCCTGATTACATCGGCAAAAACACCTGCGGCAGTTACACCAGCTCCAGCGCCATAACCTTTAATTTGCATCGGAAATTCGTTGTAACGTTCGGTGGTGATTAAAATAATATTGTTGCTCCCTTCGAGATCGAAAAATGGTGAGTTTTGTTCTACCGTTCTCAGTTTCACCTCCGCAATTCCATTATCGAGAGTTGCGATAAAGCGCCAGCGTTTGTTTTGCAGTGCCAAAGTCTTGCGTTGAGTTTCGAAAGTTGAATCGAGCAGCCCAACACCTTCCCAAAAGTTTTCTATATTTCCTTCAAACAATTTTTCAGGGATGAATTTCTCAACCTTAATCTGCTCTTCTTCCATTGGATAACCGGCTTCACGGGCCAAGATCAGCAATTTGCGCATCACATCTTTTCCGCTTAAATCGATACGTGGATCGGGTTCAGAAAAACCAGCTTCTTTGGCCATCATTATGGCTTTACTAAGCGAAACCTGTTCACTCAATGTATTAAAAATGAAATTTAAAGTTCCGGATAACACAGCTTCTATTTTGAGGATATGGTCGCCACTGGTCACTAAATCCTTTATGGTTGAAAGAATGGGTAACCCAGCACCAACATTGGTTTCAAAAAAGAATTTGATCCCGTTGTTAAGCGCCAAATTTTTTAACGATTTGTAATTCGTATATTCCGACGATGCCGCAATTTTATTGGCCGCTACAATCGAAATGCGCGCATCGAGTATGGCGTGATAATGACCAGCAAGTTGCTCATTGGCAGTACAATCGATAAAAACAGAATTAAAAAGGTTCAATGATTTCATTTGATTCACAAAACCACCAAAATCGGATTTTAAGTCAGATTGATCGAGTAAGGTTTTATAATTATCAAGCTCCATCCCATCATGTTCAAACCTCATTTTTTTACTATTGGCCACACCAACCAACTTTAGTTTTAGGCGATTATTTTCGAGCAATTTTTTTTGTTGTTGCTTTAATTGTTGCAGAAAATTTCCACCAACAGTACCAATCCCAACCACGAATAAGTTAAGCTCTTTGTACGACGAAAGGAAAAACGATTCGTGAACCACATTGAGCGCTTTGCGTAAATCGTCGGTTTTAACCACCCACGAAATATTGATCTCAGATCCGCCCTGCGCAATGGCCCTGATGTTGATTCCGTTTTTACCCAGTGTACTAAAAAGTTTTCCTGCTATTCCGGCACTTTCCTTCATATTTTCGCCAACAATGGCCACAATCGATAAATTGTCTTCAACTAAAACACCATTGATGTATCCAACATTTATTTCGTGCTTAAACTCCTGTTCAATAGCATTTTTAGCAGCATTAATGTCGCTTGAAACAATGGCAATCGATATTGAATTTTCACTTGACGCCTGCGAAATAAGTATTACGTTGATTTTTGCTTGAGCCAGTGCAGTGAACATACGCATAGAAATACCAGTAACACCAACCATACCAGCACCTTGCAAAGTCAGCATCGCAATTTCCGATATGGATGAAATACCCTTTATGGGGCGTTGTTCTTTAGCGTATCGCTTCTCGTGGCCAATGAGGGTTCCGGCTTCATCAGGGCAACCCGTGTTTTTAATCCAAACAGGGATGCGCTTTCGGTACACGGGTAAAATAGTTGGAGGATAAATCACTTTGGCTCCAAAATGCGACAACTCCATGGCCTCAGCATAAGTAAGGTAGTCAATGGTGTACGCTTTACGAATCACACGTGGATCGGCAGTCATAAAACCGTTTACATCGGTCCAAATTTCAAGTGCAGCAACATTAAGCGCAGCAGCATAAATTGAAGCACTAAGGTCGGAACCACCTCGCCCCAGTGTTGTAGGAATGCCTTCGCTATTGGAGGCAACAAAACCCGGAGCAACTGCAACCCCAGTAAAACCAGCTAATTCGTTTTGTATATTTTCATTGGTGATGACATAATCAACTTCAGCTTTCAGAAAACTGCTGTCGGTGCGTATCAAATCCATGCTATTCACCCAACGGGCTTCCAGAAAAGCGGCAACAATAGTTGACGAAAGCATCTCGCCCATACCTCCCACGCGGTCGAGCGTGCGGGCGGACAACTCACCGATCATCGAAACACCCCTTAACATATTTTCCAATTCATTGAGGCGTGCTTGTACTAGATTGATAGTCGCTATTTGTAAATGCGAAGAAACCAAGGCTTGCACGGCGGTCAGGTGGCGGTTGGCGATGGTCGTCATTTGCTCGGTGTCGAAAGTTTTGGTTGTGGCGGCCACTTTAGCCATGTTCAATATTTGGTCGGTAATACCACCAAATGCCGATACAACAATAATCACGTCGTGGTTTACACGTTTTACAATTTCTTTTACCTTCAGGAGGTTTTCAATGCAACCCACCGAAGATCCGCCAAATTTCAAAACTTTCATTATTCCTTCTTTTAAAACATTAATTAATTGACCAGGTCAAAAATAGTGATTTTAGTATAATAATAGATCGTTAGTCCCGATGGTTTTCGGGATTAGACACATGGATTAACACAAAACAAAACATATTGATAATGGACGCATATCGAACTAAACAGGCAAGCTATAATAAACTAACTATCGAACATAAACAAAAACAAAAAATGCAACAACCATTATTCAAATTTATTTACGCATAAAAAAAGCACATCTGCATCGACTTTACCGCGACACAGATGTGCATTTTTTCGAATACGGTGAATCGAATTTATTTTTCGATTATTGCTGTACCAGAGAGTTTCTGTAAAATTTTTGTTTCCAGTTCGAGTGCCAATTCCGGATTATCTCTCAGCAGATTTTTCACTGCTTCGCGACCTTGTCCCAGTTTTGTTTCACCATAGCTAAACCACGATCCGCTTTTTTTAACAATTTCTAGTTCAACTCCCATATCAACAATCTCGCCAGTTTTTGAAATACCTTCGCCATACATAATGTCGAATTCGGCTTTTTTGAATGGAGGCGCTACTTTATTCTTAACCACTTTCACACGGGTATGACTACCAGTAACTTCCTCACCATCTTTAATTTGACCAATGCGACGAATATCTAATCGCATCGAAGCATAAAATTTAAGGGCGTTTCCACCGGTAGTGGTTTCGGGGTTGCCAAACATGACACCAATTTTTTCGCGTAACTGGTTAATAAAGATACAGCAAGTACGAGTACGGCTAATACTGGCCGTGAGTTTGCGTAGGGCTTGCGACATTAGTCGAGCCTGTAATCCCATGCGCGAATCACCCATATCGCCTTCAATTTCGGCTTTTGGAGTCAAGGCGGCCACCGAGTCGATCACAATAATGTCAATTGCACCCGAACGAATCAGGTTGTCGGCGATTTCGAGTGCTTGTTCTCCATTATCGGGTTGTGAAATGAGCAGCTCGTCGATATTTACGCCCAATTTTTTTGCATAATAGGGGTCGAAAGCATGCTCGGCATCAATAAAGGCAGCAATACCGCCGGCTTTTTGAGCCTCAGCAATAGCATGAATGGCCAAGGTAGTTTTACCCGACGATTCAGGTCCATAAATTTCAATCACACGTCCTTTTGGAAAACCACCAACGCCCATGGCGACATCGAGTCCAATTGAACCAGACGAGATGGCAGGTATATCCTCAATTGGACGATCGCCCAAGCGCATAATCGAACCTTTGCCATACGACTTGTCGATTTTATCCATGGTTAACTGAAGTGCCTTTAATTTCTCCTTGTTGGTATTTGATTTTTCTTCGCTCATTTTATTCTAAAGTATTTAATATTTGATTTGTATGATCCTTGGTATTCACTTTTTCAAAAACATCTTCAATTAAGCCCTTTTCATTAATAATAAAAGTTTTTCGCAACACGCCCAAATAACTGTTACCATACATCTTTTTATCACCCCAGACACCATAGGCTTGTAATATTTCCTTTTCGGTGTCGGCAATTAAATTAAAACCGAGCTGATACTTTTCGGCAAACTTTTTATGCGAATCCACGCTGTCGGGGCTCACACCAATTACCTCGTAACCCTTTTTCAGCCAAAAATCATAGTTGTCATTTAAGTTACAAGCCTCCGCAGTACATCCAGGGGTATTATCCTTGGGGTAAAAGTATAAAATTACTTTCTGACCCTTGTAATCCGATAGCGAAATTTCTTCATCGTTTTGATTAATTCCCTTAAAATGAGGAGCAATATTACCTTTTTCTAATTTTACCATAACAAATGCATTTATATTGTTCTTGTTTTAGTATTTTTATGTTTTATCCATATTCGGCAAGATATTGTAAAACTTTTGAAAAGTATGCTAAAGTTAAATAAACATATTATAATAAACAGTCTTTTACTCGTAATTGTTTTATTAACGACACCTTTTTTAGCAATGGCACAAGGAGCCGAAGAAGCTGCAAAAAAACTATTCGACGAGGGGAAATACGCTGAAGCCCTCCCCCTGTTCAACGATTTGTTAAAGCTTTACCCCAACGAGCCATTATTTCAATATTGCGAAGGGGTATGCCTGATTGAAAGTGACGGGAACATCGATAAAGCACGCAAGCTTTTGCTACAAGCCAACCAAGCCGAAGTGCCAAAAGATTGCAATTTCTACATCGCAAAAAGCTATCATATTGACAATAATTTCGAAACAGCGTTGAATTATTATGATCGATTTAATGAACAAGCCAAACGAAAAGAAAAGAAGCAGGTCAATTTCAATGAACTTTACTTAGCCTGTAAAAATGGCGAAAACCCATTCGTTTTAAAAATGGATACAGAAGAAAATATAGAAACAACCATCGAAGCAAAAGTTAAAACGAATAAACCTGTAACACCAACATTAGATCGCGATACTGCAAATTTTCAATCAACAGAACCCCTACAACCCAAAACAGACAATAATACCCCGGCCACACCAACTCCGGCATCAATCCCAAACGAATTAGAAATACCAAAAGAACTATCCGAAAACCTGATTGAATTTATTGTTGCCCGCGACATTGTTTATCGCACCGTTGACCAATTCAAAACCAATGATGGCAAAAAATGGTACATCGAAGGTTGGCAAAACAGTCAACAATTAAAAAATACGCAGCAATTAATTAATCATTTACGCGAAGAATACAGACTGGCCAAAACCACACGGGAACAAGAAGAAATTGCCAATAAACTCCTTCCACTCGAGCCACTAAGTCTGCAGCTCAAACAAGCCTCAGATAATTATTTCTTTAAAGCCCGCGAAGCCGAAATTGCAGTTTGGGACGAAGCAAGCCCTGAAGATAAAGAGAAACTGGAAGAAGAGAACCAAAGAATTATCACACAATTACCAAACGATAAAAGTGAAATAATAGACGAATTAAATGAACAAGAAGAATCTACCCTTGAGATTGAACCATTTGATGACGAAGATGTTATAGTTGACATTGATACAATTAAAGCACCTTTACCTACTCCAAATGAACCCCAAGACAAATTGGTTTATCGGATTCAAATTGGTGCATTTAGTAAAGGGCTGCCCGATTATATCGACCGCCTGTACAAAAAACTTGCGGTACTGCGAAAAATTGATAACCACACCGACGAGCGAGGTGTTGTTGTATACACTGTTGGGGAGCTCAACAACTTTAGCGATGCGGTAAAATTGCAGGGACAAATACGACAGGAAGGCATTAAAGATGCCTTTGCAGTGGCCTACTTAAACGGAAAGAGAATTACATTAAATGAAGCCCGCGAATTAGAAAAATGAAAAAAGAAATTTACAAAGAAAAGACGACAATAAAACAGAAGAGTCATCTTCAAAACGAACGTGAACTCATTCTGATTAACGACGACCACCACACCTTCGATTATGTTATTGATGCACTGATTGATGTATGCAATCACACTACCGAACAAGCAACACAATGTGCCATGATTACCCATTACAAAGGACAATGCGAAATCAAAAAAGGTCAATTTAATGTATTACGACTTATGCGAAAAGCACTTACCGATCGGGAACTCAGGGTCAAAATAAATTAAACAGAGCACTCCTATTGGGGAAAAATAAGTTACCTTTAGCAGGTGGTTTTTTTACACAAGGCCACATTAACCAATAAACAATCCTAAAATGGAAATATTGACAGTCATTTTACTACTCTTATTGGGTATTGTTTTAGTTGTTGTTGAATTTATGCTTATTCCCGGTTTATCAATAGCGGGCATTGGTGCATTATTAACGTTTGGTGCCAGTGTGTATCTTTCGTTTAAATATTGGGGCAATTTTGCAGGTTTTGTGGCATTGGCAGTCATTCTAATATTTGTTCCTATTCTTTTGTACCTATTATTTAAAGGGCGAGCTGTGAAGCCCATGATGCTCGAATCAGAAATTTCGGGAAAAGTAGAAACCGTCGATACCGATAAAATCCATGTTGGCGATATTGGCATTACCATTGGTCGCTTAGCGCCTATCGGAAACGTAAAAATTAACGGCAGCACTGCTGAAGCGCGTTCCAAAGGAATTTACATTGACCAAAAAACTAAAATTAAAGTTATTAAAATAGAAGGAAATACAGTTATTGTTGAACCCATAAACGATTAAAACTATGATTCTATTACAAGCAATCCCAATTATGTTACCATCATTCCTGATTGTTATCGGGATAATCATTCTAATTTTCATCCTCTTGTATTTTATACCCATTGGTATTTGGTTTTCGGCACTGGTTTCAGGTGTTAGAATTTCATTACTGCAGCTTTTCTTAATGCGTTTTCGTAAAGTACCCCCTGGGGTAATTGTGAGGGCCATGATTGAAGCACATAAAGCAGGCCTGGCACAAATAAAAAGAGATGAACTCGAGGCCCACTTTTTAGCAGGCGGACATGTCGAGAGTGTAGTTCATGCGTTGGTATCGGCCGAAAAAGCTAATATTGACCTGAGTTTTAAAATGGCCACAGCCATTGACCTTGCCGGACGCGACGTATTCGAAGCCGTGCAAATGTCGGTTAACCCAAAAGTAATCAACACACCACCAGTTTCGGCAGTTGCAAAAGACGGTATTCAGCTTATTTGTAAAGCCCGTGTAACCGTTCGTGCCAACATCAAACAATTGGTTGGTGGCGCCGGCGAAGAAACCGTATTGGCTCGTGTTGGCGAAGGAATCGTTTCGTCAATTGGATCAAACCAATCGCACAAAGCCGTTCTCGAAAATCCCGACAGCATTTCGCGCGTGGTATTAGAGAAAGGACTCGATGCTGGTACTGCATTTGAAATACTATCGATTGATATTGCCGATATTGATATAGGCAAGAACATTGGAGCTTACCTACAAATGGATCAGGCCGAAGCCGATAAAAACATTGCACAGGCCAAAGCTGAAGAGCGCCGCGCCATGGCTGTTGCCACCGAGCAAGAAATGAAAGCCAAAGCACAAGAAGCACGTGCAAAAGTAATCGAAGCCGAGGTGCAAATCCCATTAGCTATGGCCGAAGCATTCCGCTCGGGCAACTTGGGTATTATGGATTACATGCGTTACAAAAACATCAGCGCTGATACCTTAATGCGCAACAGTATTGCTGGCGAAGAGCCAGAATCAACCATCGAAGACTAATTCGTATTAAAACAACGATTTAATTTTTTCATAATCAACTAAACTTCCTGCGGGCACTGGCTCGCGGGAAGTTTTTTTTGTTTAAGACTGAACTGAAACTAATTCGGCACTTTCAACCATCACTAAAATATACTACTAATCATTATTGTATGAGAAAATTAGAGATTACTTCGTTCACAAAGGCGAACGTTTCATGAGCTTACTTAAAAGGGTGCTTATAATCGCTTAATAATTTGGATTTTGCGAGCATAAAAGCAATCTGTTTTATTATTTTACCACACAACAAGGATTCAAAAATTAAAACAGGCAGATTTTAAAGGTTTAAACCTATTAAATCTGCCCATTTTGCCAAGTTGGCCATCAATTAAGTAATTTATTATTGACTATGTATTATAGAGGCTAAACGCAAATTATTTACGCCTTACATTAACAATTGACAGGACAATAAATAACTACAACTACCTATACAACAATTTATTACAATATTACCCGTACCTAATATTGAGTTTTTTAATCCAAATATCTAACAATCTATTTATATTATAGTTGCTTAAAAAAATCATTTCCTTTATCATCTACAATAATGAATGCAGGGAAATTCTCGACCTTGATTTTCCTCACGGCTTCCATTCCCAGTTCTTCAAAATCAACAATTTCGACTTCCTTAATACTTTCTTTGGCTAAAATAGCAGCCGGGCCACCAATCGATCCCAGATAAAAACCACCATGTTTTTTACAGGCATCGGTAACATCTTGTGAGCGATTACCCTTTGCGAGCATGATCAATGAACCACCCAAACTTTGAAATTCTTCGGTGTAGGGATCCATCCGACCAGCCGTGGTTGGACCAAAGCTTCCAGAGGCCATTCCAATAGGTGTTTTAGCTGGACCGGCGTAATATACAGGGTGATTTTTGAAGTAATCAGGCATTGGTTTACCTTCGTCAATCATTTTTTTGATTTGCGCATGGGCAATATCGCGAGCTACGATGAGTGTTCCTCTTAGGTTAAGTCGTGTTTTCACAGGATATTTGCTCAATTCGGCCAATACTTCAGCCATGGGTCTGTCTAGATCAATTTCGACAGGAGCAGCCATTTCTGGAGCACGCTCGGGTAAAAAACGACGTGGGTTTTTTTCCAGTTCTTCAATAAAAATACCTTCTTTGGTAATTTTAGCTTTGATGTTACGATCGGCACTACAACTTACGCCCAGGCCAACAGGGCACGATGCCGCGTGGCGTGGCAAGCGAATAACCCGAACATCGTGAACAAAATACTTACCACCAAATTGGGCACCAATACCACTTTCATGACAAATTTTCATCACTTTCTCTTCCCATTCGAGATCGCGAAACGCTTGTCCTCCTATGTTACCTTCGGTTGGCAAGTGATCGAGATAACCTGCCGATGCTTTTTTAACGGTAGCCAATGTTGCTTCGGCCGATGTGCCGCCTATAACCAGCGCTAAATGGTATGGAGGGCAAGCTGAGGTACCCAAGTCGTTAATTTTTTCTTTAACAAACTTTTTTAAGGCCTCATCGGTTAAGAGTGCCTTAGTTTGCTGATATAAAAAGGTTTTGTTTGCCGATCCACCCCCTTTGGTAATAAACAGAAACTCGTATTTATTTCCTTCTTCGGCATAGATATCGATTTGAGCCGGTAAATTAGTACCGGTATTTTTTTCATCGAGCATGTTAAAGGGAACTACTTGCGAATAACGCAGGTTCCGATTAAGGTAAGTGTCGTAAATACCTTTTGAAAGATGTTCAGCATCATTCGTTCCGGTAAACACGTTCTCTCCTTTTTTGCCAATTACAATGGCTGTTCCAGTATCTTGGCAAGTGGGCAATTCGCCTTCGGCCGAAACAACTTGGTTGATCAGCATGGTATGGGCAACAAAACGATCATTGTCCGAAGCCTCGGGATCTTTAAGAATATGATTCAATTTTTCGAGATGCCCCGGACGCAGGTAAAACGACACATCGGCAAAAGCTTCGCGTGCCAACAATTCGAGCCCCTCGGGAGCAACTTTTAAGATTTCCCTGCCGTCAAATTCAACGGTCGACACATGTTCATTGGTCAACAAACGATAAGGAGTCGTGTCTTTTTCAATAGGAAATGGTTTTTGATACGAAAATTCTGCCATAACTTTTATGTTTTATTTTATGATTATTAAATCTTCAAAATTAAATTGAACCACAAAGATAACTAATGTAAAATTGAAATTATAATTTGAATTTTTGAAATCAAAAGGTTTTATAAGCAAATAATAAATTCAATTGGCATACAACTTAAAAAAAGGTAACCATTCAGTCGCACTAAAAAAGGGTAGAATTTCAGTTCAAAACAG
>DATERL010000221.1:0-11479 GCA_035271585.1 Prolixibacteraceae bacterium
GATTAACCCTGGGGATAATTGATAACTATAAAACCAAGGCCGATCAACCATTTTTTACAAAGAATTGATGTTCTATCGGCCTTAAAACTATTCTTTTGAACAAAATACGTATTGAAAAACAAACCGACTGAATGGTTACAATTCTTTTTAAACTATTTTTCATGGAAATTTAAACTTACTGAATGGTCAAATTATAACCTATTTGAAGATTATAAACTTGAATTGCTTACTTTTGATTATATTTAAAAACTTTAGCATGTTAGACTTTAATGTTTAGCTAAGTCGAGAATTTATTGTATTGTTAGTCAACCGATTGTGTGCGTGCTTAAGCGATAATGAATTCTAATATTCTAAGGTATTCACGTGAGAATGATTGGAAATTATCGAAAATTTCATAGAATGTTATTGTGAAAACTTTAAATTTTAATGTAATGAAAGCAATTCAAACTATAAATAAAACTTGTTTTTTACTCATTAGCTTGTTTCTTGTTTTTTTAGTTGTGGGTTGCACTGATTCTAGCGTACAGAAAGAGCTTGTATTAATTGAAAGGGGAGAGCGCATTAGTAATGGAGCGACCATAATTTATCCAAGCAATGGAACTGTTTTTCCACCTGAATTTCCAGCTCCCAGTTTCGAATGGCTCCTCAACGAAGAATTTACTAAGCTGTGGCACATCTTTATTACCAATAAGCAGGGCGAAGTTATACTGTCAGCCAAAAGTCACACCAACAATTGGCGACCCGCCCCAGATGAATGGGAAAAAATTAAGCTTTCTTCTAATGCATTTTCATTTACCGCTATTGCAAAAAATGAAAAGCAAAAATCTTTTTTGTCGGATAGAATTAAATTTTCTTTTTCGACAGACTCAGTTGGTGCCCAAATTTTTTATCGTTCAGTAACGCTGCCTTTTAGTTATGCCGTTGCCAATGTAAATACAATTGAGTGGTACATGGGAAATGTAAACGGAAGTAAACCGCGAAAAATGCTCGATAACCTTCCCGTGTGTGGCAATTGCCACTCGTTTGCTAGCGAAAAACCTTTGTTGGCAATGGATGTCGATTATGGAAACGACAAAGGTTCTTATGTAATTGTTGAAACAAGCGATACAAGTAGGCTAAGTCCCAATAAAATAATTAGTTGGAGTGATTATAAAAAAGAAGACAACGAACCTACATTCGGGCTACTGTCACAAATTTCGCCCGATGGTAATTATGTATTGTCAACCGTAAAAGATTTATCAATATTTGTGGCTGTTGATGATAATTTGGCCTATTCACAGCTGTTTTTTCCAATAAAAGGAATAATAGGAATATACGACAGGCTTAATGATAAATTCGGTGTTTTAAATGGCGCCAACAATCCTAAATATGTTCAAAGTAATCCAACCTGGTCGCCCGATGGAAAAACAGTTGTGTTTGCTAAAACCGAAGCTTACATCAACGAAAAAGTACAAAAAGCCGGGAAAGCCTTATTGTCAATAAACGATGTGGCTGAATTTAAAACCGGCGAAAAACCATTTAAATTCGATTTGTATTCAGTCGATTTTAACAATGGTAAAGGAGGTGAAGCAACTCCAATGAAAGGTGCTTCTAATAATGGCAAAAGTAATTTTTTTCCCAAATTTTCGCCCGATGGCAAATGGATTGTTTTTTGCCAGGCCGATAATTTTATGCTTTTACAACCCGATAGCCGTTTGTATATTATGCCATCGGGTGGGGGTGAACCCCGTTTAATGAACTGCAATACGAGCGAGATGAACTCATGGCATTCGTGGTCGCCAAATGGACGCTGGCTCGTGTTTTCGTCAAAAAACCGGGGGCTTTATACTCAACTTTACCTTACACACATCGACGAAAATGGCGTGGATTCACCTCCTGTTTTACTCGAAAATCTTTGCTTCGACCAAAGAGCGGCTAATATTCCTGAGTTTTATCCATTTGACGGAGATAAATTTTTAAATATACAAGATGATTTTTCGAATACTCCTGAATATTATAACCGTGGTGCTTTTGATAAAATCAGTAATAAGTATTACAAACGTGCCCTCAACGATTTAAATAAAGCGGTTGAAATAGATAGCAACTACCTTGAATCATACATTAATCGCATCATGCTGAATTCGATACTTCGGCAATCAAATTCAAAAAGCGATTTAGCCGATAAAAAAAAGGCAATGCAAATTGTGTCCGATTCTCTATTGTTAAAACCCGATGATGAGAATTATCTTTCGTTAAAAATTTCATTGCTTTCAAATATGGGAAATGTGACGGAAGCAATAAAAGAAGCAGAATTAGCCATAAAAAAATACCCCGATAAATATAAGTTTTTCGATTTGTTAAGTTCCATTTATCGAAAAGAGAATCAATATGAAAAAGCAATCGCTTGTTATCGGAAGATGCTCACCATTAGTCCTTCCAAAAAAATACAGCTAAATAATATGATTGCAGGAGCGTATCTAAACCTTAAGCAAAATAATAATGCATTGAAGGTTGTCAATAATTCAATTAATGAATTCCCCAAAAATAGCGATTTGTTGTTTACTCGCGGGCAAATACTGCTGCAAATGAAAAATAACGAGTTGGCAAAGATTGATATTGATAAAATAATTGAGAAAGATTCTACCCGCTATCAATATAATGCATTGCTAACACAGTATTATGCAAATTTAGGCAACAAACAATTGTATTATTACCAAAAATCAAAGTCCCTGCAATTGTTGCACGATGCTTTAAATGAGAACGATGAGGATGTTGAAGTTGTATTTGAAATGGCATCTTTTTACATGTCGACAAATGACTTTGAAAATGCCGAGAAATATTACAATCTGATTTTAACCAATTTTCCGGCCAATTACGAAGCGCTTAAACAAAAAGCTAAAATAAAACTGAACAAACAATTATGGGATGAGGCAATTTCCGTTTACAATCAACTTGAAGCCGTTTATTTGCCCAACGAAGAGTTTTTTAACAACAAAGCTATTGCTTATATCCAAGTAGGGAATTACTCCAAAGCATTGGAATATTTTAATAAAACTATTGCGTTAAATCCAAATAATAAAGATGCTATTTTTAATCGAAATCGTTTGATGTCCGAAAAAGCCAATCAATAAATTTTAGCAACATTTAAGTACTCCTAATATGGCTTCAAAAACGCTTTTAAAAATGGATTTTTTGATAATTATTTACCCTATTTTTATCCTATTTTAATAATTTTAAAACTCAATCGGGTTCTTTTGACTTTTATTATTGTTTAGGGGTTTTGTTTTTGTATTTACTTTATTGTTAGGTTGTTATACTTATAGAGCCAATTACTTTAAGTTCATCTTTTTTTCTTAAAGGTTATCTTATAGCTAATATTAGAAACAAATTATCTAAAATCAAAAATTCACTTTTGTAGTACTTTGTATTTTTACCGAGTAGAATTGAATTGACTAAGTTTTAGTTGGGCATTATGCTTTCAGCTTTTACTTCGGTTCAATTAACTGGTATTAAATTTTAAACCAATAAAATATCGATTAACATCGATGATGAAAAAATGAACAGACCTATTCAAATTAAATATCAATTTCATTCATCATTTAACTAAATCTTAAAAATGAATTTTATGACAAAAAATCTAATGTCTAACTATTTCTCACTAAAGAAATCATTGCTGCTCATGCTCGCATTTGCTGTTCTTTCTTTAGTTGGGGCAGTTAAGGTGTCGGCAAGTGATAACCTGCCCGACGGCGTACGAATTAAAGGAGTTGTACTTGAATCAAACAATTCTATTCCTTTACCTGGTGTGGCAATTGTAATTAAAGGAACAACGATTGGTACCACAACCGATATTGATGGTAATTTCTCCATTTTGGCTAATCCTAACGATGTACTTTTAATTAGATACGTTGGGTATTCGCAAAAAGAAATTTTAGTGGGTAACAATACTTATATCGAAGTAAAACTCAACGAAGACCTTTATGGTATCGACGAAGTAGTTGTTACTGGCTATGGTGTTCAGAAAAAAAGCGATTTAACGGGAGCTGTTTCTTCTGTGTCGGCCGAAAAACTGAACAGTGTTCCCATTCCAAGTGTTGAACATGCGTTACAAGGAATGGCTGCCGGGGTTAATATTATTCCAAAATCGGGTAAACCTGGCGAAGAGGCCGATATCCAAATTCGTGGTATCAGTTCAATTAACGGTACCAGTCCACTGGTAATTATCGACGGTGTTTCGGGAAGCTTAAAAAATCTTAACCCTGCCGACATCGCATCAATTGAAATCTTAAAAGATGCCTCATCGGCAGCAATTTATGGTTCAACCGGTGGTAATGGTGTAATATTGGTTACCACTAAAAACGGAACAGCTGGTAATATGAAAATTAGCGCCAATGTTTATCGTGGTATCGAAAATGCTGTAAATAAGGTGGATCTGATGAACGCGCAGGAGTATCTTGAATTGCTGGAAGAAATTGAGGGAACAAAGAAAATCCCCCTCAACTATAATCGCGATACGCTTGCATCTTACGATTGGCAGGATATTATGTTTAAACAAGCGGTTTCGGAAAATTATAACGTTTCAATTTCGGGTGGTAACGAAGTTTCTACCTTTTTATTCAGCACAAGTTTGGATAAGCAAAATGGAATAGTGAAAAATACCGATTATCAGCGCTTTTCGATAAGAATAAATTCGACCCATAAAGTAAATAAACGGATAACATTTGATGAGAAAGTAACCTTTGTTAATTCAATCACCGAGGGCCTTGATCAATGGGTTTGGCATGATTTTTACAACAACCCAATTGTTGGTGTTATTGAAATGGATCCAACAGTGCCAGCCTACGACGAAAATGGAAAATGGAGTATTTCTAAATACAACGTTGGCAATCCAATTGTAGCTCTCGATATGAAAGATAAAAAAGACAAAAGCAATAATTTTGAAGGTAACTTTGGTTTAAAAGTAAACATCATTAAAGGTCTTGATTTTCAAACCCGCATTACCGGAAAGTTTAGCTTGAACGATGCCAAAGAATACCAAGCTATTTACAATGCATCGCCAACCAATTATAATAACCAAGACAAACTGTTTCAAAACATGAACAAAGGGATGTCGTATAATTTTCAGAATTATATGACTTATCAAACAAGCATTGCTGATAAACACAACATCAATATTATGGTTGGTATGGAGGCCAGTAAATGGTGGGGGTACGATATTAATGGTACGCGGGTCGATATGGCCAGTTCGGATCCCAATATGTTGTATTTTTCCAAATCGACAAATGGCGAAGCCGATGTTCAAAATGTTAGTGGTGCTGGGTATATTGGAACAAACCAAGGCTATTTTGGTCGTTTAAATTACGACTTTTTGGGTAAATATTTGCTAACGGTTAACGTACGTCGTGATGGTTCAAGTAGTTTTGGCCCTAACTTTCGCTGGGGTATATTCCCTTCATTCTCAGTAGGTTGGAAATTTGCCGAAGAGAATTTCTTAAAAGATAATCCTTATATTAGTACTGGTAAACTGCGTTTTGGTTACGGCCAAACAGGAGCCAATGCCAAAGGTGGTTCACCCTACCTGTCAACTGTTGTAACAAGACCCGAATTTAGGTACACCGTTGATGGATTGGCAACACAGGTAGGGACAGGCCCCAACCAAATTGCAAACCCATCGCTACACTGGGAATCGGTAAACATGTCGAACCTAGGTTTAGATATGACTTTTTTCGATAACCGTATTACGTTTGCAGCCGATGTGTTTAATAAGGTAAACGATGGTATGATATTGTCAAAAGAAACCAGTGTTATTGCCGGAACTTTTAATGGCGAAAAACCTGAAGTCAATTTCGGAAGCATCAGCAACAAAGGATACGAAATTACCATGGGCGCACGCAAAAACAAAGGCGAACTCACTGGGTCAATCGACCTGAACTTTTCAGGAGTCAAAAACGAAGTGTTATCTTTGGCTACCGATTCAATGTTATCGGGTGGAGTACATAATGTTTCACCAACCAGCATAACCTTGATGGGATCACCTGTTGCCCAGTTTTATGGGTACCAATTAGAGGGAATGTTCTCTGCAAACGATCCAACAATTGTTGATGGTAAAAATACAATCATTACCAATCAACCTAATTTTACAACTCCCGATGGTACAGTAGTATATGCTCAGAAAAAAGCAAGACCAGGCGATGCCCGCTTTAAAGATGTTAGTGGCGATGGAAAAATAACCGATAAAGATAAGGTTTTGCTTGGTAGTCCGCTGCCTAAACTTACATTCGGGTTTTCAATTAACTTAGAATATAAAGGGTTCGATTTTTCAGCGTTCTTTAACGGAACTTATGGGAATAAAATTATGAATGGTTCTAAGCAGTATTTATATAATCCGGTAGGTTATGCTAACCGTGGTAAAGAACTTGCGAATCGTTACCGCGACGAAATTGTGAAAGATGGAGTGGTTGTGGTTTCCGAAAACCACGATACCGATGTTTATCGTATAAATGCCGATACTCATACTAAAATGTCAACTTTCTTTGTTGAAGACGGTTCTTTCTTGCGTTTGAGAAATATTATGCTGGGCTATACCATTCCAAACTCAATTACCAATAAAATTGGTGTCGAAAAACTGAGGCTTTATGCAGGTGGTAAAAACTTGTTTACTTTTACTAAATATACCGGTTTGAATCCCGAAGTTGGAGGAAATAATATTCTTAATATGGGTGTTGACATAGGTGTGTACCCTGTTACCCGTATGGTTTATTTTGGAGCTAATATTGTTTTCTAAACCATTTATAAAAATAAATTAAAAATATAATCAGATGAATAAAATAATTATAAAATATTTGTCATTTCTGTTCTTGGGGATTGCATTATTTGCTTGTAGCTCCGATTTTCTGGAAGTAACACCTCAGGCAGCAGAAAACAGTGCTTCGTTTTATTTGACGCAAGCTCATGCCGATCAAGCGCTAATAGCAGCATACTCGCAGTTTAATAATGTTAGTATTTGGGATGCTAACATCCTTCAACGAATTGGTGATATACCATCTGACGATGCGGAAGCTGGTGGAGAAGATATTTCGGATTGCCCTAATTTGCAAGAATTTAACTGGCTTAAGCCATTAGCTACCGACGGTATCTTTTATGATGTTTTTGGAACGCTATATCGTGGAATATATTTCAGTAATATTGCAATTGAACAGGTGCCTAATATTAAAAACACCGATCCCCAAGCCGATCCTCAAATACTTGATCAAAGGGTTGCCGAAGCAAAGTTCATACGTGCCATCAATTATTTTTACCTAACTACGATTTTTGGTGGTGTACCTTATGTCGATCATATTTTAGGTTCCGATGAGTTTCAACAACCACGTGCCGATATTAAAAAGATATACGATTTGATCGAAACCGACTTGAAAGAAGCCATTGAGGTATTACCCGAACGCAGTGGTTTGGGAGGCGAGTATGGACGTGCCTCAAAAGGTGCTGCAAAAGCATTGCTCGCATCTGTCTATTTGTTTGAATCGTCGTATGCAAAAAATTACGGTGGTAAAGACATTCGTTTTGATGGTATGACTGAGCGTTGGGCCGAATCGTTAAAATATTCAGAAGAAGTAATTAATTCGGGCGAATATGAGTTAATCGGTATTAATGGAGAGACTTACGAGTCGTGGAGAAGCCCAGAAACTAATGGCTACCGCTATATTTTTACTTCCGATGCCGACAACTGTAAAGAAGGAGTATTTGAAATCCAATGTATTCAGGAAGGATTGGGCTGGTCGTCTGCAAGGGGCAATGCACTGGCACAATGGAGTGCTTCGCGTTACTTTTACGACGATGAGGGTAAAGCTACAACATCGGGTATGTGGGGTTTTGGATTACCTTCACAAGCAATGTGGGATTCATTTGAGCCGGGCGATCCACGCTTAAATGCCTCAATGGTACGCGAAGGTGGTGGCGATTTAATGCAAACCTCTAATGGTAAATGGGTACCTTATTGTTTCGAACATTGTATCACTAAAATATATGCTACAAAATGGGAGGGCTCATCCGAAGAGTTTAAAGATGCTGGTGGTCCTTGGCACAGTGCCCCTCAAAACGTCCGTCTTATTCGTATTTCCGAAGTTTATTTGAATGCTGCCGAAGCTGCCTTCATGCTCGGACAAAACGATAAAGCACTGACTTATGTAAATAAAGTGCGCGAGCGTGCCCGTAAATGTGGCGATACTGGCGTACCTGCTGCTTTAACAAGCGTTACAATGGAAAATATCATGACTGAACGAAGGGTCGAATTCTCAAGCGAAGGAAAACGCTTTTTCGACATCGTGAGGTGGGGTATTGCGGCCAAATTGTTAAATGCTACTCCAACAGCCGATGGTTATGAACGTGAATTTATTGTAGGTAAACACGAATTTCATCCACTACCCTCGCGTGAAGTTGACTTGAGTAATGGCTTATTGGAACAATACGATGGCTGGAAATTTTAAAATGTTTTCGTTGAAATAGGTTAGAGTTAGATTAGTTGAAAGGCTTTCCTGAAGCACTATTATTTAGTGCTTCTTGGGAAGCTTTTTTTTTGCTTTATTTTTTTTAGTTGAATTTAAGCGATTTAAAGCCTTTACTTTTAGCAATAGTATTAAAATGTAAGAAAGTTTCAATTCCACTATGGTACGATTTACAGGTTTCTCATTTAATACTGTTTTATTTTACCTGATGATGTTTCAATTCCACTATGGTACGATTTAAAGTTGTAGAATAGAGGAAGCTTTTGACATTAGTAGGGTTTCAATTCCACTATGGTACGATTTAAAGCCTAAACCCTCGGATTCACCAATTGCCAATACATCCATTTCAATTCCACTATGGTACGATTAAAAGATTGCTTCTTTTGTTACCGCTGCGAGTGCTTCCTTATTTCAATTCCACTATGGTACGATTAAAAGTAATTACGGTTAGTCAATCGGATGCTCCTTCCTAATTTCAATTCCACTATGGTACGATTAAAAGAAAAGGGCTGGAAGGACCTATTCACAGCCCTATCATATTTCAATTCCACTATGGTACGATTAAAAGAAGTATTCCCAATGCCTTTTCCCGACCAGCGGGATCCATTTCAATTCCACTATGGTACGATTTAAAGTTATCACCCCCTGTTTTTAGATCTTCATTTAGCCGTTTCAATTCCACTATGGTACGATTTAAAGAACCCAACCGATTTCATACCGTCATCGTTATATTTGTTTCAATTCCACTATGGTACGATTTAAAGCGAATTCGCTGGAACTGGTTCGTTTAATGTAGAGCGTGTTTCAATTCCACTATGGTACGATTTAAAGAAAAGCTTCTCGAAGTTCAGGATAATAAGGAACATGTTTCAATTCCACTATGGTACGATTTAAAGCAGGTGGTAAAATGAAGGATACTGGTGTAATAGCTGTTTCAATTCCACTATGGTACGATTTAAAGACGGTTCACTAAGAAACCAAAAACAAATATTTCTTGTTTCAATTCCACTATGGTACGATTTAAAGAAAATACAATCATACATGGTGATTGTCCTTTTTCCTTGTTTCAATTCCACTATGGTACGATTTAAAGTCGGTTGCTGCAATAATCAAACATTGACTAATTATATGTTTCAATTCCACTATGGTACGATTTAAAGAAAAGAGATAAATCAGACCAATTGTGGGTTATTGTTGTTTCAATTCCACTATGGTACGATTTAAAGTTATTACGAGAATGCAAATTACGCTCACGAAACAGTTTCAATTCCACTATGGTACGATTTAAAGCTCGGTGTCAAATGCTTTCAATGAAGCATTAACAAGTTTCAATTCCACTATGGTACGATTTAAAGAATGTTGCCGTCAACGGCCAGCGCTATGATTTGTAGTTTCAATTCCACTATGGTACGATTTAAAGTGGGCTGCGGGGTTTTTCCATCGAACCCTAACAAGGTTTCAATTCCACTATGGTACGATTTAAAGTGGGATGCCGACCAGTACAATCTTTTTTATAATTTAAGTTTCAATTCCACTATGGTACGATTTAAAGTATAAATTGGAGATGTGCTAATTGATTATTTACACCTGTTTCAATTCCACTATGGTACGATTTAAAGAATGATAGAGAATCAAATTAAAAAGCAGTTTGGTACCGTTTCAATTCCACTATGGTACGATTTAAAGTTCGAATAGTCTAAATCTTTTGGGAGGGTTATTCCCGGTTTCAATTCCACTATGGTACGATTTAAAGGAATTTTATACGACACAAATAAAAATGTATTTGAAAGTTTCAATTCCACTATGGTACGATTTAAAGTCATTTTAGTGGTGGCATGGCCTATGCCAGCGATGGCAGTTTCAATTCCACTATGGTACGATTTAAAGAAGAGATAAATCAGATCAGTTGTGGGTTATTGTTGTTTCAATTCCACTATGGTACGATTTAAAGAGCATATTCGACATTCAACTAGTTTACTACGATAAAGTTTCAATTCCACTATGGTACGATTTAAAGATTTAATCAGCGATCAAAATTAATACGAGATTGGGAGTTTCAATTCCACTATGGTACGATTTAAAGTTGCGTTCTGTTGAAACTGATACAGGGTAATTCCCTGTTTCAATTCCACTATGGTACGATTTAAAGAATTTCCGATGTCACTTATTGGCGACCAATCGAGGTTTCAATTCCACTATGGTACGATTTAAAGTAAGTTTCTCCATGGGTGAGCTTGCATGGATGACTTTGTTTCAATTCCACTATGGTACGATTTAAAGTGTATTGAAAACGAAACGGCTAAGCCAATAAATGTTGTTTCAATTCCACTATGGTACGATTTAAAGCATTTACCGACGATGATGAATACATTGCCAATTTAAGTTTCAATTCCACTATGGTACGATTTAAAGCTTCGATCGTAAAGCAAGACCAAATGTGGAATATGTTTCAATTCCACTATGGTACGATTTAAAGAGCAGTAAATTCCTCATTTCAACAGTCAATACTTGGTTTCAATTCCACTATGGTACGATTTAAAGTCCAGATTGGGCAAAAACAATGAGAACCCCTGATGATGTTTCAATTCCACTATGGTACGATTTAAAGAAAGTAAAAAAAAGAACAAAAGTAACATTATTGTCGTTTCAATTCCACTATGGTACGATTTAAAGTAAAGGTCTTGTAGCAATAACACCATCCAACCTCCGTTTCAATTCCACTATGGTACGATTTAAAGATGGTTTCGATTAGTTTCGCATCGGCAAACTGCAGTTTCAATTCCACTATGGTACGATTTAAAGCTTTTTCAGGTGGTGAGTATTACAATACATTAAATACGTTTCAATTCCACTATGGTACGATTTAAAGATGAAGATTGCAAAGAAGGAATGCCAAGAACGGAAGTTTCAATTCCACTATGGTACGATTTAAAGTTTTATTTAAAGCTCAATCAATTAATTCAAACGAAGTTTCAATTCCACTATGGTACGATTTAAAG
>DATERL010000222.1:0-2014 GCA_035271585.1 Prolixibacteraceae bacterium
GGGAAGCCTATCGGTTTGCCGAACAAAAGTTTGAATCGGGGCGAGCCAATTCGTACGAACTGTTTCAGGCGAAAAACAATCTCACCCAAGTGTTGAGCGAAAAGGCCCAAGCCAAATACGAATATGCTTTCCGCTTACGAATTTTGGAATTGTTAAAAGACTGATTTTATGTAACCGATTTCGAATCGGGAACGTCTAATCATCGCGTATTAAAAAAAGTATTGGAAACGATGAAGACAAAAATTTTGATGCTCACTTTCCTCATCGGAATTTGCATTATTGCGACAAGTTGTTCTCTCAAAGCGCAGCAGCGCATCACATCGAGAACCTTTGATGTACCGGCCTTCGAAGCTGTCGAATCTCATTCGGTAGCAAATATTCACACAGAAAAACTCATTGCACAGCACGCCAAGATAAATTTGAACGGTGTGGGAAATATCGGTTTCTACTGCACCGAATCGATGGATGTAGATTTGAGTGGCGTTGAAAATGCCATATACTACGGCAACCCGAAAAATAAAAACATCAGCAAGAGCGGTGTGGGTAAACTTAAATCGGGCGACTGATGCTCAAATACCTTTTATTTAGCTCAAAGCACACATCTATTCTTCTATTGTCCATGTTGTACAATTTAAAAGCCCACCTAAACATCCAATAGGATTATAATTAATTGTTTCAATTTTTCTATCCTGGAAAATCTGTAGGAATAATTCATAAACTTTCTCGTCCTTATTATTCTCTATCTCGAATATTGGAAGAACTATCAAATCGTCTACTTCCAAGTAATTCACATAACAGCCAATGGCATTGTCGGGATATTCCTTTTCTTTATACTCAAAAAAAGGAATATCTATGTAGTTGATCCCATGTTTTTCTAGAACTTTATTTATTCCATTCTTCCAATATTTATATTCATGCTCCCGGTCGTTTCCAAGCACTGTGTTTTGATCAACAAATCGAACAAGTCCGTCTGCATGACCTGTCATATCAGATTTTATTTGTGGTATCACGATTATTTCTACTTCGAGCAACTCTTCAAGTTCCGAAATCAATTGGGCTTTGCTGGTGTATTTGGGGTTTTCGTCAAAAATTCGGTCGGTTATTATTGCTTTGTCTGACCAATTTACAACATTTCCTCCCTCAAGATTGATTTTGGAGAATTGCGGTGAGTGGCTTTTAAAAACTTATGTTCGATTCCATGCTTATTAAGCAGCTTAATTAAGGAATCGCAAGTTTCTTTAAATCGTTTGTCAAAATGAAGTAATTCTGACAGATAAACGGTATTGGTCTGTTTACTTGGAATCATTTAAAAGAAAGTTTGTCCATTCGGTTTGTTTATTATCTCTGTAAAACCGAGCCGGAGATATTAATGTTTTAAATAGAATTTCTTTCTTTTCGCAATGTTGACGAATATTTTCGATATGCAATTTTATGTTAGGTATGCTTGAAAAAGTTTTCCTTGTGAAGCAAACCTTTTTCAAGTTCGGCAGGCTATTGATTACATCAATAATATTTTTCCATCGGGTAACCTTACCATCGATATAAATATCACTATAATTATTTTCATTGCCATTTTCAACTTCAATTTCTTCTATGAGGTCAATGAAATCGATATGATGTTTTTTTATGAATTCCAATTTTTCTTGTTTGGTATGTTCCTTCAGATTTTTTTCTCCAAAAGCGAGCGGCAATAATCTCCATAAATAGTTTCTACTTCTACCATAGAAGAATTCAGCCTCATTATTTGCTGTTTCAGGATTGAATGTTCCAATTATCAATGTTTCTGTTTCAGGGTCGATTTGGTGGTCTAAAAATCTATGCGGAATTTTAATCATGTCGTTTTGGATATAACGGTTTGATTTGTGCCAGTGATTTCGGTCCATGTGTGCCACCTTTTTCGGTTCAAACCGTGCCACTTTTCACGGTTCGATTTGTGCCACTTTGAAAAGATCAAGTTATCTTGTCCCTAAAAAAAGGATACGGTATGGCAAATAAACTTGATCCGATGGATATA
>DATERL010000223.1:0-5813 GCA_035271585.1 Prolixibacteraceae bacterium
CCTACAACCTGGTGCATATATTGCGCGAATTGGCTCACGAAGATCAAATTGATGTTTACCGTAACGATGAAATCAGCATCGACGAAGTAGCTAAATATGACAAAATTATATTATCGCCGGGACCAGGTTTGCCCGACGAAGCCGGTATTCTAAAGCAACTTATCAGCACTTACGGTGCTACCAAAAGTATTTTTGGAGTTTGTTTGGGCTGCCAAGCCATTGCCGAAGTTTATGGCGGCAAATTAATCAACCTGAATAAAGTATACCACGGCGTTGCTACTCCGGTTAATATTATCAATAAAAACGACCGCTCGTTTCGCTGGTTAGAAGACACCATTGTGGCCGGACGCTACCACAGTTGGGTGGTTGACCCCAATAATATTCCCAACGAACTGATTGTTTCGGCAACTGACAACGAGGGACACATCATGGCACTTTATCACCAAACCCACGATATACGGGGCGTTCAATTCCATCCCGAATCAATTTTAACCCCAAGCGGGAAACAAATTATGGCCAATTTTTTAGCCAAATAAACAAAACATCAAGTTTAACATTTGTGTAAAATAATAGATCGTTAGATTACTAGATATTAGTATTGAGACAAAATGTAGAACGCTAATATTCAATTGTCGAACAAAACACCAGAATAGCTAACAAAGCATTATATGTCAAGCATTTACACAAAAGAGAACAAACTATTGTTAAAAAACTCATTAATTATAAAAGGATGAAAACAATTTTGAACAGATTAATACAACATCGCACCCTTAGCCGCGATGAAGCCTGCGAAATATTGAAAAGCATAGCGACAGAAAAATATAACCTTTCGCAAATCACCGCTTTCATGGCCATTTTTATGATGCGCAGCATTACCCCCGAAGAACTCGCCGGGTTTCGCGATGCCCTGATTGAATTGTGTGTTCCGGTCGATTTATCCGATTTTAACACGATAGACCTGTGCGGAACAGGTGGCGATGGTAAAGAAACTTTTAATATTTCAACACTTTCGTCGTTGGTAGTTGCTGGCGCAGGTTACAAAGTGGCCAAACACGGCAACTATGGCGTATCGTCGGTTTCGGGATCAAGTAACGTGATGGAGTATTTTGGATATAAATTTACCAACGATGCCGATAAGCTCAAGCATCAAATGGACAAAGCAGGTTTCATTTTCATGCATGCTCCCCTATTCCATCCAGCCATGAAAACCGTAGGCCCAATAAGGCGCGATTTGGGCATGAAAACATTCTTCAACCTAATTGGACCACTGGTCAACCCATCGAATCCGCAAAACCAGATAGCTGGGGTATTCGACCTCGAAACTGTAAGGCTTTATACTTACCTGTTTCAACAAACCGGCAAGCAATTTTCGGTTGTTTACTCGCTCGATGGCTACGACGAAATCTCGCTAACCGGCGATTTTAAAGTGGTTTCGAACTTTGACGACCTACTTTTATCGCCCGAAAAAATTGGCCTTCCACGCTTAAAGCAAGAACAATTGTTTGGTGGCAATACTGTTGCCGAAGCCGCTTCAATTTTCAAAACCATATTGGAAGGAGAAGGAACCGAGGCTCAAAACAGCACTGTATTTATCAACGCTGGCTTAGCCATCAGAACAATGCACCCCACAAAAAGCATTGAACAATGTATTGAAGAAGCAAAAAGTTCGTTGCTGGGTGGAAAAGCTAAAAAAGTATTAAAGCTGGTTACGTATAACTGAGTTGTGGCTATTTAGAAACTGGAAAGGCAAAATGATAAAACAGATGGAAATTGAAACAAATAGATTGATTTTAAGACCAATTAATCTGGATGATAAAAACGAAATATTCAAATATCGTTCAGATACACAGACAAATAAATATCAGGGTTGGATTCCAAAAACAATTGATGATGTGGAAAATTTTATTGGAAAGACCTCGAGACAAATTAACGAACCTGAAACTTGGTTTCAATTTGTTATTATAGAAAAAGAGCGTCAAAAGCTAATTGGAGATTTAGGAATTCACTTTTTCGACAGCGAAAATAAGCAAGTTGAAATTGGATGTACCTTGAATAAAGATTTTCAAAACAAAGGTTACGCAACAGAATCGGTTAAATGCATAATTGACTATTTATTTAAAAACTTGAATAAACATCGTATTATTACATCAATAGACCCTGACAACAAAAACTCTATTCGACTGGTTGAACGAATTGGATTTCGGAAAGAAGGCCACTTTTTTGAGAGTTTAATGATAAATGGGAAGTGGGTTGATGATTTGATATACGCATTGATTGATAAAGAATGGGAAAATTACATTCAATGTGATTTTAAAAAGAAAATAGAAACAAACAACACACCTGGTAATTGACTTTTAACAATAATGAAATGACAATTTTAGACGAAATAAATAAAAATAAACATCTTGAAGTTGCCACAGCCAAAGCAGCTGTTCCGATTGAACAATTAATGAAATACACGGCATACAACAAAGCAGTACCATCGTTAAAGGAATTTTTGTTGGACCCCGAAAAAAGCGGCATCATTGCCGAACATAAAAGACAGTCGCCATCGAAAGGAATAATTAACAACAGTGTTAATCTTGAAGATGTGGTGCTGGGTTATGAAAAAGCAGGAGCTTCGGCAGTATCGGTACTTACCGATCGGAAATATTTTGGTGGCACGCTTAACGACCTCAAAACCGCTGCCCAAGTGCTATCAATTCCGGTATTACGCAAAGATTTCATTATTGACGAATACCAGATTCACGAGGCAAAAGCTTATGGCGCATCAATTATACTGCTAATTGCAGCTTCGTTAAGTGCCGAAGAGATTGACCGTTTTGCAACTTTAACGCATAATCTGGGAATGGAGGTTCTTTTCGAAATTCATAACGAAGAGGAACTAAAAAAAATTTCGCCGCTTGTAGATGTGGTTGGCGTGAACAATCGCGACCTAAAAACCTTTAAAGTCGATATAGAACAATCGGTTTTGCTTGCAAACAAAATACCTTCAAATTATTTGAAGATATCTGAAAGTGGAATTAGTGAGCCAAAAACAGTTAAAATGCTGAAAACGCATGGGTATTGTGGATTCTTAATGGGCGAAAATTTTATGAAAGAAGCTGACCCAGGACTTGCTTGTGCTATATTTGCAAAACAAATTTAAGCTGAATTACATTAATAAATATTTTTACTATGATTGAATATGATAAGATAGTGCCATGGGGACGTTCGTACACCGAGTATGTGAGCATGTTCAACCTTTCGCCCGGTTTCCTTTCTAAAAAAGTATTGGGTTGTGGAGATGGTCCTGCAGCATTCAACGGTGTTGCCAATGCTTTTGGAGCTAATGTCACTTCAATTGATCCCATATTTAAGCTTTCGAAAAACGACATTGAAAAACGAATTAAAGAAACTTTTACCGAGATAATTGATGAAACCAAAGCCAATATGGATAAATTCAATTGGGAGCAATTTGGTTCTATCGAAGGGTTGGGAACCATTCGCATGAAATCGATGAAACAATTTCTGAACGACTATGAAGAAGGGAAAGAAGAAGGTCGGTATATTGAAGCCAGCCTACCCGATTTACCATTTTCTGACAACTCGTTCGACATTATTTTGTGCTCTCATTTTTTGCTGCTCTACTCCAAAACCCTCGACCTCAATTTCCATATCAAAGCTATTGATGAAATGTTAAGAGTAGGCAACGAAATTCGTATTTTTCCAATTGTTGACCTCGATTCAAATCAATCGGAACACCTCGAGGCTATTATGGAAAAATACCCCAACAGCGAACTGGTTAAGGTAAATTACGAGTTTCAAAAAGGCGGCAATCAAATGCTTAGAATAGAAAAAGAGATGAAGAAATAAAGATGAAAGATGAAAGACAAAAGAGAAATAATTAGAAGTTAGAAAAAGAGAAAAAACAAATAAAGTGCTAATAATCAGAAAAGCAATAAATTAAAACTAGAAGCTTACTAATTTACAACTTATCAACTTGAAACTTGAAACTCAAATACAATTGAACAGAATAATTAAAATATGTGGAATGGGCAACACGGAGCGAATGCTCCAACTGGCAACAATACCAGTCGATATGTTGGGATTTATTTTTTATCCCCTTTCACCACGTTATGTTGTGGGCAAAATTGAACCATCGGCCATTGCCAAATTGCCCGAAAAAATAAAAAAGGTTGGGGTATTTGTTAACGAAAATGAAGGAACAATACTAAGCCATGCAAAAACATACCACCTCGACACCCTGCAATTACACGGAAACGAAAGTCCGGAATTGTGCCATAGTTTAAAGACTAAAGGGTTCCACATTATTAAAGCTTTCAACCTTAACAAACAAAATAATTTTGATGCTTATGCTCCTTATTGCGACTATTTTTTATTCGACACGCCATCGGAAAAACATGGCGGTACGGGTGCTAAGTTCGACTGGTCTCAACTTGACAACTACAAAGGGAAAACACCTTTTTTGTTAAGTGGTGGCATTGGTCCCGACGATGCTGAAGAACTAAAAATAATCGAGCATCCACAAATGGCAGGAATTGACATCAACAGCAAATTTGAAGCTGAACCGGGCATAAAAAACACTGATTTAGTAATGAGTTTTTTAAATAATATATAATGAACAAGAATAATAACAATGCAGCTGAACAAGCTCCCTTCTTAAAAAATTGGGGAGCTGATTCAAATGGCTATTATGGAGAATTTGGGGGTGCATTTATACCCGAAATGCTGCAACCCAATGTTGATGCGCTAAAAGCCTGTTACAAAGAAATTATCAACTCGTACGAATTCAAAAAAGAATTTATCGACTTGTTGAAAAACTATGTTGGTCGTCCATCGCCACTTTATTTTGCCAAGCGTTTGAGCGAACGTTACGGTACTCAAATTTTCCTGAAACGCGAAGACCTTAACCACACCGGATCACACAAAATAAACAACACCATTGGGCAAATATTGCTGGCCAAAAAAATGGGCAAAAAGCGCATTATAGCAGAAACAGGCGCCGGTCAGCACGGCGTAGCAACCGCCACTGTATGTGCACTAATGAACCTCGAATGCGTGGTTTATATGGGCTCCGTTGATATTGAACGGCAAATGCCCAACGTAAAACGTATGGAAATGCTGGGTGCCAAAGTTGTTCCTGCCGAAAGCGGTAACAAAACATTAAAAGATGCCACCAACGAGGCTTTGCGCGACTGGATTAGCAACCCCGAAGATACTTATTACCTGATTGGCTCAGTGGTTGGGCCTCATCCCTACCCCGAAATTGTAGCTAAATTTCAATCGGTGGTGAGCGAGGAAATTGGATGGCAACTCGACGAACAAATTGGTCGCACTGCCCCCGATTACATAATTGCTTGTGTAGGTGGTGGAAGCAATGCCGCTGGAGTTTTCTATCACTACCTCGACAATGCCAACGTTAAACTAATTGGCGTTGAAGCATCGGGAATGGGCATACACACCAAAGAAACCGCCGCCTCGATGGCTTGTGGCGACGTGGGTTTCATTCACGGTTCAAAAACAATGCTGATGCAAAACGATGACGGACAAATAATTGAACCCTACTCTATTTCGGCAGGTTTAGATTATCCAGGAATTGGCCCGCTTCACTCTAATTTATTCAAAACAGGCCGTGCTAAATACATCGATGCAACCGACCGTGAAGCCTTAGATGCCGCTTATTTGTTAACCCAAATTGAGGGAATTATTCCCGCACTTGAATCGGCACACGCTTTAGCAGCACTCGAAAAGCTCAGCTTTAAACCAAACGATATAGTGGTTGTAAACATTTCGGGACGAGGCGATAAAGA
>DATERL010000224.1:0-16109 GCA_035271585.1 Prolixibacteraceae bacterium
AACAGGATGAATTGCCCAGGGTTTTAACCCTGGGGATAATTGATAACTATAAAACCAAGGCCGATCAACCATTTTTTACAAAGAATTGATGTTCTATCGGCCTTAAAACTATTCTTTTGAACAAAATACGTATTGAAAAACTGACCGACTGAATGTTTACATTAACGCTTAATATCGTTTTTCAGTAATTAATTTTCTAATTTAGCGTTTTCCAAAAGTTAAATATAGAAAATGAAAAAGCTGAGCCTTGTTATTTGTGTTTTTAACGAAGAAGATAATGTGTTGCCTTTGACCGATCAAATCAAAACCGCACTCGATGGTTACGAATTTGAAGCCATTTTTGTCGACGATGGTTCCACCGATTCAACTCGCGAAAAGATTCGTCAAATTGGCGATGAGCGTTTTATTTTAGTCGAACTCCGAAAAAATTATGGACAAAGTTCAGCACTTCAGGCTGGTATCGATATAGCTCAAGGCGAGTATATTGTAACTATGGATGGCGATTTGCAAAACGATCCGCTCGATATACCATTAATGCTCCAAAAATCAATAAACGAAGATATTGATGTGATTGCCGGCATCAGAGCCAACCGAAAAGATGGAGTTTTCTTGCGCAAGATTCCCAGCAAAATAGCCAACACCATTATTCGTAAAACCACCGATGTTCGGATTAAAGATTATGGCTGTACGCTTAAGCTTTTTAAAAGTGAAATAGCCAAAGACCTTAAAATTTATGGAGAATTGCATCGTTTTATTCCGGTTTTGGTAGCCCTCGAAGGAGGAACTATAGCTCAAATGGATGTTCGCCACCATGCTCGCATTCATGGCAAATCGAAATATGGCATTAACCGCACGCTAAAAGTAGTAAGCGATTTAATGGTTATGGTTTTTTTGAAAAAATACCTGCAAAAACCAATGCACCTTTTTGGTGGTGTTGGTGGAGTTTGTATTTCTTTAGGTGTTTTGATAAATGTTTATTTATTGATTCTTAAAATGTTAGGTCATAATATTTGGGGAAAGCCTCTCATGATTTTAGGCGTGATTTTGCTTTTGGGAGGAATTCAACTCATAACATTTGGCTTAATCTCCGAAATTCAAATGAGAACTTATTTTGAATCGCAGGATAAAAAACCCTACCGAATCAGAAAAATTGATAAGGTAGGGTAGATGATAATAAATTTCAATTGTTGAAATGAAAATTATCTGATTTTTTCCAAAATTTTCAACGTTGCATCATAATCGGGTTCGGTAGTAATTTCGGGAACAATCTCCACCAATTGAACTACTCCCTTTTTATCGATAACTACTGTACCACGTGCCAATAAAGCCAATTCTTTGATTAAAAAACCGTATTTATTTCCAAATTCGCGCTCTTTATAGTCCGATAGGGTAATGATACGATCAAGTCCTTCGGCAGCACAAAAACGTTTTTGGGCAAAGGGCAGGTCGAGCGATACGCTCAAAACAGCCACATCGCTCATTGATCCGGCAATTTCGTTAAACTTACGGTTTTGTTTTTGGCAAATACCAGTATCAATCGAAGGATAAATAGCAATAACAACTGTTTTCCCTTTTACCGACGAGAGCGAAACGGGTTCTAAACTCTGGTTAACTCCTGTGAAATCGGGTGCTTTATCACCTACTTTTATTGCGTTTCCGGTAAGTGTTACCTGATTTCCTGCAAATGTTACTAATCCTTTTCTTTCTGACATCATCAATTTGTTTTATTGTTTATAACCTAATAAACGTTTATTGTTTTTTTTTGTTTAAAATAATTCTGCATAATTTTTTTGATCTTTTTTGTTTTGATAAATTAAATTTTGCAATGCGTACAAAACTAAAATTTTAGCTTAATGGAAAGGAAACATTAAATAATAAATAACATCGATACCGTGTTATACAACCAAAAAGGCAAGGCCTCCCAATCTGATCGGGAAGTCTTGCCAACAGGTTCTAAATAAAAAATTGGGTCTTATTCTATATTGAATTTTATATAATTATCATTGTTGTCTTTCATTCTTCCTACAATGATCATTATTAAATCAATGAGGTACCAAATACCTAAACCGCCAAAAGTTAAAAGCATCAGCACGCCGGTTCCAATTTTACCAAGATAGAAGCGGTGTACTCCAAACACACCAAGAAACCAGGCTAGCAATAAGGTAATAAGCCACTCTTGGTTAAACGGTTTATTCTTTGTAACATCGGGTTGTGGTACATTACATTGCGGACAAATAGCTGCTCTCGAATCGATGACTGCTCCACAGCTAAAACAATATTTTTCAAATTCTGTTCTCATAGTATTTTGATTTTATGGTACAAATTTGGAAATTAATAATGTGACAAAAAATAAAAAAGTGGTAAGAAGCCTTTTATAGTCGGTAAAGCGAATGTTTTGTGTGTTGTAATGGTTTAGCGAAGGGTGTGTTTTTTATTTCAAGGTGATTTGTTGTTCTTTTTTATTGATGTTTAAAGCGTATTTTTCAATCATTTCGCATTGAAGTGAACCATAAATTATTAAAAAACCAAATTCGTTGGTTGGATTTTGCTTTATGATACTTATTTTATTGGGTTTTAAATAGTCAATTTGAAATAATTCGTTTGATTTTAAAACAATCGAATATCCTTTTGATGAGATCAAGCATACGTCATTTTCGGGATAAATGAACGAGCCGATTTTACTGTTTGAATAACTATCGCCTAAATTAATAGGTGTTGTTATAACATGAATGTCATTTCCCGCCATCAGCATGAGCTCTTCGTCGGGTTTTAAACTTAACGACATTTGTGCCGATTGCTTACTAAAATTTATGCCCTTCAACTCTTCAAATAATACTTGCCGAGTTGTTTTGTCGATGTACGAAAATGAAAGTGGATTTTTGTGTACCTGTATGAAAATACCGTCGTTTACCACAGTACTGATTTGCACCAATTCATCGAGTTCTTCAACATAAATTGACCCACCAAGGTTTTTGTTCATGTGGATTTTTTCGGGCGAAACCAGTTTGATGGCATCTGATTTAATGATTGACTTAATATGCAATGTATAGTCTTCGTAGGCCGAGATGAGGATAAAATTGCCTTCGGTCGACTCAATGAGTACTTCTTTATCGGTAATTTGTAGGTAGCGTTTGAAATTACCCAACGATTTTGCAGCAACCTGTAGAGTTGACAAGCAAATTATTATAAAAATAACAAATAAAAAGTTTTTCCCCATTTTGCTGTGGTTTTCCAGTTTCACACACGCACTACCATTTTTAACTTACATTAAACATATTGGCTTAATCGGTTCAATGTTTGCCTAAATGGCTCAAAAACAATTCAAATATAGATTTTATTTTTATAGAAATCAATAAAATATTAATTTGAATTGATAATAAAATCTTTATCTGTTCCAAATCTCCCATGCTGCAATAGCTTGCCCATGAAGCATTTCGAGGCCATTTTTTACTTTAGCGCCATGTTCGATGCCCTTTTGCAAGAACAAAGTTATATCGGGGTTATAAACCAAATCGAACATCACGTGTTGGGCAGTAATGGCTTCGTAAGGTATTTGAGGACAAGTATTTATATTAGGAAAAGTGCCCAGTGGAGTAGCGTTAATGATAATTTTCCGGTCGGCAATTATTTGTGTTGTAATGTCGCTATATCGAATTTCGTTTTCGAAAAGTTCATTTTCGATGGAGGCTGAAACGTATTCAATACCTAACTTTTTCATTACATATTTAATTGCTTTTGAAGCGCCACCTGTACCCAAAATAATGGCCTTTTGGTGTATGCTGCCTAACATGGGTTTAATTGAACGTTCAAAGCCAATAACATCGGTATTGAATCCTTTAAGGCGCATGCCTTGAGGCGTTTGTAGTATTTTAACGGTATTAACGGCACCAACTGCACGGGCTTCGTCGTCAATTTCGTTTAAAAAAGTCATTATTTGTTGCTTGTAGGGGATGGTGCAATTTAGCCCACCAATATTGTCGTATTGGTCAAATATTGCTGGAAAAAGTTCAATACTATCGATTTCGAAGTTGAGGTATTGATGATCGTTAAGGCTATCATTTTTAAATTTTTCGGTGAAAAACTTTTTTGAGAACGAATGCCCGAGTGGATAACCTACAAGTCCAAATGTTTTCATTTTGTTTAATTTTTATGATTTTTTCTGATTGGCTAACGATTCAGTTAGCCAAATAATGGTAACTCCAATTAAGGCAAAAACAATTGCCAAAATCACTTCGGTTGAAAAGCTTTTAGGGATAAACCATTGATAGCCCTCAATAACAGGTGCTCCTTTTTTCATTAAAATTTGCCCCATTGAATCGAGCGTTGCAATTTCGATTTTCCATGGCCAAATTATACCCAGCGAACCAAGTATGAAGCCCGTAAGAATTGAAATTGTATGATTTCTGAATTTTTTGAAAACCCACGACAACAAGTTTGAAAATAAGATTAGGCCAATTACGGCGCCAATTATTACCGGAAATAGTATTTTAATATCGAGGTTGTTAACTGCATCAATCATAATTAATTGGTAGTTTCCCATCAAAATAAGCACAAATGAACCCGATAAACCGGGTAAAATCATACTGCATGTAGCTACTATGCCACAAACAAAAAGATACCAATTTGAGCTATTTGCCTGTGCCGGTTTTAATAAGGATAGTGCAATTGCAATGGCTGTTCCGATAATAAAAAATGCAATAATAGAAAAATTCCAGTGGCTTATCGTTTTCCCTACAAAGAAAATTGATGCTAGTATTAAGCCGAAGAAAAAAGACATGATGTAAACAGGATAGTATTCAAGCAAATAGCCAAATAATTTAGCTAAGGATAGAATGCCTATGGCAACACCTGCAAAAACTGCAACTAAAAAAAGAAGGTCGATTTTTTTAGCTAAAGCTTTGAATTTACCTGTAAATAAGAGTTTAATGGCTTCTAAGTCGAATGATTTAATCGACTGGATGAGTTTTTCAAATATGCCGGTAATCAGCGCGATAGTGCCTCCCGAAACTCCGGGAACCACATTGGCAGCACCCATGCCCATTCCTTTGAAAAACAGAGCTATATATTGTTTCATAGTGGTTGATTATCTTTTCAGAAGAGTTTTTAATTCAAATTGTTATTTTTGATGTTAATCCACTCAATATTTTCTGCTTCGGGGTAGGTTTTAAGCAGGTAGATGATGTTGTCGCTATCCTTGCTTATGGCTAACTTAAAGTGTTCTTTTGCTAATGTTTCGTTGTTCGATTCGAGTGCATAGGCAGTTATCCGATAATCAAAAAGATCATAGTCGGTATGGTATTGCTGGCCGTTTTTTAACACATCAATGGCTTTTATCAGCATTCCTTTTTTTGATAAATATTGCGCGTAACTTAACCAGTATGCCGAAAAGTCGGGTTCGAGCTGGCATGCTTTTTCATACGCCTCGATGGCATCGGTGTAATAATCGAGTTTAGTAGCTATTTTTGCCATCATAAACCAACATTCCCCATTAATATCGTCAATTTTAATTGCTTTTTTATAAAAGTTCAGCGCATCGTAATATTGTTTGTTAATTTGTTTCAATAGTGCCAGTCCAAACCATGCACGGTCGTTTAATTCATTAAGGGCGACGGCTTTTTCGAAGTAATCGCTTGCTGTTGTTTTTTGATTTAATCGCAGGTAAGAGTCGCCAATTAAGCAGAAAACATCGTCGTTTTTGGGTTCGTATTCGAGAAATTTGTTAAAACTGTCAATCGCTTTTTGGTACTCACGCGTAAGCATGTGCGAGTGCCCTAGGTTGTACCATGCATTGGCAAAATCTTCGTTAATAACCAAGGCGTATTCATAAGCATTAACCGATTCCTCAAAACGTTGTAATTTGGTAAGCACTATACCCATGTTGAACCATGCGGCATCCGAGAAGGTGTCAAGGTCGATGTATTTGTTGTAATAATAGTAACAGGCTTCGTTTTGTTCTGTTTTTTCGTAGCAATAGGCTAATTCGTAAAGTGCCGCTTCGTTTTTAGGGTTAGCTTGTGCAGCTTGTTCGAAGTACTTAATGGCTTCGTTAAAGGCACTGTTTTGTTGGTATGAATAACCAATATTGAAAAATATTTCGTCTTTTTCTTCAATTGTATATTTTATAGCTTTTTCAAATGCTTTAGTAGCTTCTTTTTTGTTGCCAAGGAGCAAGTGCGACGAGCCTTTAATGAGGTATAATTCGGGATTTGTTCTTTCAATTTTGATGAGCTCGTTTGCCATGTTAAGGGCTTGTGGAATTTCGCCCAGGTTAAACAATATATTGACCAGTCTTACTTTTAAATCGATCGACGAAGGGTGTTGTTCCATTCCCATTTCAACGGCTTGTAAGGCAGGGTAAACTTTTCCTTCTTCGATAAAACGTTCGGCAATTTGTTCAATCTGGATTACATCGAAATAGCGTTTTGCGCCAATACGTAACATGTCTTCGTATCGTTTTACCGATTCGTTGATTTCTTGTTCTTCGTTATATTTTCCGGTATCCCTGTTCACTATCAATTAATTTTGTTGGTTGATTTGGTTTGCTTTGCTTATTGGTGTTCGGGGCGCAAAAGGTCGTTTACGGTTTTTACGGGGGAAAATGTTTCGGCCGGAACTTCCACAAATATAGTGTTCCAATTGCTCATGGCGCCGTTCCATAACCCAGGCAATTCGAGCGCTTTAAGCTCAATGCCGTCTTTCGACTTTATTGAAATGAAACCGGTTTTGGAATCACTGTAATTGAGTAGGTTGTATTTTTCGCCCCGAAGATTTTTTGTGCTGCAAATAAGATCAACTGGATTAAAATGGGTCGAATTATTCATCAATTGCAACTGTTCGGGATTATTTAGGTCTATTTGTGCTTTTTCGACAATTTGAAGCGAAACTGTTTGGTCGCTATTTAGTGACAAAAACGGTCCACCACCAGGTTCTCCTTCGTTTTTAACCATGCCGCACACCCTTATGGGGCGATCGAGTTTCGAACGATAAAAGTTTATCTTTTCTTCGTTGTTTACGAAATTACTGTTGTATTGTATCGAAAGTTCTTTACGCAAAAAAATATCGATGTTTTTTAATAAATCTTCGTCGCTGGCACTGCCTGGTTTTTCGAGTTTTTCGAGATAAAAGAATGATTTGTTGCGTATACTAACTAATAAACCCGCCAACGTTTTTTTGTATTTTTTGGTTTGGTGTTTTAAACGGTCGGGGGTTACATTATCAATATTTTTAATGAAAATGAGGTCGGTATCGAGTTCATTTAAGTTTTTGAGCAAAGCGCCATGCCCGCCTGGCCTAAATACCAGCTTGCCATTTTCGTCGTTAATTGGGGTATTATCCATATCAACGGCTATGGTATCGGTTGATGAGTGTTGGTAAGAAAAGGAAACATCGAATTTTATCCCAAAGCGTTTTTGATAATCGTTTTGTACTTTTTTCAATAAATCGTTAAAACCTTGTTCGTGTTCGGGCGAAATGGTAAAATGTACTTTTGCCAATCCGTTTGATCCGGTGCAATACGAGGCGGTTTCAACTAAATGTTCTTCGAAAGGAGTTCGGCTTTTATCATTATATTGATGAAAGGCCAATAAGCCTTTGGGCTTTTTACCGTAGTCTAAACCTTCGTCGTTTAGTAAAAGCTTTACCAATTCTTGTTTGTTGTCGGTTTTTGCAATTTCCTTGAGCGATTTATAGAAAGCAAACTTTTCGATATTGTTGAAAAATGTTTGCATGAAATCGTTTTCTATGCCGTTTTCAATAAAATCGTACAGGTATTTAAACATGCGACTTGCAGCGCCCGAAGCAGGTACAAATTTACAAGTGCTTAAGCCTGAGGATAGTGAGTTTTCAAAAATGGAAATATTGCGTTCCTCCTCATCCTCGCTTAAAATTTTAATGCCATTTTGGGGTGTCGCTGGCGAGATTAATGACATTGGAGGAAACCCATTTTTAAAATCATTGATTTGTTTTTCAATGATCTCGAGGGTAAGTCCCTGTTTTTCAATTTGTTCTAAATGATTGCTTGTAAACATCGTTTTATATGCTCCGGTTACTCAAAAGTAAACAACAAAAGTAGATTAGATATCCGATTTTCCCTATTTCCATCAGCTTTTTATTAACATTTTAAGGCAAAAGTAGCATAGCTTAGTAGCTTTGAATAAGATCCGATTCAATAATATAGTTTCCTTTTTCGCCGTTTTGTGCTAAACTGACCATGCAACGGGCAATTTTTGTGGCGCTTACCGATCTTATTTTTTTGAGTTTTCCAATCAATAAGGGATTAAGAATGCGGAAAAAGTAGTCAGCCATTTTTTCACCCAATCTGAATTCATGACGCTTGCCGGTAATTAACGATGGACGGAGAATATATGTTGTTTCGATACCCGACTGTTTTACTGCTTCTTCCATTAATCCTTTAACGCGTATGTAAAAGAATGGTGATGAGGCATTTGCACCTTTTGAGCTAACAACCATAAATTGGTTAATATCATGTTGACGGCAAACGCTCAAAAGTTTTTGTACATAATGGTAATCGACTTTCTCTAAGCCTTTTTTGCCCGACTTTTTTTTAGTTGTTCCGAGGCTGCAATAGCAATGATCGGCTTTCTCGGGTAGGTTGAGCTGCTCGAGTTGGTCAAAGTTGGTAATAATGGTTTTTATTTTTGGATGCTGAATATGGGGCTCACGGCGTGCAATAATGTAGATTTTTTTATAAGCCGAATTGGCAGTTAATTCATTGATTAATTGTTGGCCAACCAGTCCGGTTGCACCAGCTACAATGGCTATTTTATTCATAGGTTATCATTAAATTCTTTCGAGCACATCATTTTGTACCCAACCGCTGTTTCCATCTTCTAACCTTATTTCGAGCCAATTGTTCAATTGATCGGCAATGTTCACTTTCAAGCCTTCGTGAATTACAAATAAATCGGTTCCAGCAGCGTTGGGCGATGCTTTAACGGTTACGGTTGGGCTTGTTATAATGGCGTAGCTACGGTGTTCTATGTCACGTTTTTGACGCTGCCCTAAGGTGAAAGTCGAAATGGAAACAAGTACCAATATGATGGCAATAATAAATGCAGTTTTTTTAAGTACAAGCGATCGCGATAAATAATAGATCAGTGCAAAAATGAGTGTCAATACAAAACAAATAAGGCTAATAGCAGCCCAGCCATTGGCATTGTTCAGGTTGATGATTGATTTAAGCCATTTTGAGAACAGTGATTGTGGTAGGGGTTCAATTTCATCAATAACGTATTGGTTGGCCAACTCGAGATTGTAAGTAATGTCTTCGTCGTTGGGAGCCAGTAATTTAGCTCTTTCGAAGTTGATAATAGCACGGGTTATTTCTCCGTTTTTATAGCAAGCGTTACCCAGGTTAAAATAAAGATTCGACGATTGATATCCCTCGGCTAAAACACTTTCGTACAATTCGATGGCTTTGGCAAATTCGTTTTGATCGTACAAATTATTGGCTTTTGTCAGCGAGTCGGCTGGGGCGGCCATGCTTGAAAGTGCCGTTATTAATAGGGTGCTTATGATGATAATAAATTGCTTCATTTTTTTTGAAATTTAATGTAAGGCTTGAATTACTTTTTTTTACGAATTTGTTTCTCGAATTTATTCATCAGCTTTTCGGCTTTCTTGAATATTTCGGCAATGGATTCGTTTACTGCGGTTGGCGCAAAACGTGCCATTTCGCTGATGTCGATTAACTCAATAAACTCGTTAATGGTTTGGTCGTCGACATTAAAGCCACTAAGCGTTGAACGGGCATTATCGCGGTTAAGTTGCGATAGCGGTATCGAAAGTTTGTCGCTCAGATAACCCCAAAAAGCACGTGATAAAGCTTCGAAAAAGTCGATGCTATTGTTGTTTTTAACACAGGTTGAAGCTGATTTAAGGTGCTTTCGTGCCATTTTACTGGCTTTTTTGTTGCGCATTAAATCAATGTTGGCATTTTCGCGGGCGCGTTTCTTTTGTAAAAGAATAGCGATAATGAATAAAACTAAGGCACCCAGATAACTTAAATAGAACAATTTACTGCCAAAGAACATTTCTCCTTCCTTTTGTAGTTCAACATCGCCCTTTTTGATGTATTTAATATCTTGTCCTAAAAAGCGCAGGTTTTCTTTCGACATTGAGCTCATTACTGTGGTCGATTGTTCATTGTCTCCTTTTTCAACTGTGATGTCGAATTGTTGGGTGAAGAGCGTTTTGTAGTTTTGTGTTGCTGGATCGAAAAAGACGAATTTTTGTGCAGGAATGGTGAAGTTGCCTGCAAAACGCGGTATAATTACCTGTTCGAAAGTTGTAGATCCAATAATGCCAGCTTCGGATGGTTTGTTATTATAGGAGGTTCGTGGGTCGTAAATTTCAAAATCGGGTGGAAAATCAAATTTTATGGGCGTAATGTGTCTCAAGTTCCCGTTTCCTTCAATTCGTACTTTTATGGTAATGGCCTCGTTGGTTTTTATGCTGCTTTTGTCAATCGTCGATGAAATTGAAAATGCACCTACGGCTCCACCATAACCGGCTGGCTGGGCTGGCAATTCTTTAACATTAATGGAAATGCGATCCGATTTCGATTTGGTGCGTACATTTTGTACCGAACCAAAAAAGTCGTCGAAAATACTTTGCGAACGTACTCTCTGTTGTACATCGAAAACCATTTCGGCCGGTTCGATGGTAAGTTTACCGGTTTGTTGTGGTATCAATATCTTTTTTTGCAGGGTGTAAACATTGTATATTACTCCGTCGACCGCCTCGCGACTTTGGGTTTGGTTGGCTTCGGGTATTTCAATGTCTTGAGTCCAAAAACCCTCGTAAGTTGGGAGGGTTTGATCTACTATTGATAATGCTACACGGCTGAACAACTTAAGTGTGGTTTGTATTTGTTCGCCTTTGTAAACATTGGTTTTATTGGTTTCGTATTTGATAAATAGTTGTTCGCCTAAATTAGCATTGTTGCTATTTTGTTGTGTGCTATTTTGTTGTGTTCTATTGCCTTGTGGCTGTTGGTTTGTAGTGCCCGCTTGCTGTTGTTGCCGGCCTTTTATTACCTGTATGCTTACGCTGTTCGATGGGAAAACATCGCGTTTCGATGTAATGGTGGCTGGCGATATGGTGTAAGTTCCTTCGTTTTGTGCCCGCAAAATAAAGGTATAAGTGTAATTAACCGTTTGGCTGGTTTTCCCGTTCATAATTTGAACGCTTCGGCTCGATGACACACTTGGCCCCATCAGAATGTCGAAATTTTCGATTTCGGGCATTTTAAGGTCTTCGCCTTTGGCATTGAGCGATAAGGTGAGGCTAAATTGCTCGCCAACATTTACTATGCCTGGTGCCGACATGGTGAACTTTGTTTCGTCGGCAAAGGTGGCCACACTTGCTATGAACAGTAATATGAATAGAATTCGTTTAATCATTTTCTCAGTAATTGTTTACAAAAATACAAAAACTACTAGCTTTAGCATTATTTAAAAGCATGCTTTGTTACCAATCAATATCGGGTTTTGATGTTTTTGCTTTTTCGGCTTTTGCTTTATTTACCTTTTCTTGGGTTTTTTGCTCATCGTTTTCGAGCGCTTTTAACATTTGCTCGGCATTTTGTTTCGATATTTTAGGCTGTTGCTGTTGTTCTTTTTTCTGATCCTGATCTTGGTCTTTATTTTGATCTTGGTCTTTCTTTTGGTCCTGATCTTTATCTTGGTCTTGGTCTTTATCCTGGTTCTTATCTTGATCTTTGTTCTGATCTTTGTTTTGATCCTGATCTTGGTCCTGGTTCTGATCTTGATTTTCTTGCTGTTGTTCTTTCATTTTTCGAGCGAACTCAAGGTTGTATTTGGCCTGTAAATCGGTGGGATCGTTTCGCAATGCGTTTTTATAGGCTTCAATGCTCTCGTCGAGCTTTTGTTGTCCCAACATGGCATTGCCGTAGTTAAAATGTGTTTTTGCTTTATCTTCGTTAGTAGTGGCTACTTGCAAAGCTTGTTCGTATTGCGATGCGGCTTCGGCCATTTTTTGTTGCTTAAACAGCGCATTACCAATATTCAATTGCGACTTTTGATCGTTTGGTTTTTTCTCAAGGGCTTTTCGGTACTCAATTTCGGCATTGGTAAAGTTTACTGAATCAAGCCGGGTCGAGTCGCTGTTCTCGACGGCTGTATTGTAGTATTTGTTCCCATGCCGAATAAATTTTCGTTCGTTCTGTGCCTGAGTAAAAATTGTTGCAAAAACTAATATTATTATCGCGAAGTACTTCATAATTATCTTATTTAAAAAGCCTAACATTTTTCAATAGTTTGTTTTTACGCTCAAGTATAAAAAACTCAATGACTAAAAGTGCCAATGCGGCAATAATGAAATAGATAAATTGGTCGTTGTATTCAGAATAAACTTTCGATTCGAGTTCGGTCTTTTGCATTTTGTCAATTTCGTCGAAAATGGCATTAATGCCTACTTCGGCATTGTTGGCCCTAATGTATTTTCCGTTTCCGGCGCTAGCAATTTCCTGCAACATTTTATCATCGAGCTTTGTCACTACAACTTCGCCATTCTTATCTTTTCTGAAGTCTTTTTGACCACTGGCTGTAATATATGGGATTGGTGCACCTTGGGGCAATCCCATTCCAATGGTATGAACAATAATCCCGTTCTCGGCGGCTGTTTTCGCCATTGAAACTGGATCGTCTTCGTGGTTTTCGCCATCGGTAATTATAATAATGGCCTTGCTACTTTCGGCATTAGGGGTGAATGATCGGGTTGCTAAATTAATGGCCGATCCAATGGCTGTACCCTGTTTTGGTACAATGTTGGTACTTATTGCCGACAAAAATAGTTTTGTCGATGAGTAATCGGTAGTAATAGGAATTTGGGTGTAAGCATCGCCCGCAAAAACAATCAGCCCAATTTTGTCGTTGTTTAAACGCTCTGTTAAGCGGGCTATTGCTCTTTTTGCTCTCTCGAGCCGGTTGGGTTGTATGTCTTCGGCCAACATGCTGTTCGATACATCGAGTGCGATGATGATTTCAACTCCTTCGCGTTTTATTTTTTCGAGTTTTGCGCCCATTTGTGGACGGGCCAATGCTATAATAATCAATGTTATTGCCAAAATAATGATGGTGAATTTCCATCCCAAACGGGCTGCCGATTTATTGGGCATAAGTGATGCCAGTGTTTCGGGGTTTCCGAATTCGCGAATGGCTTTTTTGCGTTTTATACCAAAAACGATGTATAAGATAATGAGCACGGGTACTATAATTAGTGCTATAAAAAATTCTGGATTAGCAAATCGAAACATTTCCATTTTTATTCAATTTAATAAGTTTAAGGTATATTTCGGAATACCGAAACCTTTAGTAATACACCGAGTAATAACAGTATCAATGCTGCTAAAGCAAAAGGTTGAAATTCTTCTTCCCTTTTACTGAATTCTTTCACTTCAATTTTCGATTTTTCGAGGGCATCAATTTCGTTGTATATGTTTTTGAGCTTTTCGTTATTGGTTGCTCTGAAGTATTTTCCGCCTGTAACATCGGCAATGCTTTGCATTGTTTCTTCGTCAATTTTAACTGGTATATCTTGAATGCGTGTGCCATAAGGTGTTTGAATGGGGTAGGGAGCCGTTCCAACCGTTCCAACACCAATGGTGTAAACTCTAATTCCGAAGGTGCTGGCAATTTCGGCTGCTGTTAAAGGGGGAATTTCGCCCCGGTTATTTTCGCCATCGGTGAGTAAAATTACTACACGGCTCAAGGCATCGCTCTCTTTTAATCTCGAAACCGATGTTGCCAAACCGTTTCCTATTGCGGTTCCATCTTCGATTAGGTTGGTGGTGGTTTCGCGCAAAAGATTAATAACTGTGGCATGGTCGGTTGTTAGTGGGCATTGCGTAAACGATTCACCGCCAAAAATTACCAGTCCGATGCGGTCGTATGGACGACCCGAAATGAACTGGGTTGCCACATCTTTAGCCGCTTCGAGCCGGTCGGGTTTCAGGTCGCGAGCCAACATACTGGTGGATACGTCGAGGCACATTATAATGTCAATCCCCTCGGTTGATACATTTTCCCAACTTTCGGACGATTGTGGACGGGCTATAACAACGACCAACAAAGCCAAAACTCCTAACCTGATAACAAACAACAGGTGGCGTAAATAATGTTTCCATGTTTTGGTCGCTCCGGCAAAACCTTTTAATGTTGATATCTGTAAGCTGGCGCTCATTTTCTTTTGACGTAAAATGTACCAGGCTATTATAGGTATCAAGGCCCATAACAGGTGAAATAAATGTGGATTTACGTAAGTATAATTGAACATGATTTTTTATTTTCTGCTATTTTAATATAACTTCTTTCCCTTCTTCGAGGTCGGTATTTGTTTTTGTTTCGGGTTTGGGTTCCAATTTAGTTTGGTTTACAAAGAAGTAGGCATCAACCATGGCCAGGTTGTTATCGTCGGGCAGGGGTTCGAACTTGGCAAATTTTACGAGATCGGCGTTTTTAAGTAGTCGTTTCAGGTTATCGAAAATGCTTTCGCTCAAAAGATCCCTGCGGTAAGTAAATGCCGCAATGGTTTCGTCGCTTGTTAGCTCCATGGCATTAATCTCGAAACGGTTTTCGATGTATTCACGGATGGTATCGGCCAGTTCACTGTGGTATTGTTTTATATGCCCGTGTTGCCAAGTTTTATCATCTTTGATACGGTCAAGTTTGCGTAGTGCAATTATGTGGGCTGGTTCTTTCGGTTTTTGTGGAAAGCTGAAAATGGGTTGGTTGTTCTTCTTCCTTTTTATAGCATAAAGAATTAAGAAAATTAAACCAACGGCCAGTAGCGATCCCAACAGCCAAGGCGCAATTTCTTTTAAGGTGATTGGCGCTTCGTATGGCGGTTTAATGTCAATTGGGCCACCAATTGCAGTCATTAGCGAGTCGAGCTGTGGTAAGGTAAACACCATTATGCCTGTTGGGTTCGATTCAAATGAATCGACCATTTCACCATATTTTATGCGAAATAAAAAAGGTGGGATTTCGTGATAACCGGTATCGAACGAGGTGACAATAAAGTTTTGTGTGAGCAGGAGCCGTTCGCCCGAGATGATTAGCGTGTCAAGCTGAAGGCGCTCCACAATTTCGACTGAGCTGCCCAACGAATCGCCGGGCATTGGAAACTGCACTTCGAGTTGTTTGGGATACTCAATTTGGAGGTTCAGCGTTACCTGATCGCCAATAAGGATAACAGTACTGTCTAGTACTGCTTTAATTTTTACTTCTTGCGCCTTATTGCTTAACGAAAAAAGCAGCAAGAGTATTAAAACCGGTATTTTCAATAGTTGTATCTTCATTGTTAACTGCCTCTTTTTTTGAAAAGGGTCATTAGTGAACGCACATAATCTTCGCGGGTATTAATGTTAACGTAATCGACTCCGGTTTTTGAAAACACGTTATCGAGTTGGGTGTTCATTTCGTTCCACCAGTGTTGGTATGCTCCCCGCACTTTTCGGCTCGAAGTATCAACCCAAAGGTATTGGCCTGTTTCGGCATCTTTCATTTTCACCATGCCAATTGATGGAAGTTTTGCTTCTCGTTCGTCGTAAATTCTTATTGCCACCATATCGTGCTTGTTATTGGCAATTGAGAACGCCTTTTTTAAGTCGCTGTTGTCGTCAATAAAGTCGGAAATAATGAAAGCCGTACACCGCTTTTTAATGGCGTTGGTGAGGTATTGCAATGAGGTGGTGATGCTGGTGTTGTTACTACTTGGTTCAAAATCGATTAACTCGCGAATGATTCGGAGAATATGGCTTTTCCCTTTTTTAGGTGGAATAAACTTTTCTATTTTATCGGAAAAGAAGATGACCCCAATTTTATCGTTGTTTTGAATGGCTGAAAAAGCAAGCACGGCAGCAATCTCGGTAATCACATTCTTCTTGTATTTATCGAAGGTGCCAAAATTGCGCGATCCGCTCACGTCAATTACTAACATCACAGTTAGTTCACGTTCTTCTTCAAATATTTTAACGAAAGGCTTGTTGTAGCGGGCCGTAACGTTCCAGTCAATATTCCGAATATCGTCGCCAAATTGGTACTCGCGCACCTCGCTAAAAGCCATAC
>DATERL010000225.1:0-13438 GCA_035271585.1 Prolixibacteraceae bacterium
GGCAAATATTGGACAATGTATGTTGTACAATTTTTAATCCAGCTCAATATTTTCAGCAAATATGGAAAATTGTATCAATTATGCCATTGAAAATTACTTTTTTAAAGCAAATAAAAAAAAGGCCGATTATTTATGAATAACCGAGCCTACTATTTTTTCAAAATGAATGCTTAAGCGATAACCTCATCAATGGGCGCATCGTCAGTTTTATCTGTTTTGATATTGGACATTTCAGCTATTGATGCTTTTTCTGAATCCGTTTTTTGCTCGTCATCTGCTATCTCTTTATTTTTAGAACCGGGACGTTTGCCAAAAATTTCTTCAAGATCTTCAGTGAAAAGCACTTCTTTTTCGAGTAAGCGTTCAGCCAGTATTTTATGCTTCTCTTTGTACGCTATTAATACCTCTTTGGCTCGCCCATACGCGTGGTCAATCAGTTCTTTAATTTCGCTATCGATTAATTCAGCTGTTTTTTCGCTATAGGGTTTTGTGAACCCATAATCCGATTGTCCGCTTGAGTCATAAAAACTCAGGTTGCCAACTTTTTCGCTCATGCCAAAATAGCAAACCATGGCATAGGCTTGTTTGGTTACTTTTTCGAGGTCATTTTGTGCACCCGACGAAATAACGCCAAACGAAAGTTCTTCGGCAGCACGTCCGCCCAATGTAGCGCTCAGTTCGTCCATCATTTGATTTTTGGTGGTAATGGAGCGTTCTTCGGGCAGGTACCATGCAGCGCCTAATGCTTTCCCGCGTGGAACAATGGTTACTTTTACCAGAGGGTGTGCATGTTTAAGTAGCCAGCTAACGGTAGCGTGTCCTGCTTCGTGGTAGGCAATGGTTTTTTTCTCTTCGAATGATATGATCTTGTTTTTCTTTTCTAAACCACCAATAATTCGGTCAACAGCATCCAAAAAGTCTTGTTTTTGCACGGCTGTATGTTCGTTTCGGGCTGCAATAAGGGCCGATTCGTTGCAAACATTGGCAATATCAGCGCCCGAGAATCCCGGGGTTTGGCGAGCCAAAAAGTCAACATTAACACTTGCATCAAGAGTTAATGGTTTAAGGTGTACGTTGAATATTTCACGGCGTTCGTTTAAATCGGGCAGCTCAACATGAATTTGACGGTCGAAACGTCCGGCACGCATTAATGCGCGGTCAAGTATATCGGCACGGTTGGTCGCCGCTAAAATAATAACTCCCGAATTGGTGTCAAAACCATCCATTTCGGTAAGTAATTGGTTTAAAGTGTTTTCGCGTTCGTCGTTCGAACCCATATTAGGGTTTTTCCCACGGGCACGGCCAATGGCATCAATCTCATCGATAAATACAATACAGGGCGATTTTTCCTTGGCTTGTTTGAAAAGGTCGCGCACCCGCGATGCACCAACGCCAACAAACATTTCAACAAAGTCGGAACCCGACATTGAGAAGAATGGAACGTGTGCTTCGCCGGCTACTGCTTTGGCCAATAATGTTTTTCCAGTTCCTGGAGGGCCAACCAATAGGGCTCCTTTTGGTATTTTTCCACCTAATTTGGTGTAGCGTTCGGGGCTTTTTAAGAATGATACAATTTCTTCAATTTCTTGTTTTGCTTCGGCCAATCCGGCCACATCTTTGAATGATGTAGTTACTTTTTGATCCTTATCGAAAAGTTTAGCCTGCGATTTTCCAACGTTGAAAATGCCACCTCCCGGGCCTGTTGCACCACCTTTGCTCATGCGGCGGAATATAAACCACCAAAAGAAGATGATTAGCGCAACTGGGAACAAGAAACTTAGAATCCCTCCCCAGTCATAGGTTTCCTTATATTCAAACGAAAATTCTTCGAGTTTGTACTCGGCCCAGGCTTTCTCTAGGTTGCTCTCGAACGAATCGGTTGATCCAAGGGTAAAATAAAAGTGGGGACCATTTGCATCGGGTGCGCTAAATCCCGTTCCTAAATCCTCCTTGTACTTCGCATAGCTGTCTTTTTTTAAGTAAATGTTGGCTTTAGTTTTATTTAAAACCACAATTTTTTCAACATCGTTATTTTGGACCATGGTGCGCTTTACCGAGTACCACTCTGTTTCAACCGGTGTTTTGCCGGACATGAAAAACTGAATGCCCAAAATTACAATGATGGCAATATACAGAAATGACAAATTAAATTTAGGTTTGCCATTGACCCCTTTCTTCGGTTTTAAACTGTCGGGGATGGGGTTTTTCATTTTATTTTTGTTCTCAGCCATTGTTATTTAATTTTCTGAATTGTAATTGATAAATTCTGCATCGGCCCATAATTGCTCTAAATCGTAATGTTTTCTCCATTCTACATGAAATACATGTACCATAATTTCGGCGTAATCTAATAAAATCCATTGAGCATTTTTGTATCCGTCGGTATGCCATACATCTTCACCGGTAATTTCCTCAACAGTTTCTTCAATCGAATGGGCTATTGCTTCAACTTGTGTGTTTGATGTGCCATGGCATATAATAAAGTGACTACACTCGGTATTATTAAGTTTTGTTAAGTCGAGATTCAATATTTTGAGTCCTTTTTTTCTTCTTGCTCCTTCAATTATTGCTTCTATTAAATGGTCCTTTGTGTTTTTTTGTTCAACCTTCTCCATATATTTGTATTACTGTTTTGCAAATTTAACCTTTTTCACTAATTAATTCGCCGGAAACTATGGCAGAAATTATCGGTATAAAAATAATAAAGTTAGATGAGATTGATTCGACCAATAACTATACCAGTAAATTATTAGCCAATAGCAATGTCATCGAGGGTACTGTTGTTGTTGCCAAGGCTCAATCAAGCGGTCGTGGACAGCTTTCAAACCAATGGGAAAGCGAATATGGGAAAAATATTTTGGCTAGTTTCGTTTTTTACCCCAAATTTTTACCGGTGCAACAACAATTTCTTCTTTCTAAGGTGATTGCATTGGGTGTAAGAGATTTGCTTACGCTTTTTGTTGATAAGGTGAAAGTGAAGTGGCCAAACGATATTTATATTGGTAATAAGAAGGTTGCGGGTATTTTAATCGAAAACTCGATTATGGGACACACTCTGGAGAGCAGTATTGCTGGGGTAGGTATTAATATTAATCAGACCGTTTTTTTGAGTGATGCGCCTAATCCGGTATCGCTAATTTATTCTTTAAAAAAAGAACTAGACTGCAGTGAATTGTTGTTGGTTTTGTGTGAGTGTATCGATAAGTGGTACAGTCTGTTAAGTCAAGGAAATGTTAAGATGATAAATGAAAATTATCACGATTCGCTTTACCAGCGCGGTATAGTTTCGACCTACCGTGATAAAAATGGTGAATATGAGGGAATGATTGAAGGTGTTAATGCTATTGGCCAGTTGCAAATTAAGCCGCTTTCGGCACCCTTAAAAACCTACCATTTCAAAGAAGTTGAATTTTTATAATATTTTTGACGTTATGACTTGGTTTTTGTATTGATGACATATTGTCACAAAGAGCTATTGATATGGAAACCGAGTTAATGCTTCGGCTATGGTATTTATTCCTTCTTTTAATTTGTTATTTAAAACCATTTTCAACATCATGTTTAAGTGCGCATGAAGTGTTAGGCGTATTTTACACTGGTAGGGACCTGCGGGTAATAACTGAATCCATAAATAGACTTCAAAAGGGATTTTTCCTTCGCCTGTGATTTTAATGATTTTGGCTGGTTCGCGATCAATTATTCTCAAGCCGGCTTCACCAACCGACGAAATTGTGAATGCACAACTGTCGGTATCCGAACGGAAATCTTCAATTTTAACCTTGGGTATTTGTTGCGAAATTTGTGCTAATGTATATTCGTTAAAAAACTGACCAAGATTGTTGAAATCCGAAAGGAAATTATAAACAATCTCGATGTTTTGGTTGATATCCTTTACTTCGCTTACATATTTGTTCACTCCCATAACTTATTTTTTTTTAAAAAAGCCGGAATCAATTGAAACCGGCTTGCTTTTTTATTTACAGAATGCCATCCTATTTTATCTTCCCCACTCCGAGGGGTTTTTTCGCCAGTTTTGTAAGCTTTCAACATCCTCTTCCCTTATTTCGCCAATTTTAAGTGCGTATTCAATCAAAATATTATAATTGCTAAGGGTGGTCAGTTCAAGCCCTGCCTTTTTGAAGTTTTCTTTGGCTACCGGAAAATTATAGGTGAATATGGCCACCATGCCCAATACATCGCCACCAAAATTAGTTAAGGCTTCGGCTGCTTTTAAACTGCTTCCGCCTGTTGATACCAAATCTTCGATTACCACAATTTTTTGTCCGGGTTTAAGATCGCCTTCAATTAGGTTTTCTAAACCATGATCTTTCGGTTTCGAACGCACGTAAACAAAAGGAAGTCCTAGTTTTTCGGCAACTAAAGCACCATGTGCTATGGCTCCTGTTGCAACTCCAGCTATTACTTCGGCTTGTGGGTATTTCTCTTTTACAATACGGGTAAATTCCTCGCAAATAAACTCGCGTGTTGAAGGGTATGACAATATCTTACGATTGTCGCAATAAATGGGCGAAAGCCATCCCGATGCCCAAGTAAAAGGATTTGATGGTTGTACTTTTATTGTGTTAATTTGTAGTAGTCTTTTTGTTACTTCTAATTGAAAATCACTCATGTTTAAGGTTTTAATTGATACTGGGCAAATGTACAAAGTTTTTTTTAATGATCGAATTGTTTTTGTGCTCTCGTTGCACCAACCCCTAATTGATAACAATAGCTTATGTTTTAAAATAAATAGTTTAGAGGAGTTTGAAAATGCATGGAAAATTTTTATGGACGACTCTCAAAACCGAAATTTGACCTTAGTTATTTCGCAAACCCAAAATATTAAAAAAGCATTTTTGGGTTTCTTTAAAATTTTCGAAGCAGCCGGTGGTTTGGTCTTTAATAACGAAAACCAATTGTTGTGCATTAAACGATGGGGAATTTGGGATCTACCAAAAGGTAAAATCGAAAAGGATGAAAAAAAGAAAGCCGCTGCATTGCGCGAGGTGGAAGAAGAAACCGGCATCTCTGATTTAATTATTCAAAAAAAGGAAACTGTTACGTATCATATTTATCAATCGAAGTATCATCATAATAAATGGGTGCTAAAACCAACCCATTGGTACCGGATGAATTGCTCCAGTCAACAGTTGCCGGTACCCGAGACCAACGAGGATATTACCGAAGCCCGATGGTTGTCTGTTCAAGAAATAAAAACGATGGTTTTGCCTAATACCTATCATTCACTTTTGCCTGTTTTTGAACAGTTAATTTAGAGTTTAATCGGATTACAATAGATTGTTCGATTGTATTCCGATTATGTTATTGAAATATTTTGCCTTACGGGTTATCCGAATGTCACTCTAAATAATTGAATCTTAGTTTTCTCCATTTTGTCTCAATACTAATATCTAACAATCTATTATATACTGCCATAATTGCACATAACTTGTTGAATGCCTGTACTTATGTCGTGTTTGTTACTCTTTCTCATGTCAAAAAATCAGCTTTCTAATATTGGGTGAAAATTTGCTCATCAGTTTACGATTTTATTCATTTAAAATATTAGACTATGAACTTGAACAATTTCACCATAAAAGGGCGCGATACCCTGAACCAGGCGGCACAAATTACGGCCTCGTACGGTCAGCAAGCTATCGAAACTGGCCATATTTTGAAAGCCGTGCAACAAATTGCTGAAAATGTGAGCCAGTTCATTTTTAACAAACTGGGCATTAACGTGCAGACCATGAATATGGCACTCGACAAAGTAGTTGAAAGTTACCCTAAAGTGAGCGGTGGCCAGCCTTTTTTGTCGAATGCTTCAAATACTACGGTGCAAAAAGCCATTAAATTGGCTTCGGATATGGGCGACCAGTATGTTTCGGTTGAACACATTTTAATGGGCTTACTCGAAACTGGCGATGCAGTAACTCGATTAATGACCGATGCAGGGCTCAATAAAAAGGAGCTAAAAGCAGCCATCGAAGAGTTGCGTAAAGGAGCTAAGGTCGATAGCGAATCGGCTGAGGATAAGTTTAACGCATTGGGGCGTTTTGCTGTGAATTTAGTGGAGCAAGCCCGTAGTGGTAAGCTCGACCCTGTGATTGGCCGCGACGACGAAATTCGGCGTTTGCTCCAAATTCTTTCGCGACGTACCAAAAATAACCCAATCTTGATCGGTGAACCCGGTACCGGAAAAACGGCCATAGCTGAGGGTTTGGCTCAACGTATTTTCAAAGGCGATGTGCCCGAAAACCTTAAATCTAAACTTCTTTTTTCGCTCGATATGGGTGCTTTAATAGCTGGTGCTAAATACAAAGGTGAGTTTGAAGAGCGTTTAAAATCGGTGGTTAACGAGGTGGTCAATGCCAATGGCCAAATTATCCTGTTTATCGACGAAATACACACCCTTGTTGGTGCGGGGAAAAGCGAGGGCGCTATGGATGCTGCCAATATACTAAAGCCTGCATTGGCTCGTGGCGATTTACGTGCCATAGGTGCAACCACTTTGGGCGAATACCAAAAGTATTTTGAAAAAGATAAAGCGCTCGAACGTCGTTTCCAAAAAGTATTGGTCGAGGAACCCGATGTTTTGAGTACCATTTCGATTTTGCGAGGTTTGAAAGAACGTTACGAAAATCACCATAAGGTTCGAATCAAAGATGAGGCGTTGATTTCGGCGGTACAGCTTTCGCATCGCTACATTACTGAGCGGTTTTTACCCGATAAAGCCATCGATTTGATGGATGAAGCTGCTGCTAAATTGCGCCTCGAAATGGATTCGGTGCCACAAGAGCTCGACGAGGTAGAACGCAAAATTATGCAGTTAGAAATTGAACGGGAAGCCATTAAGCGCGAAAACGACCACTCGAAACTGAAAGGCATTGAAGAACAACTGGCCAATTTGCAGGAAGAACGTACGCGTTACCGTGCCGAGTGGAACATCGAAAAACGCCTGATCGATGGTATTCAGAAAAACAAGCAAGAAATTGAAGATTATAAATATCAGGCCGATCAAGCCGAACGAACAGGCGATTATGGGCGAGTGGCCGAAATTCGTTATGGTCTTATTAAGAATGCCGAAGAGGATATTGCCCGTTTGCAAACCGAATTGGAAGAAAAGCAAAAGAAAAGTTCTTTGGTGAAACAAGAAGTTGACTCCGACGATATTGCCGAAGTGGTGAGCCGTTGGACTGGTATTCCTGTTTCGAAAATGATGGAGAGTGAACGCGAAAAATTACTTCACCTCGAAGCTGAACTATCAAAAAGGGTAGTGGGACAGAAAGAAGCCATTATTGCCGTGGCCGATGCGGTACGCAGAAGTCGTGCTGGTTTGCAAGACGAAAAACGCCCCATTGGATCCTTCATTTTTATGGGAACAACAGGCGTGGGTAAAACCGAGCTGGCAAAAGCTTTGGCCGAATACCTGTTCGACGACGAGAACTTGATTACCCGTATCGATATGAGCGAGTATCAGGAGAAGTTTTCGGTAACCCGCCTTATTGGTTCGCCTCCAGGTTATGTGGGCTACGACGAAGGTGGGCAGTTGACCGAGGCTGTGCGTCGTAAACCCTATTCGGTAGTGCTGTTCGACGAAATTGAAAAAGCGCACCCCGACGTGTTTAACGTGTTGTTGCAAGTGCTCGACGATGGCCGACTAACCGATAATAAAGGCCGAGTGGTCAACTTTACTAATACCATTATCATCATGACCTCAAACATTGGTTCGCAATTAATTCAGCAAACTTTTGAGGGGATAAACGATAGTAATCGTTACCAAAAATATGAGCAAGCACGTACGCAATTGTTTGATTTATTGAAGAAAACCATAAGACCAGAGTTTCTGAACCGTATCGACGATACCATTATGTTTTTACCATTGGGACGTACCGAAATTCACGATATTGTTCAGTTACAATTCGAGCGAATTGCCTTTAGGCTCAATGAGCAAGGCTTTAAAATTGAAATGACCGATGCGGCTGTTGATTGGGTTGCCTCGGTAGGCTACGAGCCACATTATGGTGCTCGCCCCGTTAAACGCGTGTTGCAACAATACATTTTGAATGATTTGTCGAAGCGTATTTTAGCAGGTGATATTGACAAGGATAAAACAATTGTTGTTGATTTAGAAAATCAGGAATTAGTGTTTAGGCATTAAACGTATTTTGGGTTTAGAAAACAATATCATTGTTGTTTCAGAGAGGGGTTATTTAGTGGTTTTACTGCTAATTAACCCCTTTCTTCATAACAGAATATGAATTGATCTTAACTTGTTGGGATGTTTGTAGCTGCTGGTGGCGATTTAATTATGTTGACCTTTTATTACATTCGCTGTTTTTGACTCTGCTAATTTTAGATTCTAGCCTGGAATGTGTGATCATATTATATAACGTTTCCTTGTTTTTATACGCAATAATTTGGTTTTGAGTGAGTTTGTGTAGAGTTGTAAATCCGAAGCCATAAAAACCTAAGCTTCACCGAACCGATTATTTGGAAGATATGCAAAAACAATAGTTCGTTATATTTTTATAACCAGTTGATTATTAATAAATTGAAATATCCTAGTCGATTGGCCTAACATGCACAATATCAAAATGTTACTATCTGTCTCAATACTCATATCTAAAAATCTACCAATCTATTGCAAAAAAAGACAGAGAAATATTATCCGTTAAAATGATTAGTCTATTGAATTTGCAACTAAATATAGTTACTTTTGCGTATGTCTAAGAGAGAAAAACTGATCATTAGATTTTTAACTCTGCCATCTGATTTTTATTATGATGAAGTAGTTAAACTTTTGGGGTACTTTGATTTTAAAGAAGTGAAGAAAGGAAAGACTTCCGGCTCCAGGGTAAAGTTTATTAATAAAGAAAATGTTCCGATAATGTTACACAAACCCCATCCGTCAGGAATTATGAAACATTATCAGTTAACGCAGATTAAGGAGGTACTGGGACTATGAAACGAGCTTATGTGTTTGAATATTTTTTGAAGGCGAGTTCCATCTAATAACATAAAAATAAAAACAATAAATGCGATGAAAAACTTAGAATATAAAGGTTATACTGGAAGTATTGAATACAGCAAAGAGGATGATTTGTTGTATGGTAAAGTGTTTGGAGTAAAAGGTTTGATTTCTTATGAAGGAAATACAGGCAAGGAACTTGAAGGCGACTTTAAAGAAGCTATTGAAACTTATTTAGCTGATTGTAAAAATGAAGGCATTAAGCCAGAGAAGCCTTTTAAGGGAAGTTTTAATGTTCGGGTTTCTCCAGTACTTCACCAAAAGGCGGCTTTGCTTGCTATGAAGCATAAAACATCATTAAATAGTTTTGTAGCCGAATCGATAAGGGAAAGAGTGATAAAAGAAACCCGGGTAGGAATTTAAACTCCCTAGCTAGTTAGATGTTTGCAACGGCTGGTGTGGATATGTCATCTTCGCCTCCGTAATGGTGTGTGTGTGTGTGTGTGTGTGTGTGTGTGTGATCCTTGAATTACATGGCAATATAAATGGGAATGTAAATTAAACAGACATCTAAATGTTTTCTGGTTTCTGTAATTTGATTGAACTGTTTTTAGCTCGATTTGTTTATGCTGTTTTAGTATGAATTTTTACATTTGCAGCAAAACAAAACTGGATGGAACAATCGCACGAGCTTGGAAACGCGAAAGTTGGATTATTGATTAAGAAATATTATTGGCCGGCATTTGTCAGTGTGATTGTCAGTTCGTTGTATAATATTGTTGATCGTATTTTTATAGGGCAGGGTGTTGGTGCCGAAGCACTTTCGGGCTTAAGCATTATTTACCCCATTATGCTCATTATGATGGCTTTTGGGATGTTGTTTGGCGTTGGTACCGGGGTAATGGTCTCTATCAGTTTGGGTGAAAAAGATCAGCAAAAAGCAGAGAAAACCCTAGCCAATGGCTTTTCGTTAATGATATTGGTTTCGGTTTTTGTTTCAATACTTATCTTTTTTATAAAAGATCCGCTGCTCAGGGTATTTGGTGCTTCGGATCAAACCATTGCTTATGCGCAGGACTATCTGCTTATTATTCTTCCTTTCGTAATATTTCAGGTGGTAGGTTTTTCGCTTAATAACGTGATACGTGCCGAAGGTAATGCCCGTGTGGCCATGTATTCGATGTTGATAAGTGCCGGTGCCAACATTGTGCTCGACCCTATTTTTATATTTGGATTTGGTATGGGGGTTAAAGGCGCAGCTTGGGCAACTGTAATTTCAATGATGCTGATGAGCGTATGGGTGGTTTTGCATTTTGTGCAAAAACGATCGGTAGTAAAGCTTCATTATAAATACATGAAACTTGAGTGGGCAATTATAAAGAATATTGTAACTATTCAGTCGGTATCGGCATTAATATAGACAAAAGTTTTTCATATGGGTTTTGTCCCTGTTTGATGGCAGTGTCGACCACTGATCTTAAAGTGGCAAATATTTCAGCACCACCTATTGAACGAAATAAACCGCTTACTTTTTGTTTTACTTTGAAATTTCTCAATGCCCTTTCAGAACCATTGTTATCGGGTGGCACTTCGGGATTATCAAGAAAATAGAAAACGTGATCAGAGTACTTGACCATCCGTTTTTGAAAAGTAATAAGTTCTTTGAATTTATGATCAATTGGTTCATCTCGCAATAATGTAAAAGTTCGTTTTATCTCCTCAATTTTATTTGGTGAAAGAAGCTCTTTTTTTCTGAGTTCAATAGCATTTTGTATCAATCCGAGCATACGTCCCGACCAATTATTTTGAGGGTAGAGTTGCCCAAAATATTTCAGTTCTCTCATCAGGTGCGCCGTACACAGCTGATGCAACGTTATAAGCCCTTTAAAATAGCTTGCCCAGCAATCGGTCACTAGTACAGAGTTTTCAAACCCTTCGGGCATAATTTCGTTGATAGCTTTTAACCCTCTGCTTTTATGGATATTAAGAAAGGTGGCCAGTGGGGATTGAAAAACCCAAGCCCAATGGTTTTTTCCGTTAATGTTTACCCCTGTTTCATCAGCACCAACAATGGGACTGTCAAGCACAAACTGTCGAATGTATTCATAATGGGGCTCTGATTTGCGTTTTGATTTTTCGAGCAGGTAGCATACTCCTCCTGTACTTATTTTTTGGTTCATTACAGAGCCAAAAAACTCGGCAATTCTTGCCACTGTCATGTATTGACGGACACTTAGGTAAGCAACCAATGCTTGTATATTAACACCATAACTGACTGGTGTGGCAACGTTTTCAGGGAATTTTGCCACTGTTTCATGTCCACAGTTACAAATAGCTTTGAATACTCGGTACTCGGTAACAATGGGGTGTATTGGTGGAATGTCGATGACTTGTCTGCGACCAGCATCAACAAAGTGATGGCCTGTAAATGTGCAACCACAAGAAGAGCAATGCTCCGGTTTTAGTTCTTTTACCACATCAGGTGTTTCTGCCATTTGAAGTGTGTTTCCTTTGTGACCGGGCTGTCCTCCTAGCTTTTTGCCCGAAGTTTCACGAAGACTTTGTGTTTTTTTAGGCTTGGGAAAATCACTTGATGGCGGCTTGCTGCTATTGCCACTGTCCTTGGGTGTTTCATGTTTGGTAAGGCGATCAGTCAATTGGGCAACTTTAACGTGCAAAGAATTATTCTCTCTTTCGAGTTGATCAATGCGGAGAAACAATGTCCCTAAAAGTTTATAGATATCTTGATCGTCTTTCATATTGGATAAAGTACGCAACGAAAAACCGAAAACCAAAAATAAAAACATAAAAGAAATCAACCATTAAAGACGACGTTATCAACACTTTGCTGCCTAAAGTTTGAGTTTCGAAAAATGAACTCAATGAGAAATGCGTAATTGGATAAAAAGCAGAAAAAATGACTCTGTCAAAATCTCAAGGCTTGAAACCAAAAAAAAAGTAAAAATTGAAGCGTCAGAAAATATCAATGTAAAGCGACTGAATAGTTACAGAATATTGTTGCCATTGGCATGGCGCCCTTTGCCATGCAGTTGGCTTCGAGTTTAGTACACGGTTTATTCAATACTCAGCTTTTAAAACACGGGAACGACATTGCCGTTGCTGCTAACGGAATTTTGATGAGTGTGATGTCGCTCATTTTCATGTGTGTGGTGTCGGTAAATATGGCTGTGCAACCAATTATTGGTTTTAATTATGGCGCTAAACAATACGACAGGGTGAGACTTACTCTTTTTAAAAGCATCAAAATAGCCAGTCTAATTGCAGTTGGCGGTTTCTTTATTGCACAAATATTCCCGGGAGCCATAGTTAAAATGTTTAATACAGCCGATCGGGAGCTTTTCAATATTGGTGTTCGGGGTATTCGCATTGCCATGGCCATGAGTGTTTTATCGGGTTTCCAAATTGTAGTAGGAAGTTATTATCAATCTACAGGTAAAGCCAAACTGGCCATGTTATTATCATTGTTAAGGCAAGTTATTATACTTATCCCGCTCTTGCTTATTTTCCCAAATTATTTTGGTCTCGATGGTGTTTGGTTATCAATGCCAGTGGCCGATTTTATTTCGGCAGTAGTTGTTTTCTTTTTCTTTAAACATGAGTTGTCAAAACTAAACCAGTTGGTCGATAGTCAGGAAAAATTGTTGTGACGATTTTTAAACTATTTTCTCCTTTAAAAACCTCCCTGTGTACGATTCATTGCATGCTGCAACTTGTTCGGGATTGCCTGTTGTTACAATGTATCCGCCGGGTTCGCCTCCCTCGGAATCTAAATTAATTATTTATTTAGTCGGTTTTTTCACCCTAAGACTTGTTGAAAATAATTTTCACCATAGCTTTTACTTGTGATAGTAGAACGTTGATATGCTGTTATGGTTATGAGCATGAAAAAAGAGGCTGTCATTTCTATTTTGACAGCCTCTCTTGTTTCTTTTAAAAAATTATAGTTTAAGTATAATTGGTTTCACGTTGATTTACCTTTTTGTTTTTATTTTACAAAAGGTAAATACCAATTATTTTCATCTTTTAAGATGTTGCTTACTTTTGAAATTTTTGCTTGATCTGAATACTTAGGTGTAACTATATTTACGATATAATTTACATCGTTACGTCTTCTAGCTATACGAGTTAAATCGAACCATCTTTTTCCTTCAAATGCTAATTCAAGTGCTCTTTCTTCAATAATAAGATCTTCGATAAAAATCATTAATTGATCTGGATTTTCACTTATTTCTTTAGGAATGGTTCTTTTTTTCAAATAAGCCCTTCCTCTTATCCCTACATTTTCAACCCAATAGCGATATTCAAGCGGAGGCTTACTCATTGCATTGAATCCATGATTTAAGAGGGCTAAGGCTGTTTCGGTTTCGCCAAGTCGGTTAACTGCCTCGGCTAATAATAAATGAATATCGCCAGCACGTGAAAGAATAATATTATTCTTTCTATAAT
>DATERL010000226.1:0-7402 GCA_035271585.1 Prolixibacteraceae bacterium
AACAGGATGAATTGCCCAGGGTTTTAACCCTGGGGATAATTGATAACTATAAAACCAAGGCCGATCAACCATTTTTTACAAAGAATTGATGTTCTATCGGCCTTAAAACTATTCTTTTGAACAAAATACGTATTGAAAAACAAACCGACTGAATGGTTACCTCTTGTTTTAATTCCAATAATCTAACGATCTATTTTTATTAGTGCCATAATAAAACCAGATTGCTTAACTTTGCCCCAAATACATTTATACAATGCAAGTAATTTACGAAGACAACCACATTATTGCAGTGAACAAAACCGGAAACGAAATTGTACAGGGCGATAAAACAGGCGATACCCCACTGAGCGATTTGGTAAAGGATTACATCAAACAAAAATACAACAAGCCCGGCGAAGTGTATTTGGGTGTGTGTCATCGGCTCGATCGTCCCACCAGTGGTGTGGTATTGTTTGCCCGCACCAGTAAAGCACTTACCCGTCTTAACGAGATGTTCAGGCAAGATGATGCCATTAAAAAAACTTACTGGGCAGTGGTTGACAAAAAACCATCGCCAAGCGAAGGTATCCTGCGCCATTGGCTGGTTCGCAACACTAAACAAAACAAGTCGTACGCCCACACCACCGAAAAACCCGACAGTAAAGAGGCAATTTTAAATTACCGTTTATTGGGCAGTTCGGATAAATACCACTTGCTTGAAATTGAGCTGGTCACAGGTCGTCATCATCAAATAAGGGCACAACTGGCAAGCATTGGATGTCGCATAAAAGGCGATATGAAATATGGTTTTCCCCGGTCGAACCCCAATGGCGGTATATACCTTCATGCCCGTAAAATAGAGTTTATGCACCCGGTATCGAAAGAACCGGTACAGATTACAGCACAAACGCCGTCAGATGCGCTGTGGGACTATTTTTCTAAATTTAACTCAAAACTATAGTTGTAGTCAATTAGTTTTCTGTCGGCCTTATTTTCTATCCAGGCCTTTTCTTTATGGCTTGTTTCGATTATTTCGTTGGTCGATGAATGCTTAAACCGCTCAACAACTGAACTTAACACATCCAATTCAGATGCGGTAAATAATTCTTTGTTGAACTTTTTTTCGGAATTTGGCTTAATTTGTTCTCCAGTGCTGCCATTGCGAAAAATCGTATAATAAATATCGATCTGATTTTTATTCGCTAAATATTCAAATATACTATTAAAATTATTAGGCACAGGCCCCATTGTAATAGCACGATATTGAACACCGCTCATTGAAAACCCTGTTTGTTTATACATTGTGAAATCAGCATAAAACAACAGTTTATTCATTTTAGTTTTCCATGGCTCCAGCTTTTCGGTAAAGAATACAACCATTTCAGAAAACTTATTAACTTCAGGTATTTTGTAACCTGTTAAAGAACTTGGCGAACAAGAACCAAAAAAATAATTCTCAAGTTGCCTATCAAATTTGTTCTTCTTTTGAGCTTCCAATAGATCAACAACGGTACAATATGTTTTATCAACAAACTTATGGTCAAGGGTTGTGCAATAACCAACAAGCTTTTTAAACTCATGTGGATCACCTGCTAATTGGATCAGTTTAGCATTAGACTGATTGGGTACTTCGCCTGCTTCATACTGTCGATACCCATTTGTGCCAAAACCCAATATCTCGGACATTTTTGTAGCCGAAAGCATATACTTCTTACGTATTGAAATAATTTGTTCCGGAAAAGGAATACTATACTTCACCCTGTATTGATTGACCAGTTGATTGTAATTCAAGTTCGAAAGCGCATCATCCTCGAATTGTTCGCCAGTATCTTTACATTGGTATGAATGAAACAATACCTTGAATTCTTCCTTACGAAAACTCAAGTTTCGCCATTCTTTTATAATGTTCATTTTCTTGCCTGTAAATGGACTTTTCATAATGTTCATTTTTTAAATGGATAAACCATATGATATTCAGCAATATGAAACGAAATACAAACTGCCCCACTGTTTTCAACACCCATGCTGATTTTGATATACACTTCATGTTTTTTAACAAGTTTACCAAAAACCCACATGGGCAATAGGCCACGCATTTTTTCATCTAAAGGGCCTTGTGAAAAATCTTCGGCCTTTAACGAGCCTATTATTTCTTTGCGTTTGGTTGGTGAAATTTCTAAATCATGTAGTGTTTGTTGATTCTTTCCGCGGTCATCGAGAAACAATATACCGAAAATCCTCATTTTCACTTTCAGCTCCTTTAAATAGATTGCTACTTCATTTTTCGATGTCATTGGCAAATAAAATACGTTCCAAATATACGATATGTTTCCATGTCACACAACTTTATAGTTTTATTTTTATTGATCTATTGAGTTTATTCAACTTTATAGTTGACAATATAGTGTTGTGTAAAAATGTTTTTCATGGATATTAAAACACTTAATACTTATCGGTAACATGAAATGCCACTTTAAAAACCTGTAGTTTGCGATCGAACTGAAGCAGCTCGGCCATCAATAAATAAGTGCCCATGGGCAATAATTCGCCTTTATGATTGCGTGCATCGTAGCTTATTTTAGTTTTATTACCAACCAAATTGTTGTTCATCAGCCTTTTTACTTCGGCGCCATTGGCATTAAAAATGAAAATATTGGCCAAATAACCCGGTTCATCCAAAAGGAAGGTAATTAGTAGTTCGTCGTTATAGCCATCACCGTTGGGCGATACAACATCCCAAGCCAATTCGATGCCATTTACCTGTTCTTCGGTAATATCCAACTGCGAATTTTCGTAACCCGGCGTTGCATACCCGGCAGTAGTTGATGCCGATTTCCAATTCGACGACAAATTGGTTTCTTTAGTGAGCGATAAGCGTTCAAGCGAAACCCCGTTCATATCGCGGACCCAGCGGTTTTGCATCGTCTCATTATAAACAAACTCGTCGAGCACAACCAACGAGTCGCTAAGCACCACCACACGACCTTTATCATTGTTATAAGCCGGAACACGGTCGGCTTGAAATAAGTTTTCGGGATAAGGAACATAGTAGTTTTCTGCAATATTATCGGGATCAACGGTTATTGCCATATAGGTTCCCGGATAAAAGCGCGTATGCCTAGAAGTAATATTGTAAATTGGTTTCAAGTTGAGCAAATCGTCACGATTGGCCAGTTTCAGATTAATCAAATCGATGGTAATTCCCGAGTTATTATACAGTTCAACAAAATCGACTCCGTTGGTGACAGGATTAAACAATACTTCGTTAATTAGTACATCATTTTTCACCAATACAGCGTTTGAAAACGAAACTGACATCTCAGGTGAAACATTACCACATTCATCAACAGCATAATTTACTTTCAAAGTATATTCGGTATTAACCAATAAGGCTTGGCTTAAAACAAGCGTTAAAAATAAACTGCCAGGCTGATATTCTACTTGTTGAATTGAATTTCCCTGAATAGAATAAAGCGATAGCTGACGTGCCATTACCGAATCTAAGGGTTCAGAAAAAACCACTTCAATTTTAGTTGACGAAACTACATCAACACCAAGTAGTTCGGGAGCAAGCTCATCCATATTGTCACCCTTTATTGAGTTTGCAAAACCGGGTGTTCCTCCAGTATTATTGGTCGAAGCCAGCCAGTTACCTGGTTGATTGCAAAAACGCTCGACATCAATTCGCTCCAAACTATATCCTCCTTTCGCTTTCTCTTTATCGCCATACCAAGTATCCGAATAGTTTATTTCATCAATTATTTCGCCCTTTAATGTTGTAATTTTCAGTAAAGTACCGCCATTTAATAACGAAGGAAAGCGCTTGAAAATAAGTAGCTGTTTGTCGGAATTGGTTCCAGTCACAAAAGTACTGTCGCATAAAACCACGTATTCGCCTGGTTTTATTAATTTTTCAGGAATTGTATATTTTGTATTACGAACAAAAAGGCTCCAGTTTTTAAGTTGAATATTTTTCGTGCTACGGTTGTATAACTCAACATATTCGGCAAGTGGAAGTCCTACCGATGGGTTGGGATCGGCCATAATTTCGTTGATGATTATATCATGAACGAGGGCTTCAAAAACATATTTAAAATCGAAAGTTGTAATCGGTGTCATTTGTCCTTCGAGATCGCGAATACGGTTTGCACTTAAGGTTAATTGGATATCGCTTATGGGGCTCGAAGTTAGGAGTAACTGTTTAGTATTCAACACTTCGACATTTTGTATGGGATAAGTATTGCCACTTTCACCAAGCAATGAAAAATCTAAAACAGACAAATTGCTGGCATCAATGGGTTTATTGAAATAAACGTTTAAAGTCCCGTTATCGTTAGGGCTTACATTCATTATAAAAGGAGCGGCATTTTGGCCAACAATCAGCAAATCATCGAACCACAGTTCACCCGAGCGGGTCGAAGTATAATTATAAACCAAGCGCAGGTTATCGATTTTTCCAAATTCGTTGTCGAATGCCGAGGCCGAATAACTTTCGTTATTACTAAGATTGGTGGCACTAATAACCCACGTCCCTTTTGCTGTGCGCATGCAACTTACTTCTGCCAGCTGACCCATATCCCAATCGAACAATGTTTTGGCCAACAAAATTTCGGGCTTACCATTGCGCATTTTCCATAGCGAAACAAAGTCGTCGCTGCCAATAAGGTTAATTCCAATAGCGTAACCATCGGGATGTACACTACTACCTTGACTAGCAAGCCATAAGTAGTAATAGTTTGAGCTTGAAGGATCCCAATTTCCATTTTTCAATTTAAATGAAAATAGAAAATCTTTTTCGTTCAATTGAAAAGTCAAGCCGCTGTATTGCAACTCCGAAATTCCGCTTTCGGCTTGTTTAATATGTTTAATCGATTTTGTTCCCGAAATAGCACCATCGGAAGTAACTTCCCATTGATTATTGAAACTCCAGTTGCGAAAATCATTCGATTCAAAGTTTTCAGAAAGCAGGATATCTTTGATCGAAAAAAATTGAATACTTGAATTATCTGGACTTAATTTACCTTTTACATCAACCACATAGTAAGCCATTTCGCCATCGGTTTTGCTCACAATATTCCAATAATAAACACCATCATCCCATCCCATAAAATTCACCTTATCAAAACTACTTTTCAATTCGAGGTGAATGGTTGAATCACGAATTATGTCGTTATTATTATTGAAAGTTGAAGCGGCAATAACAATGGTATCGCTAGTAAAAGCGAACAATGGCGACTCAACAATATGTATTTGTGAAGCAAATATCATTGACGAATCAACAGCTTCAACCATCACGTTATCGAAGTAAACTTTATCGCCAGCGTACGACGAATTCATTTTTACGATAATTTGTAAATCGCGCCCAAACAAAGCATTTTGCTTGAGGTTTTTTGATGACCAATTTCCGGCAACATGATATTCGGGTAAAAATGGTTTTTCCTCTTCTCCATCAATACGATAATAAGCTTTTAGGTATTTTTTTTCGGCAACATTGCCACTCAGGGTTTCGCCCGCATCGAGCGAAATGTTAACCAATTGAGCACCTGATATATCAATTTTTTCGGAAATCCAGATTACTTCACCGTTGGAACCAAGCACCTCAAAACGTCCGCCCGAAGTGCTGACCGTTTTAGCATAATGGTTTACGGAAGCAAAATCGCAATCCGCAACATCAAGTTTCCACGGTACATCTGAAAGGTCAGAATTTATAGTTCCAGCATCGTCAACCCAATAGCCTTTATTGGGCAAATTGAAGGTTTCGGACCAAATTGTTTGCGAAAAAGCGTTGTTACTTAAAATTAAAGTGAAGACAAACGCCAATGCGCAAATTATTTGACAATGGATAGTGTTTTTTGGCATACAATCTCTAATTTTACAAATCATTAAATGATATTATTCATTGTTTAAAGGTATAACAAATTAATTAAAAAATTAAAACTATGAGAGTCGCTATTGTTGGTGCAAGTGGCGCGGTAGGGCAAGAGTTCCTTCGCGTGTTAGAGGAGCGGAATTTCCCGCTCGATGAATTGGTATTATTTGGTTCGACGCGTAGCGCAGGCAACGAATACGAATTCAAAGGAAAAAAATTGCTTGTAAAAGAGTTAAAACATGGCGATGATTTTAAAGATATCGACATTGCTTTAACATCGGCCGGAGCTGGTATCTCTAAAGAATATGCATCAACAATTACCAAACACGGCGCCATCATGATTGACAACTCAAGTGCATTTCGTTACGACGACGATGTACCCTTGGTTGTACCAGAAGTTAACGCCGAAGATGCAAAAGTGCGTCCACGCAATATCATTGCCAATCCCAACTGTTCGACCATACAAATGGTGGTGGCCTTGAAGCCCATTAACGACCTTTCGAAAATTACCCGCGTGCATTGTGCAACTTATCAAGCTGCTAGTGGTGCTGGATCACAGGGCATTGCCGAGCTCGACGAACAAATCAAACAAGTTGCCAACGGCGAAAAGGTTACCCCGAACAAATTCCCTTATCAATTGGCCATGAACATCATTCCTCAAATCGATGTGTTTCTCGATAACGATTATACCAAGGAAGAGATGAAAATGAACTGGGAAACCAAAAAAATTATGCATACCAATGCCGAGGTTTCGGCTACCTGCATTCGTGTACCAGTAGCCCGCGCCCATTCTGAAGCAATATGGGTTGAAACCGAAAAAGAACTTTCGGTTGCTGAAGTTCGCAAAGCGATGGAAAATTTCAAAGGAATAACTGTTTTAGATAATCCAGCTGAAAAGCAATACCCTATGCCATTGTTTGTTTCGGGCAAAGACGATGTGTTTGTAGGTCGTTTGCGTAAAGATATTACGGGAAAAGGTTTGACCTTTTGGTGTGTTGGCGACCAAATCAAAAAAGGTGCTGCATTAAATACCGTGCAAATTGCTGAGTGGCTAATTGCCAATGGCGAAGTGAAATAAGTAAATTACTATTTATTATTGACTATTTATTATTGACTATTTATTATTGAGGTTCACTACAATTGTTTGTGCCTTACATTATTAATTAATGCAACAATAAATAGTTTCAACAACTAAGAACATTAAAATTATAGATATTAGAAAAGGCTTTCAAAAATTGAAAGCCTTTTCTAATATATCGGTTTTACTATATGCTGTTGCCGATTTCGTCCGTCAGCTGACGGATGTCGTGCCGCAATGCGGTCTGTAAAAAGCTAAAAACTCCGCAATTAGCACGGATACAGCAATGGACATATAGTATTTATTAACATGCGTAATTATTTTTTTATTTGTTAAATTAAAAATCTAATCTACAATTATTGTAACCATTCAGTCGGTTTGTTTTTCAATACGTATTTTGTTCAAAAGAATAGTTTTATACCGATTAGCCAACAAAATGTCGCGTATATTCGCTACGCTCTATAATCTCCTTTATT
>DATERL010000227.1:0-30343 GCA_035271585.1 Prolixibacteraceae bacterium
ATCAACCCTAGTGAAAGCCATCATGGGCGAGATTGATTTTGAAGGCACCCTGCAACTGGGTCACAATGTGATGATTGGTTACTTTGCACAAAACCAAGCTTCGCTATTGAATGAAGAATTATCGGTGTTTCAAACCATCGACGATGTGGCCGAGGGCGATATACGCACCAGAATAAAAGATATACTTGGGGCATTCATGTTTGGGGGCGACAACTCGGCCAAGAAGGTAAAAGTGCTTTCGGGAGGTGAACGAACACGGCTTTCCATGATCAAACTGCTGCTCGAACCCGTAAACCTGCTCATATTGGATGAGCCCACTAACCATCTCGATATGAAGACCAAAGATATTCTAAAGGAAGCACTCAAAGCCTTCGATGGAACCCTTATTGTTGTTTCGCACGACCGCGACTTCCTTGATGGGCTTATTGAAAAAGTTTACGAATTTAGTCACCAAAGGGTAAAAGAACACTTGGGCGATATTTACAGTTTTTTGGCCAAAAAGAAGATGGATAATCTGAAGGAAATAGAACGAAAAACAAACTGATTTCCAAGTAAAACCGTTTTAAGGCCGATAAACCTCCTAATTCTTTGTAAAAAACGACAACTAATCGGCCTTATATCCTGATTATCAAACACTCCCTGTTTTACCCCAATAAATATCCAGACAGGAAATTCATCCTGATACGAACGAAATACACATCATATTTTTGTTATACTGAATACTTACAAAACAAGTATATTTACCTGAGGAATAGTGTATTTACCATTATTCAAATTCAATCGCAGTTGGCCATCCTTGGTCGTCCCATTTTAACTCATGGATAATTAATTTGGGTTTTCCCTTGTCATTTTTGTCATAGGCGTGACTAAACATTATATCCTTATCATTGAATCGATAAACGGAGTTATGTCCTACTCCATAAAAGTTTTCGTCGCCTTTAACTAATAAAGTTCCACCACCCAACAGCATGGAGATTCCCTCTTTATCGACATAAGGTCCCACTGCCGATTTGGAACGGCCAACTCTTACATTGTAGGTACTAAGTTCACCCCTGCAACAAAGGTCAAACGAAACAAAAAGGAAGAAATATTCGCCTTTTTTGTAAATAAACGGCGCCTCAATAGCAGCATTTCCCGGATCGGCATCATCGAGTTCAAAGTTGCGCTCACGCGAAGCAAGAGTGTACCATTGTTGTGGTTCGGCCAACGAAATTAAATCGGGATTAAGCTTCACTATTTTCATGCCACCCCAAAATGAACCAAAAGTTAACCAAGGAACATTATTTTCGTCAAAAATTAAGTTGGGATCAATGGCATTCCAATGATCTCGATTGGGTACCGAGCTAATAATTGCCCCATGATCAATCCATTGGTATCCTTCGTCGTTGGGGTTTAATGTTGAATTAGTTGCAACACCAATGCACGAAAGGTTGCTGGCAAACGACGAAACGGAATAATAGAGATAGAACGTTCCATTGTGAAATGAAACATCGGGAGCCCACATATTTCCATCAAACTTTGGCACTTTTTGTTTGCCCCACTCGGGTACTGGTTTAAAAACCTGAGCAAGGAATTGCCAATTGACAAAATCGTCGGATATCCAACTGGCAATTCCCACCCCGGTACTGTACATGTAGTATTTTCCATTGGATTCAATGGCCACCGGATCGTGCACAATAATTTGTTGATGTTGTGCAAATGATTGAATATTAAAAAATACAATCAAAAATATTACTAATACTACATGTTTCATGGCTGATGATTTATTATTTTATTTTCGCTTTTAACTGTGTGAATGAATGGGCTGGAAAGCTATAAGTAAGCACGCTACCTTTAGCCTTTACTGGATCTTTCTGAATGGTTTTCACCTCGATTTTTCCAAAGTCATTTTTCGCTTTAATGCTGGGTCCGTTCACTTCTAAGACTTCAATTTGGCCTGCAAAATCGCCACTTTGTGAAATTATATCGGTTTTAATGGCTTTGTCTTTATTTCGGTTTACCACGTTAATAATAATTTCGCCATTATTAATCGATGCCGAGACATCGAGAAAAGGTACATTTTCTTGCTTTGTGGTTGATTCGCCCAAACCAACCAAAAACTCGTCGGTTGAATACGTTTCGCTTTCAACAAAAAGATCGAGCGAAGTTCCGTGGGCATTTTTAGCAAAAAGCTGAAGCGGATAATAGATAGTTTGTAAAAATAAGCCCTCGTCGTTTGTGAAAATTGGGGCAATAACATTAACCAACTGAGCCATGTTGGCCATTTTTACAATGTCGGCATTACGGATAAACGCGTTCAAAAATCCTGCAATCACCAGCGCATCTTCGAGGTTATAATGTTCTTCCAAGGCACGGGTACCGGCCATGGTTTCCTCGTCGCGGGCTCTATACCACGAGTTGTACTCATCCCAGGCAATATAAATCGGTTCTTTGTCGCCACGGTTTGCATTTTCCATTTCGCGATCAATCAATCCCTTTACAACACGGGTGCGTTCTTCGAGCACCAGTGGGGTTGAAAGGTAGTTGTAATAATTATCGTTGGGATTACCAACATACATGTGCAAAGCCAAGTAATCGATTACATCGCGAAGCTCGTGCAAAATAGTGGCATTCCATTCGTTAGGATCGGCATTTGGGCGGTAATTTGAAGAGCCTGCAGCGATAAGTTTAATTTCGGGCGAAGTAAGTTTCATTAGCTTGGCCGTTTCGCGTGCTTTTTTGGCATAATCATCGGCATTAAGATGCCCCATTTGCCAAAAGCCGTCCATTTCGTTTCCCAGACTCCAGTATATTATATTATAGGGATCGGGATAACCATGTTTTTTTCGTAATTCGGCATAAAAAGGGCCTTCTTTCACATTACAGTATTCAACCCATTGTTGAGCCTCCTCGATGGTTCCCGTTCCCATGTTTACCGAAAAATAGGGTTCGGTGCCCACTTTGCGTGCCCAAACCATAAACTCGTCGGTGCCAAAACGATTGGTTTCCAAACGAGCCCAAGCCAGTTCCATGCGCGATGGCCGGCTGTCTTTGGGTCCAATTCCATCTTTCCAATGATAATTAGAAACAAAGTTTCCGCCGGGATAGCGGGTTAAACTCACGTTTAAATCTTTCACAGCACTTAAAACATCCTTACGAAAACCATTTTCATCGGTCAGGGGAGAGTTTTCGTCATAAATTCCACCATAAACACAACGCCCCAGGTGCTCAACAAAGTTTCCATAAATTTTTTGGTCAACTTCACCAATTGTACGATCAAGGTCGATTTTAATTCTTGCATTTTGAGCCTCTGCCACATTCATAGCATACACAAATAGGCCGGCTAGTATTACTATTAACTTAATCTTTCTCTTCATTATTTATTTTTTTAATATTATTTCGTCTTTTTGCCCCAATATGTTGCGTTTAAATTTTTCTCAGTTCCAGCATATACAAATGTTACACGGCGTGGCGTGGCTTCCCAATCTACTTCGCGTTCAACGCAAACAACAACCTTGCCCATTGTGAGTTGTTTTTTTGTTACATCGTAACTCCAATTGCCTGTCAGTGCTCCCGACATAGTGCCGTCGGCATTGAGGGTTAAAGTAGAGGCACCATTTTGTACGCCATAACTGTATTTAAGGTTGATGTGTTCCCATGTTCCTACAAGCGAGTCTTTGGTTATAATACCGTAATCGGGTACGGCAGCGTAACGTTCGGGCAATGCTATTGGCCACAGGTTGTCGGGTTCGTTTGGAGAGGCTGGACACCATACAATGCGGCGTACATGCCCCATCATTAAAGCATTGGAGTAGGCGTTGCCATTAACATTGGCAGGCAATCGTCCTTGCGACATGTAGAACCATTCGGTGGTATTTTCCTTTTGAAAAATACCGCAGTGCGCTATGCCTACCCATCCGTTGCTCAAATTAAATTTGTAAGGGTGAGTTACAATCGGATAGCTGTCTCCGCGTCCTTCGGTAAAGTTGCGCCCTGTGATGTCGAGGTATGGACCTTCGATGTTTTCACTTCGAACCACTCGCGTGTTGTAAGGTACGTCGAGGCCATCGTAGGCCATGAACAAATAATAGTAGCCATCTTTGTAAATTATTTCGGGAGCTTCGCTGGCTTGCCAACGCGAGGAGGCTGTGCGTGTGCCAATTCTCAAACCGTAGCGAGCTGTTAGCTCACTTGCACTGTTTGCATAAGGTTCACCAAGCGTGTTGAGCGGCTTACCCGATGTTGCATCGACCTGCAACAGTGCGAAACCACTGTGCCACGAGCCATATATTAGGTAATGTTTCCCCTCGGGTGTTACTATATATGTAGGATCGATGGCGTTGTAGTAAAAATAGCCACTCCAATCATTTGTACTTGAGCGACTGTAGTTTTTGCCACGATCCGATGATGAAGTGGTAACAAAACCCTTGTCGATCCATACAGCTCCAGCGGGATCGGTCGATTCGCACATACCAATAAAGGCGCGTTCAGTCCAGCTTCCATCAAAATTGGCAGAGGTATTAGCTTTGCCCGATTTGATATAATTATCGACAATTATGCTGTAGTACATGCGCAAAACATCATGTCCTCCAACATTCACTCGGCGAACTACCGGTGCCCAGTAACCAAATTGGATATTGTCTTTTGCAATAACATTGAGCCCCATGCGCAAACGAATGGCATTTAGCGAGTCGGCTGCCCACAAGGGCGGATCATAGAAAGGTCCGCCAACCCATTCCCAATTAACCAAATCCTTTGAACGTTTGCCTTGAAAATGTCCATGTCCTGCGTGTTCATTACCATACGAAGCATCAGTGCCGTACATATAATAATATCCATTAAAGTAGGCAACCGATGGGTCGTGAACGTTGGCCAGGTTCCACTTGTTTCGGTTTGACCACGATGCTATCGACGAATAGTCGTCGGCGTATGTTGGAATGTTGAAATTTGTAACGACATCAGGCTCATCCTCATCAGGTACAACATCATCTTTTTTGCACCCTACAAACGATAAGGTAATTATGCTGATTGATAAGAACAGTAAATACTTTAGTCTCATGTTTAATCTGTTTTTGCTAAAGACCTCTTTATCAACATATAAAAAATACGTTGATAAAGAAGTCTCTGATTTATAAGAACGATTTCTACTTTACAATAGGACGAATAGTCCATTTTTCTCTAAAAGCAGGTCCATTATCTTCATTTTTGTTAGCCGAGTTACCTTCAAGATTTGGGTTGGCATTAAGAGTACCTTGGAATATTGGAAAATACTCATGCCCCTTATAATAATACTGAAACGATGAACCGCTAGCGGTTTCAGCAGTAAGCTCTTCGGTTGAAGCGATGATATTTCCATCTCCGCCTTTTGGTGCTAATTTATAATAAGCATGTTCAACCAACTGGCTTAGACGAGCTTCATCGTAGAAAAATCCCCAACGGAGTAAGTCGATACCCCGTCCGTTTTCGCAACCGAATTCTTTAGGACGTTCAACGTTTGCTATTTGCTCAAAAAGAGCATCGGCAGACGAGAAGTCAGAAAGTTGAAGATCATTAAGCGCAACGCGTCTACGTACGATGTTAATGTAATCGATGGCTGTTTGAGTTGGTCCATTAATCTCATTTTCGCATTCGGCTGCACGCAGTAAAACATCGCTATAACGCATTAGGCGCAGGTTGATTCCACAATGCAATCCGTTAGTAATTGAACTGTAGATGTTGGTTCTTGCATTGGTGAACTTAGCTATTGATATACCACCTTGGGCGCTGTTCGAAAGCGGAGTTGCGGTTATATCTTTTTGATAAATAGTATTGCAACGAGGATCACCATTAGGATATGCCGCAGTTTTCAGATCGGAGTAGCTGCTATATTCATTTTCGAATGTAACCAATGTCCAGTATAAACGAGGATCGAGACGACCATCTGTACTGTTCTCTTTTTTGAATAGGTTATACAACCAAGGTGCACCAGCCAAGTCGCCCCAGCTGCCCAATTCTTGAGAAGCAAAGTTGCTTTCTACGGCATGCCCCTGAGAAGCTTCCGAGCTTATATTTACCGGGGTCCACTCTTCGTCGGCACCACCTGTGCCATAGTCCATAAATTGAACTTCGAAGAGGCTCTCTGAGTTATTTTCGTATGGCGAACCTTCTCTGAAATTATCACCATAGTCGGCTGTAAGTTGATAATGTCCGTAATCGCCAACGATGATTTTTTTCAGTACAGTATAAGCCTCAGCATATTTATGACGGAACATCAATGCACGAGCTAAATATCCGGCAGCGGCTCCACTTGTAGCACGACCTTTAGCCCATTCGCCACCTTCATCGCGCGATGGCAACATTTGCATAGCTAAGGTGAGATCGGCCTCTATTTGGTCAAACACCTCGTCTTGCGTATTGTTAGATGCATACATGGTGTTGATGTCTGAATAAGATGCATAATCTGTAATTAATGGAACAGTTTGATAATAGGTAACCAAATGATAGTAGGCTAAAGATCTAAGGAATAGGGCCTGTCCGGCTATCTGGTTATAAGAATCTTCAGGCATATTAACACCATCAACTTTTGACAATACAAAGTTTGTGCGGTTTACTACATGGTACCAGTCGCGCCATATCCATTGATCACCAATTTCAATTGTACCTGGAGAATTGAGGTTGTCGTATTCCAAATACCATTGTTGAGATGAGTTCCAAACTTCGTCGCCACGTACAGCGTCCATTGTATAACCAACGCGGGCGAATGAACCTTCGAGGCGAATACGGTTGTAACATGCGATGACAGCCTCCTTAAGTTCTGACTCTGAATCGCCAAAATCGTAGGTTGTCTGATTGTTCGGGTTCGTAACCTCAAGCTCATCATTGCAGGCTGTAATGCCTCCAATAAGCGCTAATATTGTTAGAATTATTTTAAAACTTTTCATATCGATATTCTATTTTTACATTATATTTTTAAAATGAGAAGTGTGCTCCGAACATGATGGTTCGTGGTGTTGGATACGAACAATAGTTGTAACCGGGAGTGAATGTACCTCCGGCGAAGTCAACGTTGTACCCTTTGTATTTAGACAATGTGGCCAAATTTTGACCTGATGCGTATATACGAACACCTTTAACATAGCCACTAAACAATTTATCAGGGAAGTTATAGCCCAATTCGATGTTGGCAATTTTCAGATAAGTTGCATCTTGCAAAAAACGCTGGCTAAACATATCGTTGGTGATTGAACCTGCCGATTTGTATGCCACACGAGGCACATCGGTGTTTGTGTTCTCCGGAGTCCAAGCATTCAATTGATCAACGCCCTTGTTAAGTGCACCATAAGAGCTGTGCAATGTGACATCAACAAAATCTACCGCTTTGAAACCTGCAGCTCCATAGGTCGATATGCTCAAGTCAAAACCTTTCCATTCAACACGTGCATTCAGACCGTAATGAACCTTTGCTAAACCGCTACCCAAAAATTGTTGGTCTTTGTTGGTAATTTCACCATCGAGGTCGAGGTCGGCATAAACCACATCACCCGGTTGTGCTCCACTCTGATTGATGTGTTCGCCTTTTGAGTTGACACGGTTATCGATCTCCTCTTGCGACTGAAAAATACCTTCGGAAACGTAACCATAGAATGAACCCACTTCACGCCCTACCTCAGTGCGGCTATAACCATCGGTACGAGGTTCATTTGAAACACCCAACTGTGTTACCTCGTTATTGAGGGTAGATAAATTGGCTGAAATATCATACTTAACAGCGTGTTGACGATTATGATAGGCAAGTAAGAACTCAAGACCTGAGTTGACCATAGTTGCTGCGTTCATGGTTACTGTTGCGTTGGTAGCACCTGCATTGGCCGGTACTGCTACACTATAAAGGAGATCCTCTGATGTTGACTTGTACCAGTCGAAAGTAAATTCCAATTGATTGTTGAACATACCAAGGTCGAGACCAAAGTCAACAGTTTTCTTCTTTTCCCACCGGATGTTTGTATTTACATAATTTGATATTGCCGAGCCGGTAACCTTGTTATTTCCATAACTGTAGGTGTAGTTGCCTCTCGACATCACATCCATGTATTGATATTCGCCTATATTCTCATTACCCAATACACCATAGCTACCCCGAATTTTAAGTAGGTTGATAGTCGATTTGGCTACAGTGAAGAAGTTTTCACGTTCGATGCGCCAACCTGCCGATGCCGACGGGAACCAATCCCAACGGTCTTCTGAAGATAAACGGCTTGAACCATCACGACGAGCAGTTAACGAAATAAGGTATTTCTCATCAAAATCGTAAATAACACGACCAATATACGATGCCAAAACGTGTTCGCTTTCATAGCTTGTTGCTGATGTTTCCTCGGCATTATTTACTTGCAGATAGTAGGGTTCAGGCATGTTGACACCTTTACCTGTGAGTGTGTGAAAAAGTTCGCGTTGAAATGTTTGACCAACAACTACATTAATGTGGTTGCGTCCAATTTGACCATCGTAGTTTATAGTGTTTTCTATAAGTGCATCGCTATAGCTACGATAGCCCTCTGCTAGGTTCTCATTACTTTTTGACAAGTAGTTTGTTGTACTCTGAATAAATGCAGGAACAAATGTAAAGTCCTTTGCCATGGTCTTGCTGTACGACAAGTTTAGGTTGTAATCAAACTTATGATTGCTGCTCTTGAGACCAACCATGCCTATGAGGTCGACATTTGCCGAACCTGAAGCAACAATACGGTCAATAACAGAATTTCTTTTCAAAAGACTATTGGTGAGCAAAACGTTCGTTACTCGCAAGTCGCCATGAACATCGTCATAATAAGTACCATAACCATAAGAGTCGTAGCTATATTCTGATGCAGCCGAAATTTTGTCGTCGAGCACCCAAGTCGATTCATCGTAAGCCTTAATGGTTGGAGGTAAAAGCAGGGCCGAAGCCATTACCGGATATTGTGCACCATATAAACCCTGTACGTACTCGTTGGCGTTACTGAGGGCCATATTATCCTGATTGCTGTGGCTATACACAATATTAGTTTTGATTTTGATAAACTTTACATCCATCGAATTGTTCACACGGGCAGTGTAACGGTCGTAGTTAGGACCGGCACCTACCATTGTTCCTTCTTGGGTATAATAGTCGAGACCGATATTGTAAGTATTGTTGCTGCCACCACCTGACATGTTGATGTTGTGATTCTGACGAATACCTGTTTTAAACGCCTCATCGAACCAATTCGTGTTAACTTTATTAGGATCGATATATTTTGTGCTTGCAGGATCGTATCCGGCAGGAACATCCATGTTACTATTATTGAAAGCCATGGTAACATATTTACCATATTGCTTCGAATCCATAACATCATATACTCCACTCTGCACTTGGTCGAGACCATAGTATCCGCTGTAGTCTATCTTCATGGCTTCGTTTTTCTTACCTTGCTTTGTGGTGATGATAATGACGCCATTGGCAGCACGCGAACCGTAAATTGCGGCAGCAGAAGCATCCTTAAGCACCTGAAGGGTTTCGATATCATTTGGCGAGAAGTCGCGAATAGTTGTTCCCATTGGTACTCCATCGATAACGTAGAGAGGTGCAGTGCTACCGAACGAACCGATACCACGAATACGTACTGTGGGATCAGCGCCCGGTTGTCCGTCGGATGTAATTTGAACACCGGCTACTTTCCCTTCGAGCATTGTTGAAATATTTGAATTTGATACTTTCTTCATCTCTTCGGTGTTTACAATAGCAACAGAACCAGTGAGGTCAACCTTGCGTTGTGTTCCGTAACCTATTACAACCACTTGGTCGAGTTCTTTTAAATCAGACTGTAGTGTGATGTTACCAAGCTCAGTTTTTCCACCAACGCTTACTTCGATACTTTTGTATCCTACAAAAGATATTATCAGCGTAACATCTGAAGGAACAGAAAGAGAGAAATTGCCATCAATATCGGTAATGATACCATTGGTTGTACCTTTTTGTTGCACAGTTGCACCTGGAAGCGATTCTCCCTTTTCGTCAACAATTTTACCCTTTACTGTTTTGCTGTCTGTTTGAGTCATCGACATCTGGTCGGCATTACCGGTGGCTTCAGCGTATGCTGCCGGTGCGAGTGCCAATAGTGCCGATAGAATTAAATATGAATATTTCATCCAATTAAAATTGAAAGTTTTCAAAAGTATTGGATGTAACTCCCTTATTTTAATTATGCTTAATTTTGAAGCATTTCTACATGGTCGTTTCATAATTTAAATATTTTATATCTTAGTGATTATTGAACAATTACGAGATAAGCCCCCTCTAATACGAGTGCACAATTCAAATCAGCACTGTCAACAGTTATCCCCTCATACTTTTGGAAATGTATTTCGCCGTTGGCGTAAGTAACATTGTAAAGTATATCGGCAGTATTATCACCATTGTTTTTAACAGTGATGACCACCTTAGAGCCACTGATGTTTGATGCGAATATGTCAAAATTCCAGTCGTTTGTTAACGTGGCAGAGCTAAAGCCGTCGCCCCATCCAAAGTTATCCATGCGAACTACTCCGTATTCAGTTCCGTCGGCTTTGCGAAGAATTGTAGAAGGACTGTGCCAACCATTAATATTATTGGAGTAACAGTACATTGTAATTGTCTTACTCGCACCTGATGCGACTTTATAGTCATCAGAGAAGGCTGTCCACCATGCGGTCGAAAAGTCATTAGCACCTACCTGACCTACACCCTTTACGAGGGTTAGAGGGCAATTTACAGTTACTGTATTTGTTGCACCAACATATGAAATAACAGCGTTCTGAGAACCGCTGGCTGCTGTAATCTTGCTAAACTTTAGGCTTGAGTTAGCTAAAACACCTATTGTACCGTCGGAATAGGTAGCTGTTACGACCAAACCTGTAGTATTGAACAGTATCGGTTCGCTGCTGAAATAATAGTATTTGGTTATGTTTGGCAAAGTAGTAAGCGCTAAGCTTACAACAGGGTTAGTTACTTCCAAATAATACATGGTTGATACAGCAGGGCCGTATACACCTTGTTTAGTTTTGCTATAAGCTACACTAACTGTCTTTTTCCCGAGTGAAGTCATATCAGGAATAACGTTGAATGAAATATCAGTAGAATCAACCTGTTCAGAAGATCCGTCAGAGTATGTAACAGTGGCTATTGCGTCGCCCCAGAAGTTTTCGTTGCCTAATTCAACAAAAGCAGGAGTTCCTTCGATAGCGATTGAAACCGGATTAACATCTTCTACAACCGTAACTTTCGAAGGTAAAAGATATGCTTTATTCATTTCAAAATAACTGCCATCGCAAATTAAGAAAGCCACGATATCGGCAAAGGCAGAAACCGATTGTTGATAAGTTAAGACCAGATCTACACCATTTATACCAACAGAGGTGGCTGTTACAAATACATTACCGGTAGCCGAGTGGTCAATTTCCAAAGTAACATGCGCCCCTTGCATGGTTGTGCGGAAGTCGTTCCAAATATCGTCATCTCCGTCGATATCGGAATAATTATGGGAGATCATGCTTAAGGCAAAATCCTCGTTACCCCAGCCGTAAGCATCTGAACGGAGAACAAAGTATTCTTCATAGCCGCTATCGTCACGATCTGCTATTTCATTGGCGATGGCAAGATTCCAGTTGTTCCAGTTATTAACGCCGGAACCGTGGTTCACAAACTCCAAATGCAATAGTTTGTTGGTAGGAATGGCGAAGTAATCAGAGAATGCGGTATTCCAAGCGGCGCTGTTATCTTCAGCTCCTACTATCGCCGTAGCGATATTAAGGTAAATAGTGTCACCTGTTGAAAGTTTTGCTTTCTCGGCTGCAATTGAATCAATTCTGTTCTGCAGGTCAGCGGGCGCATCAATTGAATAAATATCCAACTGTTCACACCCAACTAAGCCAAATGCGACCAAAATAGCTACGCATAAAGCGCAAGTAATCAGTTTAGTTGTTTTCATAAAATTAAATTTGAGTAAATTCATTCTTTTTTATAATTATTTGAGTCGTTAGTGTTGTAATCAGCACTTTAAGTTAGTTCTTAATATGGGCAGTTGCAATGTTTTCAACCCCAAAAGCAAACGGGGCTGACAGTTTGTTTATACTGTTTTTTTCCATTTGCATGGATGAGATGATGTTGTCACTTGTTCCATAATTTGTGATGGTTAGATTTATGGTATTAAAAAGCGAAAAAATTATCATTTTAAAATAGAATTAGATTGACTTATACTAATAATTGAATGACTTAAAAAGCACCTAGAATATTCTATCTATCTGTTGCTCGGCATAAAAGTAATTTTAACAATTCTTAACAAAGGGCATTGATAGGTAATTGTGGTGGACAAATGGATAAAAGTGTAAAAATAGCAGCTCAGCTAAATTGCAGCATAAGCATAATAGTAGAAACGCAATAAAATAAAAATCAGACTAAAAGAAGACGATACAAATACTTACCCGAATTACATTTCACCCAATTTACCTAAGTTACCCTTCATTTTCAAAATTCACCCAAAAGAGAAATGGTTGAAAATAGTTACCTTTGGGTACATCATAAAATAGTTGTTCAAGACGCAATTAGAAACGTATGAATAGATTAAGCCTTCAACTAACCATCCTATTTATAATTACATGGTTCTACGGATACACCAATTTTCAGCAACCAGCCAATTACCGATTTCAATACCTATTAATTGAAGACGGGTTGCCGCAAAACACCATAAAGGCCATTGAACGCGACGAGTATGGTTTTATGTGGTTTAGCACAAATAATGGAATTAGCCGATATGATGGATATTCATTTGAGTCGTTTAAGGCGAGCGACAGTGAACAGGGCTCGTCGTTACCCGACAACATGATAAGTTCAATTAAAAGCGGCCCCGACAAGCGGGTATGGATTGGATCACTAAATGGCCTTTCGTATTTTGATCACATGAAGGGAAAAATATTTCATTTTGATAAAAACACAGGCCACAATATTATCAGCAACGTTACATGCATAGAACTCTACAACAACACATTATGGATAGGAACATCGTACAATGGAATTTTTGTTTTGGCAAAAAACAAGGATAATAATGAATATTACATTGAAAAACACTTTAGCAAACAAGGTAACAACCTGTCGAACAACCACATCAACACGATATATTTTTCAAAATCGGGGCAACTATTTGTAGGAACCCAAACCGAAACGTTGGTTTACCTTCCACAAACGGGCCAGTTTATTTCAATTATGAATGGGGTTCAACTGCCACAAAACAACCATATAAACGACATATTTGAAAGCAGTGAGGGCGACATTTATGTATCGACTTTTTACGGTTTAGCCGTTAATTTCAAAAACAACAACGCCTTTACCTGGTTTTACTCATCGCCTTCGGATCCAAAATCACTAATTCACAATACAATTACACAAGTAAGTGAAGACAGCAACAAGAACATTTTAATAGGTACACTGGGCGGCTTGCAATATTTTAACACAGAAACGCAAAACTTCACCTCGTTTCCCGAAGTAGGACCCGCTAATTTTATATTGAACAACAAATTTATAGGCGCATTATACTGCGATTCGACCGGCAATGTTTGGGTAGGAACCGAAAAGGGAGGAATTAACAAATTTAATGTTTACCAAAAGCAGTTTAACTATTATGCGCACGACCCCAATAATCAAAACAGCCTAAACGAGAACACCATCAATTCTATACTTAAAGAAAAAAACGACCTTTGGATTGGAACTGCCGATGGAGGTTTAAACCGCGTTAGTTTAAAAACCAACACTTTTTCGCATTATAAGTACAGCCCCTACAACAGCGCCTCAATCAGCAGCAATTATATCACTTCATTAATTCGCGACAACAATAATGATTTATGGGCCGGATCGTGGGGTGGTGGCCTCAATAAAATTGACACCCGGGCCGAGCAAATTAAAATTACTCGCATTAACGCCCAAACGCCCGGCTACACTACCGAAATTGTTAATTACTTTGTATCGGCACTTAAAAACGACGAGCGGGGCTGGCTACTTATTGGCACCGAGGGTGGACTTTCGATGCTCGACTATAACAACAAAAAATTCACCTCCCTTATTGCATCGCCGGGGTCGAATCCACCTTTATCCGAAATTGGCTGTTTACTTTCCGACACCAAAGGATACTACTGGGTTGGAACTCGCAACGGTCTTTTCAGGTTCCGAAACCAATCGATTGGAACATGCAAAGCCGACACACTGGTTGTTAAAGACCTACTGTTTTACGAGAACAATCCAACCGATTCTACTTCGTTGCCAGGCAACTACGTTATTTCGTTGCTCGAAGACTCGAGAGGAAACGTATGGGTTGGAACTTATGGGAACGGTATCGCAAAATGTAACATCGATTCAACAGAGAAACTTTTTTGCAAAACATTTAATAGCTCCAACGGACTTTCAAATAACGTAGCCTATGGTATCGAAGAAGATTTAGAGGGCAATATATGGATCAGCACCGATTATGGATTGTCAATGCTGGATACTGAAACCCAAAAATTCAAAAAATACTTTAAACAAGATGGTCTTCTAAATAATCAATTCTATTGGTCGGCTTCGCATAAAAGCTACGATGGCGAACTCTATTTTGGTGGCACCGAAGGTCTTAACTATTTCAACCCCGACAATATTCAAGAATACAATTATATACCCACTCCAAAAATCACCAAACTAAAAGTGCATAATCGTGAAATATACCCCAACGAAAAACTGCACGACAAAACAGTTATCAAACAACCAATTTATAATACCGATACCATTTACTTAAGCTATCGCGACAATAATATCTCGTTCGACTTTTCGCCCTTAGACTTTTACCTCACAGAAAAAACAAAATTTGCCTATCAGCTTTCCGGAATTGACAAAGATTGGATAACCGTAAATTCGGAACGCCGATTTGCAAGCTACAATAACCTTGACGGAGGCACTTATTCTTTCTTATTAAAAGCATCAAATAGCGATGGCATTTGGAACGACATACCCACAAAAACAATCATCATTATTACTCCGCCTTTTTGGAAAACCAAATGGTTTTTAATTTTGACAATTGTTACTGTAGTGCTGTTAACTTTTTCGATGATACAACTTCAAATGCAGCGAATAATCAAACAAAAAAAGATACTTGAAGAGAAGATACAACACCGCACAAAAAAAATTGAGAACCAAAATATTGTATTAGAACAACAAGCCAACGAATTAATTGAGAAAAACAATCAACTAGAACGCCGCCAGGTACAAATACAACAACAAAAAGAAGAACTGGAAAACAAAAACGACGAGATATCGGAACAACGGGACGAACTCATCACGCTTAACGATAAGGTAAAAGAAATAAATCAACAACAACTGCATTTTTTCACCAATATTTCGCATGAATTCCGCACACCTTTAACACTTATTCTCTCGCCCATTGAAAGAATGCTTAAATTATTTCAAAACAACGAAGAAGCCAACGGAATGCTCCGAATTGTAAACCGAAATGCTCATCGCTTACTAATACTGATTAATCAATTGCTGGAGATCAGAAAAATTGAAACAGGGAACAGGGAATTACAGGTAGAACTCACCGAAACTAAAACATTTCTACTCGACATTTTCGAATCTTTTGTTGATCTGGCGCGAAAAAACCAGATCGATTACCAATATCAAATCGAAGTGAATAAAGTTTCGTGGATCGATAAAGAGAAACTTGAAAATGTACTCTACAATTTACTTTCGAATGCCTTTAAATTCACTACTCAAGGAAAATCAGTTTCGCTAAAAGCAACAACTTATAGCAAAGGAGGAAATGAGATGCTCAAACTTTCGGTTATCGATTCAGGCATTGGCATTTCAAACGACAAAATCAATAAGTTATTCGACCGCTTTTATCAGGTTACAGAAGAAAAAAATCATAAAAATGCCGGAACAGGAATTGGCCTTTCGATGGTAAAAAGCTTGGTTGAAATCATGCATGGGAAAATAGAGGTGGAAAGCGAACCCGATAAAGGAAGTGTTTTTACCGTACAACTGCCCATCAGCAAACAAAACTTTGCCGACCATGAAATTGATACCACAGGTCAAACTCATGAATCAGGTATCCGAAACAAAGTATCGATTTTATACGATCAGCTAAACGACGAAAAGACAACCCCTGCAAGCCACGCCGATCACGAAATTGAAACAATTTTGGTGGTGGAAGACAACCTCGACATGCGTTCATTCATCTGCACAAACCTTTCGAAATACTTTAAAGTTTTGGAAGCCGAAAATGGACGTATAGGATACGAAATTGCTAAAAACGAGGAACCAGCATTAATAATCAGCGACATAATGATGCCCGAAATGAATGGTTTGGAACTGTGCAAAAAAATCAAGAATAACCTTTACACGAGCCACATACCAGTATTTTTATTGACAGCAAAAGGGAATACCGAAGACTTTATTGAAGGTTTGGAACAAGGTGCCGACGATTACATTGCAAAGCCTTTTAGTATTGAAATACTTGTTGCTAAAGTTACAGGAATTATTGAAAACCGGAAAAAATTAAAAAATAAATTCAGCACACTAGAAGAAATAAGTACCAGTGAACTTACCTCTTCAAGCCTCGATGTTCAGTTCTTCAATAAAATAAATGACATTGTTGAAAAATACTATACCGACTCTTCGTTCGATGTTGATTTGTTTGCTGCTGAGATGTTTGTGAGCCGAAGCCAGTTGTATAAAAAGCTAAAAGCCATAACCAATTTATCGGCCAACGATTACATTAATGTATATCGCTTAAAAAAATCGGTTGAATTATTACGACAGGAAAACATGCAAATAAACGAAGTGGCTTATGCCATTGGCTTCAACGATCCTAAATACTTTAGCCGGATATTTAAAAAATATTTTAAATGTTCGCCATCTGACTTCGTTAAAAAATGATTCGTTTTTTTGCAAACATGGGTACAGAGTAAGAGAACGTCTTAATTTAAGGCACTCGCAACGGCTGCCTTAAAAGCCTCTATATCTTGCAAATTGGGATGAGACAGGGCCTTCTCAAAGTTATTAATCATATTCAGAATATGACTATCTGCAGTTTGTTCATCGAGTAATTTCTGATAGCGTTTTAACACATTATGTGGCATTTTCCCTTGGCACATAAAGCTGCCAATAATCGCATTCGATTCTGCTATATATTGTTTGACTTCGGTCAGTATGGTTTCAAAATACGTTTCTGATTCGCCAAAGCCAGCAGTTCCAAATAGAAAAATTTTCTTGTTTTCTAAAGTCGCCAAGTATTCTTTTATTTCTTCGGTACACGAACCTTTAAAAACCCAAAAGCCAACAAATATTACTTCAGCATCGTGAGAAAAAATGCCATCAGGTTTGCCATAATAAACGCAATGGTTTTCATCCAAAGCATCTTTTATCGCATTAGCAATAATTTGGGTATTTCCAGTAACGCTCGAATAAACAATCATATAGTCCATATTTGCTCCTTCTGAATAAATAAATTACAGTTTACCAAAATCACGAACAGAAATTAGCACAAAATAAGATTAAATGTTATTGTTGACTGATAAAAATTAAAGATTGCTTCACCGCCAAGCAGGCGGTGAAGCAATCTGTTTTATGTTTCATTTTTTACAAAACAATGATGATAAAATATTTTTACCATAAATGGTGTACCATGGGCTTAATGCGCTGATCGTAAATCTGTTTTATAGTATTCATTTGATCGGCCGTAAGCGCTGGTTTTCCCGAAACGGTGATATTGGATAAGAGTTGTTGTTGGGTTGAAGCACCTGGAATAACACAACTCACTTCGCCGAACGACAAAAGCCAACGCAAAGCCAGTTGGGCTAAATCTTCGGCCGGGAAAGCCAGTTTCAATGCCTCAACAGCATCAACGCCAGCATTATAATCGATACCCGAAAAAGTTTCACCTTTGTCAAAAGCTTCTCCATTACGGTTAAAGTTACGGTGGTCGCCAGGCAAAAAGGTAGTTTGCTTTGTAAATTTACCACTAAGCAATCCACTGGCCAATGGTACCCGTGTAATAACTCCAATATTGCGTTTTGCAGCCTGCTCAAAAAACAAGGTTGATGGGCGCTGACGAAACATATTGAAAATAATCTGAACCGTATCAACATTATCGTACTCGATGGCTTTAAGCGCTTCTTCCACTTTTTCGACACTCACGCCCAGCTTACGAATTTTCCCTTCGGCAATTAGTTTATCGAACTCGGCAAAAATTTCGGGTCGATAATAAACTGAAGTTGGAGGGCAATGGAGCTGAATAAGATCAATGGTTTCGATGCCCATATTTTTAAGGCTATCCTCAACAAAGCCACGCACAGCCTGCGGCGTATAACCCTCGTTGTTGTGGGGATTTAAGCGGCGACCGCATTTAGTAGCTACATAAATTTGCTCAGAACGACTGCGCACCAAACGACCAACTGCGTGTTCACTTTCGCCACCTCCATCGCCATACACATCAGCGGTATCGATAAAATTAATACCATTATCGACTGCTGCATTGAGTATTTTATCGGCATTTTGATGACTGAAAGGCATGCCCCATTTGCCACCAACCTGCCATGTACCCAAGCTAACTTCTGATATTTCGAATCCGGTACGTCCTAATTTTCTGTATTTCATATTTTAATAGTTAGATCAAATGAATAAAAGTATTCGATTTTAAAAATCTCACTAAAATTAGAAAAAACCACGGACATTAAAAAACGCTCAGATTAAAGCTTTCATTTTACCTCTTCGTCGAAAACCACAGCTACCTTGCCGCATTTACCTTCGTTCATCAAATCATAAGCTTTATCGGCCTCGTTGAGCGTAAAGCGGTGCGTTACCAGATCTTCGGGATGAATACCCCAGCGCACCAAACGTTCGACCAATTCTTCCATGCGCCAAATATTGGTCACCCACGAACCGTGTATCGAAATCTGATCGTGAATAATATCGGGGCTTGGGTTGAATTCAACCGTCCCCCCCTCGCCTATCATCACCATTTTTCCCCACTGCCGGGTTGCTCTAATGGCCAACTGGCGGCCAAGGGTATGCCCCGAACAATCGACCGTGCGTTCAAAACCTTTAGCACCATAAGTTTGGGCTTTTACTTTTTCGAGCGTACCGGTTGCCGAAACAAAAACTTCGTCGGCCAAACCCAGGTTTTTGGCAATATCGCAACGCTCCTGCACGGTATCAACACCCACTAACTTTGAAGCGCCCATAGCTTTTGCTAACATCAGCGCAGCAAGTCCAACGGGACCTAAACCAACAACCAGCACTTGGTCGTTACCACATATACCAATTTTCTCCAAACCTTCGTAAACAGTACCAAACCCACAAGCAACCTGAGCACCATCGGTATAGGTTAATTCATTGGGAAGCAAAACACAGTCTTTCTCGTCGGCAAGAATGTAAGGAGCCATGCCACCGTCGCGCTGCCAGCCATAAGCGGCTCGCAAAGGGCTGCTACACGAAATCATGTAACCACGGCGACAATCATTACACACACCACAACCCGAAATGTGATACAACACCACGCGGTCGCCCTCTTTAAAGCGCCGCATACCAGGGCCACATTGCACAATTTGGCCACATGGCTCGTGCCCTGCAATTTTATTTTGATATGCTTCGGGGCCTTTTCCCAAATGCTCGCGATAAATGGCACGGATGTCGCTTCCGCAGATTGTTGACGACTTAGTTCTCACCAACACTTGGCCGTAACCCGGAGTTGGGATTTCCACCTCTTTAATTACTACGGTGCTGTTACCGGGCAAAAAAGCAGCTGGCATTAAATCACCTTCCTTAATTACAGAACTCAGCTTTGATACCATAGGATTACTTGTGTTTTTTGTTTGTTTTTTATCGTTGTTCATTTTTGTATTTGTTTTAAATGCATTATCGTTAGTTGTTATTTTTGAATTGAAGATGAATCATCTTTTTTCCTGTTAATATTTTTTCTCCAGTAATTTCGAATCCTAATTTTAAGTATAGTTTTTTGGCTTTTGGGTTGTTATTATCCACAAGTAAACCCAGTGTTTTTTTTCTTTTATGAACATACTCATCAATCAAAAAATCGAATAATTTTGAGCCTACACCTTTGCCTTGCCAAACAGTATTTACCCCTACACAATCGACATAAAACTCGCCTGCGCAAGTCTCATCTTCGGGACTAAAATCCCGATTAAACATTAATTTAATCAACTCAGCAACAGGCATTCTAAGTTCTTCAAGTTTTGCTCCATCATAAACATTGGCTGCTGCAATAATTTCAGCATCACTTTCCACAACCCAGCAATTATTATACGAATATTGATTTGCTTTTTGGTTGATCAAGCAGGTCAAGAACTGAGTTGCCTTTTCGTCAGAACATTCCCCAATAAATTGAAAAACAATATCTTCCATTGCAAGCATCATAAAAGTTGCAATCAGTTTTGAATCCTCTTTTTTAGCTTTTCTAATTATCATTCTTTCAAATTATCCCCTACTTCAAAATAGGTCAATTGAAAAATAAAATAAGCAATAACCAACACCAAATAACCAATAATGAATATCAAAAAAACAATACCCAAAAAGCTATATCGTAATTAAGTGGAAGCTAAATGCGCCACCAATTAATGCGTTGGAATGGCTTTTAATCCCACAAATCTTCCCATCCACTTGCACCTTCCCAAAGAAAGACCTGACCTTTAATGAGTCGGTTGTTCTTATCTATTTTCGATATTTCGGTCATTTCCTTATCGGTCAAGGCATCGCCAATTACTGACTGAAGATTACTGAACAGTTTTGATTCGTTTACCGAAAAAGGTATGGTAACCTGTCCGCGCTGCACGGCCCATTTAACGCACACCACCGCTGGGTGCACATTCAACCTGTTGGCTATTCGCACAATTACGGGATCTTCGATATCGACCGTGTCTTCGGGCGAACGATCGCGCTCGGGACGTTTGGGCGAACCAATGGGCGAAAATCCGATGGGCACAATTTCACGATCAAGCATAAATTGGAATAATTCAGTTTGCTGAAAGTGCGGATGGATTTCCATCTCGTTCACCACCGGTTTAATTTTGGCATCGTTCAAAAGCAATTTCATTTTTGAAATGGACATGTTCGAAGTTCCAATGTTTTTCACCAGCCCCATTTCGACCAACTTTTCCATTTGACGCCAAGCCACCATATAATTTTCGTGGATATAAGGTTTTGAGTTTGGATTACGGGCATCGCCATCGCAGCCACGAGCGTGGTAATTAGGAAAGGGCCAATGCACAAGGAAGAGATCGAGGTAATCGAGTTGTAAATCGGCCAGCGACTGTTGGCACGATTTGATAACATCGCCCTCGCTGTGCATGTCGTTCCATACCTTAGAGGTTATCCACAAATCGTCACGCTTTACAGTGCCATTTCCAATTAGTTCGGCCAAAACCTCACCAATTTCTTTTTCGTTACCATAAACCGAAGCACAATCGATATGGCGATATCCCATTCGTATGGCCATTTTCACGGCCTGAGCTATTTCATTATTTGAATAATTATCGGATCCAAAGGTACCTAAACCAATAACTGGCATTTCGGCACCATTGCTGAGTTTTATTTTTGGAATACTGTTTGGATTAATCATATTCATATTGTTAAAAATTTATTATTCAATAGTTTATTGCATTACTTTACGCCTGATAAACAAAGATATACAGCACATTCATCACCAAATTATTTTATTTATCTTAACCTCAACCTCTTTTTTAACCTCTAAAAGTCAATCATTACTTTCATCACTCCATCGCGATAGTTTGCAAGCAGCTCAAAAGCTTTGGCAATTTGTGAAAACGGAAATCGATGAGTAATCATGGCAGAACCATTTACCTTGCCACTTGCCAACAAATTGAGGGTTTTATGTGTACAGTTGTTTTGCCGCCTGATGTGATTAATCGACAACTCTTTACGACGAACAATATCAGCACAAAAGCTCCAACGATCGAATTCAGGAATGCCAACTACCATTAATTTTCCACCCGGTTTTAAAACATTTATGGCAGTGTCCATTGCCTCCTGCTGTCCACAACATTCAAACACCACATCGAGCAGCAAAGGCTCAAGCAATGAAACAGCAACATCAATGTTTTCGTCCAAAGGATTGCCAACCCATTTTGCACCCATTTGATGAGCCATTTGCACACGCTCGGGTATTTTTTCAGAAACATAAATATTGCAAAAACCATGGGCCTTAGCCATTTGGAAAACGCTCATCCCAATAGGGCCAAAGCCAATTATACCAATATTTTCGTTTTGTTCGAGCCGAGCTCGTTCAAAAGCATATAGCCCAATGGCCAAAGGCTCTGAAGTTGCTCCGTCGTCGATGTTTTGATTCTCGACAAGAGGTATGCACTGACTTTGGGGCATCACTATGTATTCGGCCAGATTACCTTCTAATTGACCAGGACAACCCAAAAACAGATTATTACGACAAGTGTGCGGCCGTCCGGCCATACACTGATCGCAATATCCACAAGCTATTGAAGGTTCAATGGCTACAACGTCGCCTGGCTTTACCAAAGCAACATCAGTCCCCACTGCTTCAACAATTCCTGCGCCTTCGTGGCCAACGGCAAAAGGGTATTGTACCACTTGCGAACCAATACGCCCAGTGCGATAATAATGAATATCGGAACCACAAACACCAACTACTTTCATTCGAATGAGTACATCGTCATTTTTCACCAAAACAGGCTTAAATGATTCAATAATTTCGATTTTGTTGATGCCGGTTAAAACAGCTTTCTTCACTTTAATAGTTTTCGAATTATTATTTAAAGCATTAAAAACAACTATTCAAATTGACAATATAAATATGATTTTCAATTCGTTTGTTTTGACACTAACTGAATCACATCACCCTCACTTGTCGAAATGTCGTATAAATATGAATCGGCATATTTCAAATCGGTAATTTTTGCATTAGGTGAAATGAGCGGTGTTTTAATATTAGGTAGTTGATAAAATGGATTATTATTCTCCCCCTCGGCAACAGGTAAAAGCTCACCATTTTTGTAGGCAAGCGGCCAATATGAGCGTATGCGGCAGTTTCCACCCAGCTTCGATTTTATTTTCAATTTGCTTACCTCTCCATTTTCCCAGTCGAGTTCTTCAATTTCGAAACCACCACGAGCGCGTAATCCCTTCACATTTCCCAGGGGCCAATTATCGGGCAGTGCCGGCAGAATATGTATAGCCCCGTCGTGGCTTTGCACTAGCATCTCGGTTAAACCTGAAGTGAAACCGAAGTTTCCGTCAATTTGAAAAGGAGGATGTGCATCGAACATATTTGGATAAGTGCCACCACCTCTGCTGAAAGTTTTGCCGTTGGAATCCAAAACACCCACAAGTTGTATCTGATCGGTCATCAGTTTGTAGGCGTGGTTTCCATCGAGCAGGCGCGCCCAAAGGTTAATTTTCCAATTCATCGACCATCCAGTTGAAGGATCGCCACGTTGAATAAGTGTAGTTTTGGCAGCTTGGGCCAAGGCAGGTTGGTGAAAAGGTGAAATTTGATTAGATGGGAACAAACCATACAAATGTGAAACATGGCGGTGATTATCAAACGGATTATCCCAATCGTACAACCACTCTTGCAATTGTCCGTATTGACCAATTTGCATAGGTGGCAGTTTTTTAAGTGTTTTTTCAATATTAGCAACAAAATCGGCATCGGTATTTAGCAGTTTTGCAGCTTCTTGCACTTTGGTCAATAAGTCGTAAACCAATTGATTATCCATTGTCACTCCAGCCGATATTGACGCATTGGGTTGAACCAAAGGTGCATTTTCGGGCGAAATAGAAGGTGACATTACCAGCCAACCATTTTCGGGTTCTTCAATTAAAAAACTAAGAACAAATTCGGCAGCACCTTTCATGACTGGATAAACCGATTTCAAATAATCGAGATCACCATTGAAAGCAAATTTTTCCCACAAATGTTGACTGAGCCACACACCACCCAAGGGCCACATGCCCCAAAAAGCACCATCGACCGGGGCACAAATGCGCCAAACATCGGTATTATGATGGGCAACCCAACCATCGGCGCCATACATATCGCTGGCCGTTTTGCGCCCAGCTTCCGAAAGCTCTTTTATCATTTCGATTAAAGGTTCATGCATTTCGGCAAGATTGGTGACTTCGGCCGGCCAATAATTCATTTCGGTGTTGATGTTAATGGTGTACTTACTGTCCCATGCAGCAAAAAGCTGATCGCCCCATAGGCCTTGCAAATTTGAAGGCTGTCTACCAGGACGCGATGATGAAATCAATAAATAACGTCCAAATTGAAAATACAATGCAGCCAATGCAGGGTCGTTTCCTTTTGCAAACTGATCGATACGCACATCGGTAGTATTATTAATTGAATCGGTTTGTCCCAAGTTAATTGCAACCCGATTAAAAAAAGGCTGATAGAAAGCAATATGATCGCTAAGCAACCGATCAAAGCTTTTTGTTTCGGCTTTGGCCAAATAATTGATAGCCCGCTCGTTTTCGTCAGCACTAATGTCGTTATAATCAATAAAATTAGTTGCCATCGACACCAACAAAACAACCGCATCGGCACTTTCAACAACAAGGGATTTTGGATTGGCTACAACCTTACCTCCTTTTGGAATAATTTTTAAACGGGATTGAAATTTCACGCCTCCTTTTACCGTTTCGTGGTCGCTGCTTATACCTTCCATTATAAGAACATCGTTGCCTTGCGTTGAAAGGGAAACTTCAGATGGCCTATCCATTGATGCGAAGAAACTGATTGCACCTTTTTTATTGGCAGTCAAGCGTATCACAACAACCTCGTCGGGGAACGAAGTAAAAACCTCACGTTTATAATTCACTCCATTAGCTTGATATGTAGTTGTTGCAACGGCATTTTGAATATCCAAATTGCGATAAAAATTTGAATACTCATTGTGCCCTTCAAATTTTAGCCTTAAACTGCCCACCGTTTGATAAGCTGCTCCATGCGATTTTCGGGAAATTATTTTCGCATTAGCCAAATCCATTGCTTCACTGAACTTGCCCTCAAAAATCAATTTCCGAACAAGGGGCAAAGCTTCTTTTGCATTCAGGTTATCGTTACGGTTCGGGCTCCCCGAATAAAGCGTATTCTCGTTTAATTGAATTTGTTCGTTCACAGGATTTCCAAAAACCATTGCTCCCAACCTACCATTGCCTAGGGGAAGCGCTTCGTTCCAATTAGAAGCTGGCTTATCATACCACAGTACCAACTTGTTCGATTGGGTCGACTGTTTACATGCCGTACCCAACAAAACCACCAAAACACAAAAAATAATTTTTTTCACAGTCATGATTCTATTTTTTATTTATGCTGAAACTTCATTGTATTAAATCCAAAAATTGCAATTACCACAAAACAGACCAGGGGCAAAATGAAAGAAAAATTCACAGCCGGCAAGCCTAAAATCGTTTCACAATCAATAATCATCCCTTGTAGCGGGGGCATTAGTGCACCTCCAACAATTGCCATAACCAGCCCGGCCGCGCCCAAGGTTGCATCTTCACCAATTCCTTCGAGCGAAATCCCGTAAATAGTAGGAAACATTAACGACATAAAAGCCGATGTGGCAATGAGACAGTACAGTCCCCCCATGCCCTGAATGAAAATAGTCCCAGTTATGGTAATTAATCCGCCCAAAGCAAAATACATCAACAGTTTGCGCGAATTAAAATATTTCATTAAAAAGGTACTTAAAAAACGAAAAGTGATGAACAATCCCATGGCCACCATATTATAACGTTGTGCTACGGCCTTATTTATGCCCAAGTTTTCGGCATAATGAATAATGAATGTCCAACACATAATTTGAACGCCAACGTAAAATACTTGCGCAATTACGCCTTGCCTGTATATTTTATTTTTCACCAAACGTTTCATCGATTCCATGGCCGAACTATCTGGATTTTCGCTCCGAGTGCTGGGCATTTTGGCAACAATAAAAACCACAATCATCATTAGTACCACCAACCCCAATGCAACATAAGGATTGCGGATTACCGCCAGGTCGTGGGTACGAATGATGGCTTTTTCAGCCACACTCAGTGTGTCGAAAACAAGTTCGCCGGCACTATTGCGGATATCAGATTGTAAAGCGGCAAGTATCACATTAGATGCGATGAACATGCCAAAAATTGAACCCAACGGATTAAATGATTGTGCAAGGTTTAGCCTTCGTGTAGAGGTTTGCTCGTCGCCCATTGATAAAATATAGGGGTTAGCCGTAGTTTCGAGAAACGCCAATCCAAAAGTTAGAATATAAAGTGAAGCCAGAAAAAAGCCAAACATTTCGAACTGTGCAGCAGGTATAAACAACAATGCACCAGTAGCATAAAGTACTAATCCTAAAATAATTGCCTTTTTATAGCTGAATTTGCGCACAAACAATGCGGCAGGAATGGCCATGGTGGCATATCCACCATAAAATGCGAATTGCACCATGGCGGCTTTGGCATTCGATATTTCCATTATGGTGCGAAAAGCCGCCACCAAAGGGTTGGTAATATCATTAGCAAAACCCCACAGCGCAAACAAACTGGTAACAATAATAAAAGGAACGATGTACCTCTTTTCAACAAGTTTCGATTTAGACATTGATTGATTTTTTTAGTTGTTTAGCTTTTATCAATTATTATTTCAAAATTATAAGTTTCGATGTATTTGTAAACCATTGGTTAGTGACGGTAATGAAATACAAGCCTTTACTGTATTTTTCGGTATCTATTATAGAAGAATGAACTCCAGAGTTTTCCCAAACGAAACGATCAACAACTTTTCCCGATTGATTAAGAACATAAACAGTTGATACTACGGGTTTATCCAATTCAATTGATAAAGTCACACTACCCGAAGCAGGGTTTGGATATAACCGCAGGTTTTGTTTGTCTGAATTCGGTTCCACTAAATCGGTCAAACCAGTTCGGTCGGCATTTAGTATTACAGCCGTTGTGGATACCGGAGGCAAATTAATGGTAAACGAATTCTGGGCAACACCCACCGAACTGCTTTTGAGTGCATTATTGGCATGCGATTTAAATGTTTCGTTACCTGGTAAGGCCGATAATTCGAGCGTGGAATAACTGCCATCGGCTATAGGGAAATTATCGATATTAATGCTTACATCGCGTGCATTTTTCAAATCGCGGTTCACCAAAATTACGGTCATCGAATCGGAACTAGAATTAATTGTAGAATAAGCCGACACGATGGTTTCGGTACTCGATTCGCTTTTAACGCTAGTATTTTTAGCATATCGGCTAAAAAGATGAAGGGTTTCCCACATCCCAGTTTTCCAAGTCCAAGGTGAAAAAACTTCAACCCCATTGTTTGCAAATGTTCCTAACATTGAAGCATACAACACCGAATTAATATTTGGATCGTCGCTATTTATTCCGCTTTCAGTAAGCCCCAGCGTTACCCCGTGCCCTTCGCCCAAATGAGTATCGAGCCAGCCATTTATCCGTTTAAAGATAAATTCTTTTGTTTGGTTGTTGTTCCATCCACCACTTAAGGTTTTTACACCATTTGCACCGGGGTAAACATATTCTTCGTCGTAAAAAATGCGGTGCATTTGCAGTATTTGGGCATTGTCCGACACGGATGGATACCAGTGTATGTCAAGCACATCGAGCAAACGAATGCCCGAAGCATTTTGCTCGTCAGCAATCCTTTTGATAAAATACTCGAGCCAACAATAGTATTTTCCATTAATCTTCAACGCTTCGTCGGCATATTTATACCACTGCCATTCATTGGCACAAACCGGCCCGGCAAGTTTTATTTCAGGGAAAAGAGCACGTGCTTTTTTGGCCACTTCAAAATAACGTTCCATGAATTCGCTTGCACGAATCTGAATTGGCATCACATCGTCGTGGGTACCGTTCCAAATTTCGGCTTCGTTATCCATGCTCCAATACATGAAATTTTCTTTAGGAAAGCCCAAGCCACCATTGCCAAACCAATGTTTGAGAATAGCCACGGTTGAATCGGCAGGCCAATCCATTAAATAAAGATCGGGATTGCCCTCTACTAGTGCATTGCCATCTCCCTCGGGATTTACCACACCGCCACCGGCCAGGTTTTGAGCACAACCACTCCACCATTTTGCTCCATTATAGCTCCAATCGTTAAAATTGTTTTTATTATTTGCTGCAACTTTCCCAATTAATTGAAACGCCCACATGGCCTGTAAATCAGGTATATTGTCGAGCAGGGTTTGTGAGGCAAAATCCCAGTCGTGACTGTACACATTGTTGTACCAATCGGGATGGCTCGACAATTTCAATCGCCAGTTGTATTTTGTTGAGTTGTTACCCGCATTTTCGCGAGCAAACCGCAAACCAGCCTCTTTAAAAATTGCAATGTTCGCTGCACTTGTAACCGTTCCAAAAACATCGGAAAAATTGTTGTTGCGCCCATAAATGTATGGCGAAACAGGAACATGGTCTTCGTTGGCATTGATTTGAATTGTGATATCCTGTCCCAACGCAATATATAACGAAAAAACAATGATCTTACATGTAATAATTAAATGCTTCATGTTGATTTAGAAATCGATTTGCAATTATTAAAAGCTCAAGAGATCACACCTTTTTTCAGGATAATATTTCCGTATTTTGCCGTTTCACCAGTCATTAATACCGCAAAAGCACTTTTGGTGCGCTCGTAAAAAACAAAGCGATTGATGCGCTCAATAGGGGCAGCATTTGGGTTAGTTTTATGTATGGCAGCGAGGTAGCTTTTTTCGACCTCAGGTTCGAGAGTGTCGCCCTCGACAGCGGCCATCATTACCAAGGGGTGCGGCACATAAGTATCGAGATCGAAGAGCGGAAGTATGGCTTCCAACAAATCGGGTACCCGAAGTCCGTCGGCCCGCAGCACGTTTTTGTTAAACGATTCGCCCGGAAAATGGGCATCGGCCAATACAATTTCGTCGCCATGACCCATTCGGGCAAGTGTTGCCAGTAATTCTGGGCTAATTAATGGTGAAATTCCTTTTAACATATCTATATCATTTAAAATTAGTTTTCAAAAATCGAAGCCTCAAACTTTTCAATAGTATTCAATTTTTCGGGTTCATTACTAATACAATTAAGTAAGGTATTGAACGAGGCCACAGCCATCTCGTTTTCGGGCTGTTGAATAAAAATAACCCCTGGGTAAACTGAATAAATCCCTTGGTAACCGCCAAAAGATGCAATCTTAATTTGCTCGGGGCGGTTTTCTACACGTGCGTATTCGGCAAAAAAACCTTGCATCAACAAGTGCGAATCGCAAATAATGGCATCGGGTTTTTCCACTCCTTCGAGTAATTGCCTCGTAATTTTCATCCCATTCTGAATGGTAAAACCATCAGTCAATTCGATGATTCGTTTATAAGCCAATTTGTTTTTCAACAAACCGGCCATGTAACCTTTCTGTCTTTCGCTATACAATAATACCGATGATATACCGCTTAGGTATGCAATTTTCTCACATCCTTTTTGCACCAAAAGATCAACGGTTTGTTCTAGTGCCAGCTGATTGTTTAATACAACTTTAGGCGCTTCGATATCGTTGTTTACCCTATCGAACAAAACCAAGGGGATCCCAAATTTGTGCAGAAGTTTAAAGTGGGCGGTATCGCTTGTTTCCATCGACAACGAAGCAATTACCCCTGCCATATTGTTTTGAACAATTGCTTTTATGATTTCTTTTTCTTGAGAAACACTCTCATTCGATTGAAAAACAGAAACAATATATCCCTGACTAAAAGCATAATTAGTGATATAACTAATAATATTTGAAAAGAAGTTATGGTATATATTGGGTACAATAACCCCAATAACATTGCTGGCATTTCCTCTCAACTGCAAGGCGCTTCGATTAATTTGATATCCATACTTTTTAGCATATCCCAACACTTTCTTTTTGGTTTCGTTGCTAACAGACGAATCATCGCGCAAGGCACGTGAAACTGTTGAATGGTGTACATTCAACGCCTTTGCAATATCTTTAATGGTTATTCTTTTCACGAATAATGTTTCAAATTTTTTAGTAAAAATACAAAAAATGCACACGTGTGCAAAAAATAATCAGGATTTATCGAAAAAGTCTTTTTGCTTGTATTCTGAATAAGTTTTCAAGTGGCGAGAGCCCTAAAAAGGCAAGTTGTAACCATTCAGTCGCACTAAAAAAGGGTAGAATTTCAGTTCAAAACAGGATGAATTGCCCGTCCCGATGTACATCCATAGCCGTTAACTTAAGAGTCAAAAATACTGTTAAGTATTTGTAGGTGAGTGTCTTTATCTTTCTTTTTT
>DATERL010000228.1:0-8181 GCA_035271585.1 Prolixibacteraceae bacterium
ACATTGAGCAATTACACACACTTAACCTTGCTGCTGAATTTGTGCAGCAAACCAAAGAAATAGAAACCCGATTTATGGGTTTGGTTCAACGACTGAAAGCTGCTTATGATATTTGTGCAGGAAGCGAAAAACTAACGCAAACAGATAGAGATTTCACGCATTTTTATTTGGCTGTTCGTTCCATCGTTTTCAAACTCACCAAAGGCAATGCTCCCGACACTGCACAAATGAACGCTAAAGTTCGGGAAATGATAAAAGATGCCCTGCAAAGTGACGGCGTAGAAGAAATCTTCAAACTCGGTGATGAAGTCGAAACTGAACAGGACCTTTTTGATGAAGATTATTTGGCTAAGATTGATAAAATAAAACTGCCGAATACAAAAATCAAATTACTACAACAACTTTTAGCGAAGGTCATCGGAGAAATCAGAAAAGTAAACAGAGTAAAAGGAATTGACTTCTCAAGGAAAATGCAAGCAATTGTTGACCGTTACAACAATCGCGATGCGAACGACATTCTGAGAAGTGAAGTTTACGAAGAAATGGCAAACGCCTTGACAAATCTGATTTGGGATGTTCAAAAGGAATTTAAAGCAGGAGATGAATTAGGAATTGATTTTGAAGAAAAAGCCTTTTACGACATTCTGAAAGAACTCTGCAAAAAATATGACTTCACTTATCCAGACGATAAATTAATTGACCTGTCAAAAGCAGTTAAAATTATCGTTGACAGCCAAGCGAAATTCCCCGACTGGAATAAACGTGACGACATAAAATCAGCGTTGAAAGTTGAATTGATTTTGATCTTAGACAAGTTTGGCTATCCACCTGTTGAGAGAGACGAAGTTTATGTTGAGATTTTTGAACAAGCCGAAAACTTTAAGAAAAACAGACAATGAGCCAACGCAGCAGTCACACACATTGCCAAGTCGCACAAGCCGACCCACGACCAAAACTTGTCAAAGAGTGTGTCTGCCCCAACGCACGACAGACAGATAATTCGTAGCAAATTGAAAAAGAAAATGACTGAAAAGAATCTTTAACCCAGATACAAGTATTAGGGATGTAACTGGGGGTCAAGAGCCAATATCCTTTCATCAGAAGCTATTGGGTCAATCAGTAATTTGTTAAAGGAAAAGAAATCAAACTTCTTTCCGAAGTGGTTACGAAATGTTTGTTCATCGTGAGAACTAAATCGCTCCAACTGTAAGAAATTAATTTTACCTTTGATACTCAAAATATGCCAAAGAACGCTGATTATAATATCTTTAGGGGGTTTATTAAGCTTTGCAAAAATTTCATTTTCTAATATACTCATTATGTAGCACTTAACTATTTTACTAAGCTAATTACTTGGCGATTAATTAATTGATTGTTAAATATTTACATCAAAATTTAACGAACAATTGTTGTTTAAATAGGACATTAATCAGTATTTAAAATTTTTAAACTTTTTTGTAGTTTAACAAAAAAATATTGTTTATTTTTCAGAAATTTCAATAGCAAACAATTTAAATAAATTCAATGGACATTAAACTCAAAACATCGGCGCTGGCAGTGGCCTTTGTAATTTTGGTCGCACTGGGATTACAAGCACAAACCGTTACTTCAGGTCGTCAAATGAACGATCCCGCTTTACTTGACACCACAGGCAGAAGCATTGCCGAGTACTTCATTCCAGCTACAAAAGCAAAAATGACGCCTGATAATGATGGATTCATTCAACGTTGGTTACTCTTAGAACCAATTAGCAAACCAAACCGTGGGAATACTGTTTTTGTCGACAGCTACCTGCGGAATGCGTTTGACACACTGTATTTTCCTAACCAATTTACAATTCTTCCCAAAAACGGAGAAAAGGTAAAAGTGGCAGACAAAGAATTAACCTGGCATGCATTGGAAAGTAAAAATTGGAATGTTAAGCTATTTCGTTTTGCTTATGGGTTAAATAAACCAATATACGGTGTGGTGTTCTGGGCTGTAACTGTAGTTAATTGTCCGCAAGAAATGAAAGATGTAAGAATGGCAGTTGGCTCAAATTCAGCATCAATGTGGTGGTTAAATGGAAAAGAAGCTGTGATTCTTTCAGGAGACCGACGTATGGTAATGGATGATTGCGTTTCTAGCCGCCTAACGCTTAACAAAGGGAAAAATATTATCAGGGGTGCAGTAATAAATGGTCCCGGAATGAGTGATTTCTGTGTTCGCTTCCTCGATGAAAAAGGAGAGCCAATAAAAAATATCACCATTAGTTGTGAATAAAATTAGCAAATCATCCTATTTAAGATAAATTGGAATTATTATGAAATTAAAAATTAAAATACTAGGTACAACAGCCCTGTTGTACATGTTGTTAACTAGCACTTTGTTCGCACAAGTAGGGAAACCATTTATACACGATCCATCAACAATTATGGAATGTGATGGAAAGTATTATACATTCGGCACTGGTGGAGGAGGATTAATATCTGAAGACGGTTGGACATGGAACGGTGGTGCAGTAAGACCTAATGGAGGAGCCGCCCCCGATGCAATAAAAATTGGCGATCGCTATCTTGTTGTCTATGGTTCGACTGGTGGCGGTCTGGGAGGCGGACATAATGGTAAGATAAATACCATGTGGAATAAAACGCTTGACGCAAATTCTCCCGATTTTCACTATTCAGAAGGTATTGAAGTGGCTTCATCCGAAGGAATGGAAGATTGTGATGCCATCGACCCCGGACTTCTTCTAGATCCAACCGATGGACGACTATGGTGTTCATACGGTACTTATTTTGGGTTCATTCGTATTGTAGAACTTGATCCCAAAACAGGAAAACGCGTAGAAGGTAATCAAGCAATAAATATAGCCATTGATTGTGAAGCCACCGATTTAATGTATCAAGATGGATGGTATTATTTGCTTGGCACACATGGAACCTGCTGCGATGGTGCCAACTCAACCTATAATATTATTGTTGGTCGTTCGAAAAATGTAACTGGTCCTTACCTTGACAATATGGGAAGAGACATGTTAAAAGGTGGCGGTAAAATGGTTCTTGGAGCAGGCGGAAGAACTAATGGCGCAGGTCACTTTGGACGTATAGTTCTTAGCGATGGAGTTGAGAAAATGTCCTTCCATTGGGAAGCAGATTTAGATCAAAGTGGACGCAGCGTATTAGCCATTCGACCTTTACTCTGGAAAAATGGATGGCCTTATGCAGGCGATAGTTTCAAAGAAGGAACCTATGAAATTGAATCCGAAAGAAGAGGTTATGCCTTAGAGTTAGTTGTAGATTTTATAAGAATGACTAGCGGAATGAGAGGGTTCAGACACGATCCAAACGAACCGATAGTAACCATTCCATCTCAGGAATTAGCAGATGTAATTGATACTTGGCCAAGCGGAAACATTGGTGTAAGAATAGGAGATTACATGTTCCGTCCACATCAAAAATGGACAATTACAGCAGCTCCTGATTCAAGCGGATATTTAGGCGCTCCATATTATAAAATAGTAATAGCGGGAACAGAACGTGCATTAGCCGCAACTGCAGAAGCTGAAGTCATTTCGGTTCCTACATTTACAGGTGCACCAGAACAATTATGGCGTATCGATCAATTGACTGATGGAACCTATCGGATTATGCCTAAGGTAGTTCCAAATTCAAAAGAGAAGCTGGCACTGGTATCTTCCGGAGATAGCACACCAACACTTGCAAAGTTTGATATGAAGAGTGACAATTCCAAGTGGAATTTTAGGGCTCACTAAATAATGAATTATTCATGAAAGACGCAGCTAATAAAAACTGCGTCTTTTTTTTTGTTACGCCGTTGTTAATGTTTTATTCTTACCTTTCTCAACCTTATGTCAAGTTTGAAAGCACTAGTCATATTAATTATCCCTGTTTTGAAATGAAAAAAAAGTAGTTTTGAATATCAATAATATAAAAGCCAAATAGATTTTAATTTACACTCCCACATCGAATGAAAACATTGAAACAGCTATATCCCCCATTCCTTTTAATAATGATTTTATATGTGCAAGTAATATCATTATTGTTCAATTATAGCATTTATGATTACCGTGAGTTATTGATACTTTTTTGCTGGATTCCATTATTTACACTCCCCTATTTCTTAGTCAAAAAGAAAATAGTTTATAAAACAGTTGTTACTATTTTTTTCATTGGTGGCTTCATTAATTTATGTCATCTGGTTGTATTAAAAGGACCGATTAATGCTTCAAGTTTATTTATCATGTTGAATACAAATATGAATGAGGCCAAGGAGTTTATGGAGTTAAAAATGAACCTTTTAATGCTCTTAATAATTCCATATATCTTTTTATTTGTTGTTGTTATTCGAGCAGCAAAACCAATTGTAGTCTATCCTAAAAGCAAATACATCGTTGCCATTTTATTGTTATTCTCCATCATATTCATTTCCGAAAATATAATTAACAACAGATTCATTAGAAAGGGAGTTCCACAAACAGCAAAAGCTTTGATTTCGTTTAACAATGAGCTTAAAACTTATAAGGCGATAAAAAAACGAAATGTTGTGAACATTGAAGCCCGCATTGATTCGACAGATTCGGAACAGCGTATTTTTGTACTAATTATTGGCGAGTCGTGCAATAGAAATCACATGTCGTTATATAATTATTCAAAAAGAACGACCCCTAAACTTGAACAGAGAAACGATATAATTGTATATACAAATGTTGTTAGTGCCTATTCAAACACTTTAGGTGCAGTGTTATCGGCATTAAGCGAATCGAATCTTGAAAATAAAATGAGTTTTGATAAAAGTATCAGTATAATTGATGTGTTTCATTCGTTAAAATATAAAACAATTTGGTTGTCAAATCAGTCGCCCATAGGGGTTTGGGATAATGCGGTTTACAATTTGGCGCAAACTTCGGATGTTACAAACTTTGTTAATAACAGTGGAAACTCATCGTTCGAAAGCACCTATTTATCATCTTATGACGAAAAACTATTCGAGCCATTTCATTCAGTATTAAATGATTCAAGTCAGGATAAATTCATTGTTATTCATTTAATGGGCAGCCATTCTGCTTACGCTAAACGCTATCCACCCGAATTTAACCAATTCGATAAGCATACAAGTAAAAAAGAGCGACGTATCAATGAATACGATAATTCAGTTTTATACAATGATTTTGTTGTGGACAGCTTGTTAAATATTTTAAAAACTTATTGTTTAAAACAGAACAAGGCGATTTGCTCGTCCATATACCTATCCGATCATGCCGAAAATGTATATGATGAAAACGATAATGTTGGTCACGATTATTCAGGATCGTTGCCAAAATCAAATGTGGAAATTCCTTTTATTGTTTGGCTTTCATCGGGATACAAAGATTTTTACAGCCATAAACAACAAACAATAATATCGAACAAGGATTTACCTTTTGTAAGTGACGATTTATTTCATTCAATAATCGATTTAAACAATATTGAATGCAAGGAGTATTTAAAAGACCGAAGTGTGTTTAACCACGAATTTAATTCTAATAGACCGCGAATATTAGAAGATAACATGAATTATGATTTAAAATAAGTGCAATTCACAAATAACTCTATATTTTCACAAAGCGCTTAACGCCACACTTTATACACATATTATTAAAAACGAAAACTGTAATTTTAGAGTTGAAAACTATAAAACGAACAGCCAAGCCATAAAAAATCATCAGTATTAAAACTGGCCAAAAGAGCTATTTTGTTAAAAGCACCCAAGAATATTGGTACATTTGCGTTTATTGAAAAAATGTAATAGAAGTCTAAAACATATTGACAATAATAACCTTTTAAAAAACATTGCTTATAAAATTGCTTGAAACATGGAACAAAATTACTTTGAAGATAAAATATTTGAAAAAATAAATTTCAGTAAAGTACCCCTATCCATTGGCGAATATGAAAATTGTCAATTTAAAAATTGCGAATTTACCAATGCCGATCTCACAGAATTTCAGTTTATCGACTGTAAATTTTCCGATTGTAATTTGAGCTTAGCTATTTTGGTCGATACCGCATTTAGGGATATAAAGTTCGAAAACTGCAAGCTTTTGGGGCTTCATTTTGAAAATTGCAATCTATTTGGACTCTCGTTTAACTTTTACAATTGCTTGTTAAACGACACAACGTTTTATAAATTAAAACTTAAAAAAACAGTTTTTAGCGATTGTCAAATACAGAATGTCGACTTTGCCGAGTGCGATTTAAGTGCTGCCAATTTCAATAATTGCGACTTACTGAGGGCCAATTTTGATCAAACCAATTTAGTACAAGCCGATTTTCGAACAGCATTTAATTACATTATCGATCCTGAATACAATAAAATCAAAAAAGCAAAGTTTTCAACATCGGGCTTACAAGGATTGTTAGCCAAATATGATATTGTAATTGAAAAATAATTTCATTTTTTTCAAGATAAAACAGAATTGAAAAAACACTGATTATAAACGATTTAAACTCTTAATCCATATCAATTGAATGAAAAAATCACTTTTTGCAATATTTTTATTATCGTTTTTCTTTTGTTCGGCACAACAAAAAAGCGATAATCAATATTATTTGGGAGTTAATACAGGAATAAATACCTCCCGGGCAAATTTCGAATTGACTCGCGAGGGATTGTTCAATCTCTCGGCTGCAATTGATTATGAGCTCAATTTTAATTATGGACTTGTGTTTTTATATTTTTCAGAACCTGGGAAAGGGGTTCAAATGGAATTAAACTACTCGAAAAGAGGTTATACACAGCAAACCAACTCTACAGATTTGTATAGCAAACAGCTAAGTTACATTGAGTTTCCTTTTTTATCGCATTTCGATTTTAACTTACGCAAAATCAACTTTGCTTTTACGCTGGGCCCTACTATTTCATATATTATTAATACTCAGGAAGCAACCTTTAATAAGAATACTAATCAACCTAAAGAATACATCAAAGTAACTAACGAAAACAAAATGGAGGCAGGTTTGTGTTTAGGACTTGGAGTTAATATGCCAATTACAAAAGGCATTATTCAAATCGAATCGAGGTTGAACCATGGCATTGGTAATTTATTTTCGGGAGATAACAACAATGATATTACAACATCGCAATACCAAGTGTACACCTTAAAAATAGCTTATTTGTTTAAATTGTAACAACAGCTTAGCTTGTATATTGATATGTTGTGTGCCATTTAAATGATCTGCATTTATGAATAATAACAATATTTAAAAATGACAAAAAAATCAAAGAATTTATACATATGTTATCGATGCAATAATGAGGTTTTAGCAAGCGAACAGGATTTAATATTCTGTAATAAATGCGGACATGAAATTGACACAGGTTTCAGTAATAATAGGAATCAAACGGCTAAAGAAAATATGAAAGAAAAAAAGAAAAAAAATAACAATGTCTTTTATCTTAGCATTTTCTTTTTTGCATTTTTTGCCCTAATTCGATACGCAATTAATTATGAGTCTCAAGATTCTATAGACCAAAGAGCTAAAATGGCTGAATTAATATTCCAGCCATATAATTCAAGTGACTATTCTGTAAATACCAATTTTGAATTGATTAACAAAAAAACCAAGATACCAATATTCAGAAAAGTTGATGAATTAAGTAGTTTATCATATAAAAAAGGAAATGATAAGAATATATATGCTTCATTAATCTCCTATCATTCTGAAAACAATAAATACTATTCTTTATTTAGTTCACGAGATTCAATTATAACTAATTATTTTAATTCTATTACAAAAAATGTTGAAATTCTGGATGAAGGAGTTTCTTCAACAAAAAGAAATTGTAGAACTTTAAAGACTTATGGATATTTAGAGAAAAAGGATGAAAAAATAAATTTTTGCATTTTAAGTGACTACAACTCAAATCGAAATAAAACTTGGCATTTAATATTATTATATAAAGACACAAATGAGAATGTATTAGAAATTGAGAAAATTATATCTTCCAGAGAATTTATTAATTAGATTAAAATTAAAGAATAATGAAAAAACGGCACACAATCGAGTAGACTGCCCCGCCAGTAGTTAGCTGACGGGGAGAGCCTCTCACACCACCGTACGTACGGGTCTCGTATACGGCGGTTCCTTAAATCACAGGGAATAACGATTTATTGTAATTCGGAGAAATAGAGTTGAAAGT
>DATERL010000229.1:0-5473 GCA_035271585.1 Prolixibacteraceae bacterium
ACTCACAATAAAGTCAAATTTTTGATTTAAACTTTCGGCCCGCTGGTTTAGCACTTTAACGTTAGTTAAGCCAAGTGCTTTGGCCACCTCGTTGACCACCAGTATTTTTTTCCCAATAGAATCGACCAAAGTAAATTCAACTTCGGGAAACATAATGGCCAGCGGAATACCGGGAAAACCGCCTCCACACCCAACATCAAGCACTTTTGTGCCTGGTTTAAATTGCAGCAATACCGCCACTGACAAAGAATGTAAAACATGCTTTAGATACAACTCGCCAATATCTTTTCTCGAAATCACGTTAATTTTGTTGTTCCAGTCGACATACAATGCCTCCATTTTACTGAACTGCGAAATTTGTAGCGCTGTAAACTCGTCAAAGTATTTTGTTATAATATCCACTTGTTATGATTCATTTAAATCAGTTTCACTTATCAACTCATATAGTTTTTCGCGGGCCCTGAAAAGTTGTACTTTAACAGTTCCGAGGGGCAAAGCTAACGCTTTTGCAATTTCTTCGTATGAATATTCGTTAAAATATCTCAAGTCGATCAACACACGATAACGTGGCGAAAGTTTGGCCAAATATCCTTGTAATATTTTACCTCGTTGTTTCAATATCATATCCTCCTCGGGATTTAAGTCCATCGATCTCAGATTCAATCCATTACCCTCAGAATCGAATTCAACATTTTGATCAATAGAAAAATGAACCCCTTTTTTCTTCCTTAAAAAGTCAATGCAATTGTTGGTTGCGATACGATAAAGCCAAGTACTAAAGGCAAAATCAGGCGAATATAACTGCAAATTGGTAAAAGCTTTACCGAAAGCTTCGAAGGTTAAGTCTTCTGCATCATGTTTAGTTTTCACCATTTTCAACATGTTGAAATAAATGGAATCTTTATAGCGAAGCAGTAAACGTGCAAAAGCATTTTCATCGCCATTCATGGCCATAATTACCAACTCACGGTCGTCGGCAGCTTGATGTCGGCTATTTTCTTTTTTTAATTTAGTCACCAGTTATTTGGGTTATAAATGAGAATGGAATGAAAAATACAAAATATTTTAATCAATATACAAGCATGGACTAAAAACAACACACGATAAACAGGTAATTATTTTTACTTTTGTGCGTTTAAATAGAGAAGATGGATTTTAAGCTTGAACATACCGCATCGGGGTCAAAAGCCAGGGCAGGATTGATTACAACCGACCATGGTAAAATCGAAACGCCCATATTTATGCCCGTTGGCACTGCCGGCTCGGTAAAAGGAGTTCATGTTAAAGAGCTAAAAGACGACATCAAAGCACAAATTATACTGGGAAATACCTACCATTTGTATCTCAGACCGGGCATGGATGTAATGGAAGCGGCCGGTGGATTGCATAAATTTAACAGTTGGGACAAACCCATATTGACCGATAGTGGCGGATTTCAGGTTTTTTCGTTGGGCGACATTCGTAAACTGACCGAAGAAGGAGTCCGGTTTCAGTCGCACATCGACGGTTCCTACCACATGTTTTCGCCTGAAAACTCGATGAATATTCAACGCTCGATTGGAGCCGACATTATCATGGCTTTTGACGAATGCACTCCTGGCGATGCCGACTACGATTATGCGAAAAAATCGCTGGAGCTCACCGGGCGATGGCTCGAGAGGTGCTTCAACCAACTTGAAATAACCACGCCAAAATACGGCCACCAACAATCGCTTTTTCCCATAGTGCAAGGTTGTGTTTACCCCGATTTAAGAACTTTGGCGGCACAACAAGTGCAACAATACAATGCCGATGGTTATGCAATTGGAGGTTTGGCTGTAGGTGAAGAAATAGAAGTAATGTACAGCATGATAGAAGTGGTAAACGCCATTTTACCCATCAATAAACCTCGCTACCTTATGGGGGTTGGCACTCCGGTTAACCTACTCGAAGCCATCGACCGTGGCGTTGACATGTTTGATTGTGTGATGCCTACCCGAAATGGCCGAAATGGTATGTTGTTTACCAAAAAAGGGATAATGAACATGCGCAACAAAAAATGGGAGAGCGACTTTACACCGGTCGATCCCGATGGCACCTCGTATGTCGATCATCAATACAGCCGTGCCTACTTGCGCCACCTGGTAATATCGAAAGAAATGCTTGGCGCACAAATTGCTACCATTCATAATTTGGCTTTTTATTTATGGCTGGTTGGCGAAGCCCGTCAACAAATAAAAAACGATAGTTTCAAACCATGGAAAGAGCAAATGGTCAAACAATTATCAACCCGTTTATAAAAAAATAATAAATGCATTTTCAACCACTTAAACGAATAGATTTATACATAATCAAGAAATTCCTTGGGACTTTTTTCTTTGCTATTGCCTTGATTATGGGAATCAGTATCGTTTTCGACTTGAGTGAAAATATTGATGAATTTATTGAAAACGAAGCTCCACTAAAGGCAATTATTTTCGACTATTACCTCAACTTTATTCCTTATTTCGCAAATCTTTTTAGCAGTTTATTCACTTTTATAGCGGTAATATTTTTCACCTCTAAAATGGCTTTTAATTCCGAAATAATTGCCATTTTAAGTAGTGGTGTAAGCTTTAAACGCCTTATGAGGCCTTATTTGTTGTCAGCTTTTGTAATTGCAGCCTTCTCCTATTCGCTGGGTAATTTTGTTATTCCGCCTGCCAATAAAAAGATGATTGACTTTAAGTACGATTACGTAAGGAAAAAAGCAATAAACCGCGACAGAGACATACACCGGCAAATTGAGCCCAACGTGTACATTTACATGGAACGATTTGATAGCCACAATGATTATGGACGAAAATTTTCAATCGAAAAATTCGAAGACCAAAAATTGGTATCAAAACTTTCTTCTGATTTTATAAGATGGGATCGCGAAAAAAAGAAATGGACCATTACCAATTATGTAATCAGGGACATCAACGGGTACGAAGAAACAATTACAAAGGGTTCAAGAATCGACACCACTTTATTGATGACCCCCGAAGAGTTTAAAACCCAAAAAGAAGATATTGAAATTATGAACCTCTTCGAGTTGGTAAGTTATATAGACCAACTCAAATTAAGGGGAGTAAATGCGATAGAACAATACGAAGTTGAGCGACACCGCCGAACAGCCATTCCATTTTCCAATTTCATACTCGCCATTATGGGCCTGTCGTTAGCCTCACGAAAAATAAAGGGCGGCATTGGCTTACACCTCGGACTTGGCTTATTATTAGGTTTTACCTACATCATGTTTCAGCAAATAACCAAAACATTTGCACTTAGCGGTTCAATAACCCCACTCTTGTCAATGTGGTTGCCCAATATTATATTTGGAGGCATTGCATTTGTTTTGTACCGATGGGCATCGCGCTAAACTTGTCCAAAAACACAAACGCCCAAACACTTATTAATCTAATCTTTATGATAGTGCTAAGTTAAATTTTTGAGTTTTTCACACTTCACAGTCCATAAAATGCTTCTTATTTGATAAAGTTTATAATTTTGTATCCGCAAATTATACCAGATCGATCGGATTTCTTTATTGAATTATCAAGGTTAATAAAAATCTTAATCTTATGTCATTAAAAAGAAACATCCAAGATCTTCGTAAAAGAAAAATCGAGGTTCAAAAAGGAGGTGGCGACAAAGCCATCGAAAAGCAGATTGCTATGGGCAAACTCACTGCCCGTGAACGCATTCTAGCAATTCTCGATCATGAATCATTCCATGAATACGACATGTTTGTTGAGCACCTTGCCCGCGATTTCGATATGGAGAAGAAAGTGCTACACGGCGATGGAGTTATCACAGGAACCGGAACCATACAAGGTGCACCGGTATGTATTTATGCCCAGGATTTTACCGTTGCCGGTGGATCGTTAGGATTGATGCATGCCCGAAAAATCACCAAAATCATGGATCATGCCCTTAAAATGAGGGTGCCATTGATTGGTATAAACGACTCGGGAGGCGCCCGTATTCAAGAAGGAGTTAACTCCTTGGCCGGATACGGTGAAATTTTCTTCCGTAACACCTTGGCATCGGGAGTTATCCCCCAGCTTTCGGTAATTTTAGGACCATGTGCTGGAGGTGCAGTGTATTCACCGGCATTAACCGACTTCGTGTTTGTGGTTGAGAACATCTCGAAAATGTTCATTACCGGCCCTAGTGTTATTAAAACGGTGTTAGGCGAAGATATTTCGATGGAAGAACTGGGCGGAGCCCGCGTTCATTGCGAAATTTCTGGAAATGCGCACTTCTATGCCAAAACAGAAGTCGAGTGTTTCGAACAAATTAAAAAACTGATTGAACTTATTCCTAGGAATAATACCGATAAGTTGAAAAGAATTGGGAGTAAAGAGCCACTCAAAAAGTACAACATTGAAAGAATTGTTCCTTCAAACTCGCGTTTACCATACGACATAAAAGACATCATTCGTTCGATAGTTGATTCATCGGACTTTTTCGAAGTCATGGAGCTATATGCACCCAATATCGTTATTGGTTTTGGACGCATGGAAGGGCAAACTTGTGGTTTTGTTGCCAACCAACCCAAAGTGTTGGCAGGGGTACTCGACTGCGACAGCTCCGATAAAGCAGCTCGCTTTATTCGTTACTGCGATGCATTTAACATTCCAATAATCACCCTCGAAGACATGCCAGGTTATCTACCTGGAGTGGATCAGGAACACATGGGAGTTATTCGCCACGGCGCCAAAATTTTGTACGCATACAGCGAAGCAACCGTACCAAAAATCACGGTTATTATCCGCAAAGCTTATGGTGGCGGATACATCGCAATGAACTCGCGCCACCTGCGCGCCGACTTTGTTTTTGCTTGGCCAACTGCCGAAATTGCCGTAATGGGTCCCGAAGGTGCAGCCAATATCGTTTTCCGCAAGGAAATTGAAGAAGCTGAAAACCCAGAAGCAATGAGAAAACAAAAAATTGAAGAGTACAAAGAGAAATTTGCAAATCCCTTTGTTGCAGCAGCTAAAGGCTATGTTGATCAGGTAATTGAACCAGCCGAAACCCGTTTAATGTTATTACATGCTTTGAACGTTTCTGAGAACAAATCGGTTTCAATGCCTCATAAGAAACACGGTATTCCACCATTTTAATTTTTTAAACTATGGAAGACATTGACGAAAACGAATTTGGAGAATATCCAACACTGTTAATTAGTAGCGGGCTTTATAAAACCGAATTAACTAAAAAATATATAAACAGAAAAAAATGGGAGTTGCCAAATCCAAAAATGATTATGGCTGTTATTCCTGGTACTATTTTAGATGTTTTTGTAAAAAGCGGACAGCAAGTAAAAAAAGGCGAGATCCTTTTAATACTTGAAGCAATGAAAATGCAAAATCAGATTCTAATGCCTTTCGACGGGAAAATCAAGAAAATTTTTGTGACCCCCGACGAAGTGATTAAAAAGAGACACTTGATGATAGAAATCGCTTAA
>DATERL010000230.1:0-7976 GCA_035271585.1 Prolixibacteraceae bacterium
GATTGCAACTAAAAGCAATGTTACGTGTTATTTTTGAAATGATTTATTTAACCAAAAATATTGAACAATGACTACAAAGAAAAGTTTTGGCGCAGGAATCGACACTGGAGTCAATATTATTAACAATAAAAAAACCATCCAATATATTAACCTAAAACTGGCTGCACTTGGATACCCTTATTATCAAGATGAAAGAACAGCTCAGTTTTTAGAATTTGCAACCCCTTTGCTAGATAATTTCAGAGAAAAATCGAGATTACTTTCGGAGCACCTGTCGCCAATAGCTCAGCGCATCCAAGATTTTATTGATGATTACCTTGCTGAAATACCGGGTTACAAAAGCATTGCGATGCCACAACACACCCTCGTACTCGACTCCCACGGGCTTGCCCGCAATATGTCGTTACCACCCAATGTTGATGTATATGAAACCGATATTGTAAAAACCTACCGTACTTTACAGGGCGTTTTGCACAATCCCAAATCGGACAAGCGTACAACCAAAGGCGTATTTCATATTTGCGAGGGAGGTTTACCTATAGCCGACGATAAAAAAGCAGTGCCCAAATTAACATTTGCACGTTTACTCGAAGCAGCCTTTAACCCGCCAAGAGAGCTGATGCGCCTTCCCTATACTGCCAATCAGAAAGATAAAGCTGAACTTTTTCTAAGTTTAATGCTTCGGCCAATTGTTGTTCCTGAAGTGCCCGGTATCACTCGTGAAAAATCAATGGAAATCCGGTTTTTTGCTCCAGGTAACCTTATTGGCAACCTCGATTTTGTAGAATCGATATTTGGAAATGCCGGAGATCCGCACCTTCCGGAAAACGATGCCGCCCTCGATGCCGATGGATGGACAGGCCATACCGGTTGTGTTATTTTAGCAACTCATTTAATTGACCTCACAAAAAAAGAATTGGGTTTACCCCATTATAACGATGCTAACGAACGTCAGAAACGCGACGGCATGTGTTGGAAAAATGAACAAGAGAAATACAACGATGGTAAGGCTTTCAAAATTACAGCACGCGACCAGCGAGGCGTTGTTATTACCATTATTGCCGATAATTATTTTGGATACTGCAAAAAAGAAGTCAAAACACAAATAAGTTATTCGGCCAACCTTTACGGCCTTTGCGAAGAAGAACACGCAGGCGGAGCAATCGCTTTCCAAAGCTATGATCTTGGTGAACGTTTCAAGCACAATGTAACGCCCGACAAACACCTTTCGTTTAAAAATTTGCTATCGATGTACCCAAGTTTTATTGAGCAAATGCCCGAAGGCCATGGCCGTGACAAAAACTTCGACAACATTCTTTATGTTCCACAAGATGCCAATTTCAACCTCTTCGAGCAATCGGTAACCTGGATCGACGATAAGAACAATGAGTGCCGCATTAAACTATTGCCACAAAACTATTATGTTTTACCTTCGGGCTATAAAATACAAATGAAGAAAAGGCTCAACGGAAGTCACTGGCACATGGTGGGCACCGTGGGCGAAGGTACTTTTTGCCATAAACCCTGTACCGTTTCGGGCGGCGGCAAATCCGAAATTTCTAAATCGATACAGGATGCCATGATTCAGGGGTCAGTTATCGTTTCGGATGTTCAAAAAGACCTCGAAGAAGTGGAGAAAATTATGACGAAAGATTTCTCGAAACGCTTGAAAATTCCTGCCGACTATAGTATACAATCGCCACGAAGTGTTTTAGACTCGCGACGTTCGCTAGGTTCGGTTATCAAATTGCTCACCCCTTCACTTGAATATACCGACGAATACAACCAATGGCTGAGCACCATACCTCAACGCATTAAAGACCTATCGTACATTGTTAAACGAAGATACCACACCGAGTGGGATCAACATTGGAACACTTACTTCTCGGTTGATAAAATTAATGGCGTACCCGGAAACGAATTGAAATTCCAGGGGCGAAAACTGATTACTAACTACTTGAGGGTTGGTCACGACATCGATAAATCATGGCGTATTTTCCAATTGCGCCAAGATTTCTACCCGGCGCAAAAGGTTCAAACTGAAGATGATATTTCAGCTTCGATTATTATAAAAAGTGATCAACTTTCACATTTAAACCCAAAGTACAAAAATCAAAGCGTAAAGCTCATTACAAACTGCGAAGCACGCTTATTTCAACGCCCCGACGATTGCATAGTAAAAGGCTACGACAAGCAAGCCGAAAAAGACATTTCGACCCCCAATACCTTTTTGTCGAATTTTGAACCTTTAAGCCTTGAACAAGTAAAAGAAATTAAGGACGATACCATTGGCTTCGACCGATATACTCAGCCAGTAAAAGACCTTATCAACAACTTTCTTGAGAGCAAAAAACCCGAGTATTTAGTTATTCCATCCGAAGCTCGTATAGTTGATGGCAAACCATCGGCCAACCCACGTTACTTGCAAATACGCCCCGATTTAGTGAACCCCATTGAACGTTACATCGCTGAAACCTGCACCCGCATTTATCGTGGAGTTCCTGAAAACGAACCATTATTTCTTCCGGTTAATGCAGTATTGCCCGGTCGCAGAAATAACCCCGCCGACCCGGCCAACAATGTACCACCATTGGCCATCTATAACCCAATTCACTACCAAGAATTACCCGAATTATTCATCGACTTTATTTGCAGTATAACCGGAAAATCGCCATCCACAACGGGTTTTGGTTCCGAAGGTGCACTCACCAAAGGACCATTCAACAACTTGTTGCCGGCAGCCGACCTTAACAATGCTCTGCTATCGTACATTATTACAGGTTACCAGCCACTCAGTACCGCAGCTGGCTATGTGGGACCAAAATTCAAAGTCGATCACGACATTAGTCTTTTGGTGCCCGAAGTAATTTCGCGCATGTCGGTGGAAGAACGTGATCCAAAATACCTGATTGAAAATGGCTATCTCGAAAAAGTGGAGAACTTTACTTTCGAAGGCAAAAACATTGAAGCAAGTTTATTAGGCTATCGCATGACACTGAAATTTGTACACCACTTTATGGGACGTATTTTCAGCAATCCCGATGCTATTTTTAATGAGGAAATGTTGCGCCCCGAGAAGCAAGACATGAAAGCATTTACCGATTCGCTCAATATTATATCGGTTACCCAAAAAAGAGTGGCCAAAGGTTTTATGACCGACGGCACTTACGAGGAGCTGTGCCCTCCACTTAAAGCATTGGTGAGCATTATGGTTGAAGGCCATTACGAAGGGAAAGACCGAAATAACCCCGAATTCCGCAACATGTTTACCCGCAACTATGTAATTAACAGCGACTGGTACAAAGCGCGTTTGAAAGAAAAACAACGGAAGGATATCCAATTTTGGATCGAAAACATTGCCTATTTGCAAACAGTAATTACAAAACCAAGTTATAAAGAAGCTGTTGAACGATTGAAATTAAAATCGAAACTCAAAGAAGCTAAATCGAAACTCAAAGAGGTACAAAGCACCAATTATGTCGAGAACCTTTGTGGAACACTCGGTGCCGATTTGCTTGGACCTATTCAATAGCGTTCAGCGATAATATAATCCCGGAGAAATAATTCTTCGGGATTTTTTTTTGATAAAAAGCATTTAGTCAAAATCAGATTTTGTAATATTGCAAAGTTGTTTTTAAAATAATTCAAACATCAAATTAAGCCTCTTTAGCTCAGTTGGTAGAGCAGCTCATTCGTAATGAGCAGGTCGTGGGTTCGAGTCCCATGAGAGGCTCAAAATTTGACAATTAGCACTTATTTTACTGAACACTATTAATTTTTCAAATCAATAAAACACTGACTCGAAAAAAAGTAAGACATCGGTAAAAAATATTTTTGTGAAATATTTGAAAAATGAACGAAACTGCAGTTTTTAAAAATATCATTCCAATTCAGGTCCGTTTTAGCGATGTTGATATGATGGGGCATGTATCAAACACCGTGTATCAAACCTATTACGATTCGGGGAAACTGAACTATTTCGACCAGGTAACGCCCGACATTGATTTTATAAACATTGGCATTGTTGGGGCTTCTATTCACATTGAATTTCTGAAACCTATTTTCATAAAATCACGCATTTTGGTCGAGACCCGCGTATCTAAAATTGGAAACAAAAGCCTTACCATGGAGCACCGTTTGGTTGATGAGCTCACCAATGAAACCCTATCGACCTGTAAAGCAGTGTTGGTTTGTTTTTCAGTGAAAGAACAAAAAAGCATCCCCGTTCCACAACATTGGAAAGAAAACATTTTGGCTTACGACAAAGATGTCATCGTGATGTAAAACCCCTTGCTTTACAGCACCTTTTAAAAGCATATTCTAAACTCACAAATACTGACTTTTTTTTATTTCCTAAATAAAACAGCCTGTTCTTATTAATTTTAAGAGCAGGCTGTTTTTACAGAATATGTTCGACAAGTATTATTTAACCGGAGGTTCGGGAATAGATGGTAATGATTTTCGGTCTTTCAATTGCTCCAGAACTACTTCAATGGCCCTATTAAGCTGCTGGTCTTCACCACTAAATTCTTTCCACGGATCGTTTTCAACCTCAATATCGGGCGTTACCCCTACTCCTTCAATCATCCATTTGCCATCTAGGGTGAGCGAAGTAAATTGTGGAATACGAAGGTCGGTACCATCAACAAAAGGCAGAGAGCCCGAAATGCCAACAATTCCACCCCAAGTGCGGGTTCCAATGGTCGTTCCAATCCCCATCTCTTTAAATCCAAACGCGAACAAATCGCCATCGGAAGCCGAGTATTTATCAACCAAAGCTACTTTGGGTCCCACGTGCGCTTGTTGCGGAACAGGACTAACCTCGTTCGAATTGCGGCGCATATTGGCGCGATAAGCCTCACGGGCAAGGCGTTCCAAAATCATTGGCGACACGTTACCACCACCATTTCCCCTGTCGTCGATTATTAACGCTTTTTTATCGAGCTGCGGATAGAAATAACGAACAAACTGATTTAGTCCGTCGGAACCCATATCGGGAATGTGCAAGTAACCCACTTCACCATTAGTTGCCTCACTCACTTTTCGAATATTATCGTTTACCCAATCAAAGTAATACAGCTCACTCTCGTCGGCAATGGGCTTTACCAATACTTTACGTGCACCATCGATTGATGGTTTGCTATTTACTAATAGCTCAACGGTTTGCCCAGCTTTTCCAACCAACAATTGGAACATATTTTTCACTTGTGTGGTTGGTTTCCGGTCAATGGCTAAAATGAAATCGCCCACGCTAACATTTACTCCGGGCTGTTGTAAAGGTGAATTAAGATTTGTGCTCCACGGTGCGCCGTCGAGTATTTCGGTCACTTTAAAATAGCCCGATTTATGTGCTGAAATTTTAGCACCAAGCAAACCAGTTTTCAGTCGTTCGGGCTTGGGATTATCGCCCGGATTCACATAAGCATGACCAACATTAAGCTCGCCAATCATTTCGCCAATCACATAATTGAGGTCATCTCTATGATTCACGTAAGGAATTAAAACAGCATATTTTTCATGAATAGCTTTCCAGTTAACGCCATGCATATTTTCAACGTAAAAGAAATCGCGCATTTGACGCCACGCTTCGTTAAAAATTTGTTCCCATTCGTCTCGATAATCAATATTCATTTTCATTCCCGAAAGGTCAATTGTCTCGTCAATTTTTATGGTCGAACTTGGTAAATCAATAACGGCCCATTTACCTTTTTGTAAAACCAGCATTTTTTTATTATTGGCCGAAAGCGAATAGCTAACATCGCCCAAACTTTCTTCCTTCTGCTTTTTCAAATCGAACATCATCAAACCATTGCCCACTTTTCCACCTTGAAAATAACGATTGTAATAAACTTTACCCCCAATACAATTCAGGTTCGAATAATAGGCAGGATCTATAGGTAATGCGATAATACGTTGGGCAATACCGTCGAAATCGATTTTGGTTGGAACTTCATCATTAGTCTCCTCCACTTTCTTTTCGTCCTTTTTCTTATTGTCTTTCTTTTTATCTTCTTTTTGACCTTTTTCGGTTTTCTGAACCGCCTTAACATCAGTGTTTTCAAGCGCAAAAGGCGAAGGAGTGTCTTTACTTAATAAGGCCATATAAACCCTGTCGGTATTAATATAGGCATGATCCCACTCGGTGCGACTGTATATAGGATTAAAATCGCGTTGCGAGGAAAAAAGCAAATATTTTCCATCGTCGGAAAAAACTGGACTATCGGAATTATACCATGCTTCGGTAATGGATTGCACAGTGCCATTTTCGATATTGACCACTTTTACCACGCTCATTTGATTGGGCATTCCATCAGAAAAAGCCAACCAACGACTATCGGGGCTCCATGCAAAATCGCTCAAACGCGAATATTCACTTTTTGCCAACTGACTGCTTTTCCCTGTTTCAACATCGGTAAGCATAAGTTGGTATTGCTGGTTATTCCACGCAATATAACGGCTATCGGGGCTCCACAGGAATCCAAATTTATAAGTATTGGCATTGGTAGTGAGCTGCCGTGGCTCACCATCGCCATTGGCAGCTTGAAGCCATATCTCGTATTCACCACTTTGGTCGCTTAACCAAGCCATCAATTTTCCATTGGGCGAATAATCGGCTGAACGGTCGTGTGCTCCGGCCGATTGAGTGTGGTTGTAGGTAATTCCCTTTTCGGCTGGGACAGAAAATAAATCGCCACGAGCAGTAAACAACACCCGTTCGCCTGCCGGTGAAAGGCTTGCCGAAGCAATACTCCCCGAAACATCCGCTAATTTTTCGCGGGCATAATTCATATCGTTGTTGATTTGCACGTTTACCTGCTTAATTTGCCGCGAAACAGCATCGAAAGTAAACAGGTAACCCCCTTTTTCGAAAACAATGGTGTTACCATTATGCGAAGGAAACTTAATATCGTAGTCGGTGAAACCAGTCACTTTTTCGCTTGTTCCCGTTTCTGTATTGTAAACAAAAAGGTTCATGGTACGGTCGCGATCCGACAGAAAAAACACTTCTTTTCCAATCCACATGGGGAAAATATCTTGAGCATCGTTATCGCTTATGGCTTTCGTTTCGTGGGTGTTAAAGTCGTGAATCCACACTTCATCGGCCATTCCGCCACGGTAATATTTCCAAGTACGAAATTCGCGAAAAACCCTATTATAAGCCATTTTACTACCATCGGCATTGAACGACAAAAAACCGCCTTCGGGTAAAGGGAGCTGCTCGGGCTGCCCACCATCAGCCGAAACCTTAAAAAGCTGTCCTTTGAACGAGTTGAAAGTAATGGCACGTGTGCGGTACACAATACTTTTGCCATCGGGAGTCCACGCCATTACAATATTGTTGGGACCCATACGATCCGAAACATCGTCGCGCCCAAGGGTTGCGGTAAATGTCAAACGAGTTGGGACGCCCCCATTGGCCGATACGGTAAAAACCTCGGTATTGCCGTCATACTGTCCAGTAAAGGCAATTTGTGAACCGTCGGGCGAAAACCGTGCGAACATTTCCATGCCTGGGTGCGAAGTAATTTTACGGGCAGTTCCACCTTCAATCGGAACAGTGTAAAGATCACCTGCGTAGGTAAATACAATTTGTTGCTTGCTTACACTTGGAAAGCGCATTAAACGTGCCTCTTCGGCCATCATGAAAAATGGCAACATTAGAAACAAAATTGTTGAAAGCGTGTAATTTTTTATGGTCATAAGTAATTTATTTATAATTGACTTTTAATTATTGCGGCTTAACACTGATTATCGGAACCTTAATTTATTTTTTTACAGGAAAAATAATTCCCACTACCAAACAGTTTTATCAAAAGAGTTTAAAAATCACTGTTGTCCGGTAAAAGTTAGAGATTGCTTCGCTTCGCTCGCAATGACGAGTACTTCATGAGTTTTCTTGCAGGCACTACTTAACAAATAAGCACGTATGGTTTAGCTGCAAATTAGGTACATTTCTTTTTGGGGGTTAATTAACA
>DATERL010000231.1:0-35876 GCA_035271585.1 Prolixibacteraceae bacterium
TACCTGTTACCAAGCCATTTACCGATGGAGAATTGAGTTTGTTTTTCACATAACCGGTATGTAAGAACATTCCTCCACGAAAAAGCTCACGTTGGGGATTATTGGCCAAAGTTGTTATTGAAATTAAAAGCAATAGTCCTAAAAAATATTTTCGCATAACCTTTAAATTAGTTCAATGTAAAAAATGATAAAAGCATTGAGGTCAATAATATAAAAAATTGAACTAATTATTAGTTTTTCTTCACTATACAAACCATTAATTAATCATTCCGTAAGGCTTCACTTATTTTAAGTTTCCGAAGTTGTAAACTGGCTAATATAAGAATCCACAAAAAACCATTTACAAAAATTATAGCCATTAGTGAGCCAACGAATCCGAGCGATATGGTTTCAATTTGAGAATGAATTACCGGATAAACCGAAATTACGGCAGTAAAAAAACCAATTAAGAGCCCTACAAACATCAAAATTATATATTCGGACACCACCAATAAGAAAATTTTTTTGTTGGGAAAACCGATGGAGACAAGCAATGCAAATTCGGCCTTACGCTCCAATAACGAGCGCTGAAGAATAAGCCCTAAACCAATAGTGCCAATGAGTAGTCCTAATGCTCCCAAAATCAGGAATATCGACAAGTAAGTATTGGTAACGGTCATGAACTCAGCCAAACGCAATGGTGCTGGTGTTAGTTCAATACCAAAGTCGCGATAAAGCAGTTGTAATTCATCGGCTATTTCGGTTTTATATTCCTCATCAGCATCAATAAGAAACACTTTTGAACCACTGTTTGTGGGAAAGTTAGCTGTAAAGTTGCTGTTGTCAATCAACACGTTACCCTGAAACACCGATCCCGATAAACCTGCCACCAATAAAAGCTTCACATCGTTGCCCAAGGCATTTTGATAAACCAAGGTATCGCCCACTTTTTTACCCAAGCTCCACTGTATTACAGTTTGATCGGCTATGGCGGGGATACAGCCTTCGTGTTTTTGAATCAATGCTTGCCAAAAGCTTTGTGCATCGACCCCTTCGATTTTTGTTTGTACCGAAAACCGACCCTGCAATTGGGCAACATCCAAGCCCAACAGTCGAGGGTTCGAAATACGGTTCAGGTTTAGGCAACTGGCATCGTCGCCCTCGGCTACCTGCATTTGAACAGATTCAAAATCCACGGTAAAACCCTGCTCTTCGCGATATTTTGTGTTGTTTAAATTGTGCAAAATGGGCACTGTGGTTTCCATCCAATACAAAAAGCCACCGGTACCACTGCTTGGCTGATTGGCTTTCGAAAAAAGATCTTTACGGTTTAGCCCCGTGCTAACCACCAAATACGCACCAATGGCCAATAAAACAATAATCGTTAACGAACGGATCCGGTTAAGTCGTATGTTTTGTAAAGTAAGTTGCCTTAGTTTTAAGGGTTTTATTACAGCTATTCGATTCTTTATCAGAAAAATAAAAATGAATAGGATAAAAGCAAGCAACAATAATCCTCCCGCTACAAAAAACGAAGTCGCATTAAGGTTTCCATCTCCACCAAACAATTGAGTTGAAATCATCGCCAAAGCAACAATAAAAACAAATAGGGCTAAGATCTTCAAGAGATTTTTCTTCGTTTTAGAAATGGAAAGATATACCCGACGTTGCAAAGTAGCGGTTTGCTGTTTCATTTTTAGCTTAAGGGTAAAAAGTATGGTGAGCAATGCAACCAATGTACTGATAAAGAAACCAATAATTAAAGTGAAAGGGACAATTTTAACCACCAGAACTTCTGTTCTGACAATATCATTCCAAACTTGATTGAGTGCCCAAAAAACCAATTTATTGTAGCCCAAAGCCAAAACAAGCCCTATAATGGCACCAATAGCTGCAATAAACAAGCCTTCGGAAAGCAACAAACGCCTTATTGTTCGATCGCTAAAACCGAGTGAAGAGAGTGTACCAATTTCGGCCGTTCGTTTTTCGAGGTTTAGCCGAAAAAGCAGTGACGTTAAGGCAATACCTGCAGCTAAAATGAAAAAACTTAAACCCAAAAACAATTGACTAAAGTCGGTTCCCTGGCCAGCAGCGTAAATACTCTCCTCTTTTACCGATCGAAGTTGAAGTCCCAGTTCAAATGGGTTCAGTTGTGAAGTAATAGTTTGCGTTAATTCCTCTTCCGATAACTCATTGCGATTAAATCGGAAAGCTGTTGCATTGCCAAATCGGTTTCCCCACAATTGCTGTGCAGTACTTAACGATACAAATGCTTTGGGCAAACCACGGTAACGGTACCAATAATCTTCGTCTTTATCGCGAATCGACTTTAAATTAACCGGTACCCCAGTATCCCAATCGCGACAATTTTCGGCATCGCTCAATCCCGGAATCATTGGCATTAAATTACGGTCGGCATAATACCCTTCTATTTCAACAATTTTTTTAATCCTGAATTCCTTTTCCTTTGTCGTTAATTCACGTAATGGGCCAATTTCATAGTAGCCCAGCTTTAAGGTATCGCCTTCATGGGCGTTCAAATCGGCTGCCAGCCAAGCATTAATAATTATTTCGTTGGGGGCAAGTTCCTCATCGGGCAAAGAAGAAACAAAGGAATAGGGCGTTTCTTTTTCATTTAAATTGAAGTAATTGGCAAAATAAGTCAATATTGGGATAAAGTCCAGTTCACAACCCTCAACCGCATTAATTTCAGCATTATCAATAAAAACCCTTTCGGATCGTAATTCCCACTGATCGGTGGTTGGTGAAGCTTCAATTTCGAGTTGGGCATCGGATAATGAATAGGCAATATCAATGGCAATTTCAATTTCATTAGTGTTTATCGAAGTTGAAAATAGCAACACATTGGCTTTGTTACCGATATCCATTAAACGATTAAGCCGACCAATGGGCATAAAAATGTTGAAAGGCGCAGTTTGCGAGTTTTGTAAATTGAGCCGGCCCATTTCGTTTTGGCTCAGTATTTTGCCAACTTTGGCTCTGTACAATACTACCTGGTTTTGATCGGAAACAAAAGGAGCATTTGCCGGAATAAGACTTACTTTGGCCACGCGCAACAAAATATCATCGCCTACATTGAGGTTGAGCCGGGTGGCCACGTTTTTGCTAATTGAAACAGCCTCGTCGCTGTTTTCACCTAAAACGGCAGAATTATTGGCAGTTACAGCACCAAAGTTTTTATCCACGCCCCAAACATCCACCTTGCTGAGTTTCAATTGCCCGCCATTTGATGAAACGCTGGCTTCGAGTTTTAAAGCCGAAGAGGTGTTAATGGCTTGTTCGTTCAGTTTTTCGCCCAAGGCGCGGGTGAAATACCTATCGCCCGAAGTAAGTGAATGGCTAATATTTCCCAAACGCAAGTTAGCCGTTTGATAAAGGCTATGCTTGACCGAATCGCCAACAATGAGTGCACCCGTAAGCACCATGGTAGTAATGGCGACGCCCAATGCCACCCACAAATTAGCTGCAAAATAATGCCTGAAACTTTTAATAAGCAGTTGAAATTGTTTCATTTTGATTAGGCTTTTAAGTGCAGCTTTCCACCTTGTAGGGTATAAACTTTATCCATTTTCGATGCCAATTGAGCCGAGTGAGTTACTACAACAAGCGTTGTTCCCAATTCACGGTTCAACTCAAGCAATATATCGGTCAATGTGTCGGCGTTTTCTTCGTCGAGTGCCCCGCTTGGTTCATCGGCCAGAATAAGCGATGGTTGGTTAATCAATGCCCTAACAACGGCAGCACGTTGGCATTCGCCCCCCGATAGCTCCGATGGTTTTTGAAAACGTTGTTCCCAAATACCGGTGCGTTTTAGCAGTTGTTCGGCCCGCTCAAGGGCATTATCATTTTTTCGTTTTAAAGGAATGGTGGGCACCAATACATTTTCCCAAAGAGTACATTGTGGCAATAAATGATGAAGTTGAAAAATCATTCCAATTTTCTGATTCCGGAAATCAGATCGACTTTTAATAGTAAGTTGCTTCAAATCTATTCCTTCGAACAAAACCGATCCCTCGTCGGGTAAATCGAGTGTACCAATAATATTAAGCAGTGTGGTTTTTCCGCTCCCCGATGGGCCAATTATGGCCACAGTTTCACCTTTATTTATATTAAGGCTCAGTTGATTTAAAACTGTTCGTACACCATCGCCCGAAGGGTATGATTTACTAATGGATTGAAGTTGCAGCATATCTTGTCTTTCCTTTTTTCAAAGATAAAAAAAGCAGTCAGTTTATTTCACTTTCACCCCAAGCTCTTCGCTGAAATGACTTTCCTGATCATAAATATCAACTGTTATAATGGTGTAAAACCAATTTCCGGCTGTGGGCAACGAATCGGTATATCCTGTTTTTTTCGAGTCGATTGTGGCCACCAATTGACGGCTTTCGCCTACTTTTTCGCGATATAACTTATACGCTTTTAAACCCTCAACCGCAGGAGCATCCCAGTTTAATATTACAGAGTTAGGCGTAGGGGTAAGCCTGAAACCAGCGGGAGGAACCAATTTGATGGTTGGAAGTAAAAATTCGTAAGCTGTTGAAAGTGGACTTTCCGAATCTTGAATACCTATTGCTTTTACGGCGTACAGATAGGTTTTTCCACGTACTACAGTGCTGTCGTAATAAGTGGGTACCGAAACTTCGGCAAGCTTTATAAATTTTTCACCATCGTTGCGATAAACACAGTAAGCAATAATATATTCCGAAATGCCGGAGATATCGTCCCAGAAAAGCATTACTTTATTGTTATACTGTTGAGCGAGTATATTAACCGGAGTTGGCAATTCGGGTTTCACTGGTTCGGCAATGGCAATGCCGGAAAGTGGCCCTTCGAGATTGCCCCTATTAATTGCCGATATGGCATAACAGTATGGCTCACCGGGTTTTAAATGCTGTATTGAATCGAGGAACGAAACAGCAGAGCTATCGGAAATAATTAATGGCGAATACAAATATTCGGTGGCAGTGTAGCCATCGCCTCGGTAAACGTAATAACCCCGAGTGCCGGTTTCGGTTCTGGTCCAGCTCACAAGGTTCCCTTCGGGTGTTTGTTTCACTTTGACCAAACCAGGAGCAAGCAATGGTTTTGTGGTTTCATCAACCATTGCAAATACTTTGGCTGTAGGCGGACTGCTCTCATTCAATCCATCAAAAACCAAGTAGTAATAATACGAAATTCCACGAGTAATAAATCGATCGGTAAAGCTGGTGTCGGTGGGCAAAACCCGGCTTAGCAACTGAAAACCTTCATCGAAATTGTCGCTTCGGTAAACCGAAATGCTTTGCAGGTTTTTTAATTTGGGGCTTCGCCAATTGAGCACAATGAAATTATTTTCGGGTTTCGCTACAAATTTTTCGAGCGGAGAAACCTGTCTTTCCGGTAAATTAATTTGTACCGTATCCGATGGTATGCCCATGTTTCCAAGCATATCGATTGGCAAAACCACGTAACGATACGAAACACCCGGAAGCACCAACGAGTCGATAATGCTTAGCATTAAACCGTCATCGCCACGAGAATAAAACTTGTCGGGGAAACACTCCTTAAACGATGTTTGCAATAGCACTTGCTTAAAAACCCGTGTATTGGCTGGGGTATTCTTTCCATTTAAGGTAAAATACAAAGCAACATTTTTTGATGTTGAAAGGTATTCCTTAAAAACCGGTTTGTTGAGAACAACTTTACCTGGGTAAGGATCTGCCTTAACTATCGACGATTTTATCACCGAATTCATTTTATCCACCATCGAAATCCTGTACTCGTATTTTTTTTCGGGAGCTGCTGAAACATCGTAAAATCCAGTTCCCATGGTTTCGATGTATGCCATTTGTCCGTTGAAAATGAAAATCGAATCGGATGTTTGCTTCCCCCTTAACAGACCAATAAAATGATTAATAGTGGTGCTATCGGGCATGGAAAAAACACTATTTTTAGCACCCGCTTGTAATAAGCGGCCTGCCATTGACGAGTAGTTTAGGTCAAGGACCTCAGTTCGGTGAATTTCTTCCCAGTTTGAATTGCCCGAGTCTAATTGGCGCTCGAGCTTATATTGGTAATTAATAGGAAGTGTTCGGCCAAACCATACAAATATCCCGTTTGGACCCGGAGTAGCTGCCGAATTTTGCGCTATTGCAAAAGTGGATAAAAGCATAATCGCAAAAACAGCCAGGGTAATTATCAGGTATTTAATATTCTTCATTGCTTTTCTTTTTATTATTGAAATAGCTATTCGATATAAAAATCAACATTCAGCGATGGTTGTGTGCTAAATTCAAAACCACCTTTTACGTCAACCGAGATACTAATTGCCTCCTGACAACCAATGGGAGTAGGAATGCCTTGCGAGACCTTTAAGCCAGCGCCAAATGCAGCTTTTCCGTACAAATTAAGTGATCCCGACGACTCGGCTTCGGCACCCAGCAAAATTGTTGCATCGCCATAGCCCGACAAATCGGTACAGGTTATGGAGCTCAGGCCAAATTCAACCCTCAACCGACCAGAAACGCCTGTTCCAAAAACCGTTTTATTGGGTTCAACATTCAAGTAAAATGCGGCATCGACAGCAGCGACTGGTACGCGCACATAAGCCGATGCAACCACCACATTAATGCCAATATCGAGACCGGCCAGGGGCAAATCACGACCACCTACCATATAAAATCCGCTTAATCCCTTGTTAAAGGTTGAGGGCATTTCCTTTTTAACAGCGTATTGCAGAACCGTATTTTTCATTTCGGGCAAAATTGAAGGATAATTTCCAATCAGTAAGCCCATATTGAGCGTACAAGGTTCAGGAGCTGGCACATTCGACGCTTTGCAACTGGAGTAGAATGCCCATCCATCGCTGTCCATCAATATGTTGGCACTTCCATTCACAATTGATGATCCCAACGGTACGTTGACCATATTCAACGAACCAATCATTCTCCCTTTTTGATACGAGATTTGCATCCCATTGAAATCATACTGGATCCCTTCGGCCTTAAAACCATCGTGTTGCCCTTTTATCTCGCCATGCACGGTAAATTTCATGTGTTTGTTAGCATTTTCCGAAACTCCGCTTGTGCCTTGTAAATTGCCTTCGAAAACAAAAAGATCCCATTCACTTTGATTGGCCTTTGTTCGGCAAGTAACATTTTCGAGGCGGGTATTCTGGTCGCCTATTTTTACTTTGTGGTTACTTACTAAAGGTGATTGTATAATTTCTGTTTTGATATTATTGACATTGTAATTGTCGAAATAAGTCATTTTAACAGCAATGGGTTCCAGTACGCCAGGTTCTCCAACACTTCCATAAGTAATAAAGGTTCGTTCGTTTGCTCCAGTTTTCACAAAATCCTGTCCCGAAGTACCCGAAATAAAGCGGATATTTCCAGGCCCGTCGAAGTCTAAATCGATGGCATCGAAGCGAGGAGTTTGTGCTTCGGGCTTATTTTTGGAAAATACCAATCGCATGGTGATGTTGTCGCGCACCCTCGGTATATGGAAATTGGCTACTCCACTTAACACAAATCCATCGGAAAGTGCAGATACGGTTTGCGGTTTGAAATCAACAGTGCTGTAAAGACGCATTTTAGCTGCTCCGGTACCCACCGAGAAAATATTTTCGCCATTACTTAAAAGCGAAACGGTTTCAAGCTCCAGCGCAACATTGTTCATATTGGGCAGCCCGTGAACTTTAGCCGGAACATTGCCATTTGGTGGCGGAAAGAAGATGAGCTGCCAGTGCCCTTTTTTATCTCCACCGCAAGAAGCATTATATCCCACCGAAACTTTAGCATCGTTGGCAAAGGTTATGGGGTAAGTGCCCAAATTAATTTGAGTAGTTTGTGGCTGATCAATGAATACAAAATCGCTTCGTAGGTTAAAATACTTGAAAGGTACGTTAATAGTTCCTGTATGAAGGATGCAATTGTTTGATATAATACCACCAACCGAAGGGTCAATCCGCCAATTAAGTGCTTCAAATTTCCATGCTTTTCCGGCATCGTAAACGCCACCATCTTTCAATTCGATTACTATTGGGGTATTCCCCGATTCGGCTGCTACACTGTTGTTTTTCAGCACCAACTTAGGTATGTTTATTTTAACATCGCCGGCATCTTTCACTTTAGCAAAAAGGGTTGCATCGAGGGTTATTTGATTTCCTTTAATGGTTGAATTGGAAGCCGATGCCCTGGTGCTAAAATTGATAAATTTAAAGTACAAATCGCCAGCAAAACCTTGTGATGTAATGTTGCACAAGTTGAATTCAACTAAGTCGTTCCCATTACCTATAGTTGCCGAGTTGAAAACCGAGATAGAAGGCAGTAGCATTTCATGACCTGCTATACTGCCCACTGTGCAAAAATTGAAATTGACTCCTTCGAAGTTGAGGTAACTACTTGGAAACTGGAATGAATTGTCGATGATCGACACATTGGCATTTATTTTTCCTTTACCAGGGATCGAAGAATTTTTGGTAATATAGAACATATCGTTTTGGATCCCATTCAACTTCACATTGAACGATTTAGCATATTTAAGTTTCAACTCCCGCTTTAAGTCGATGTACACTTTATTGTCGTCTGGAACACCAATAGGTTTACCATCCAACATTTCGGAGGAAGGCACAATCCTTACATTGTTCACTTCGAGGATAAGTGGTTCAAGGGGGTCAAAACCCGGGCTGTAGCCATTGAGTTTAATTCTGCCCGATATATACACGGCATTGCTGTTAGGAACAGGTTCAAGTTTTGAAATTTCGAGCGGAAAACCCCAGATGTCAGCAATTTGCATGGCGTTGAAGGTTTTTAGGTTGAATGTTAATTCTCCCAAAGAGGGAAGCACCTTAACCTGCTTCTCGTCGCCTATTACGGTGGGATAAACTACTGAAGACGCTGTGGGGTTTGTATTTCCGTTAATCAAACTTCCCCCTCCAATAAAGAAAAAGGCTTGGTTTTTTCGATATACTGCTTTCAGTGTTACGGTTTGTCCATAAAGCTCAGGCGGAATGGTGTTAAACTCAAAAACTCCATTATTATCGGGAAAAGCCTTAAACAATTGAGCTGTTTCGGATTTAACCGCTTCGTTTTGCGATGAAAAATCAATGTCGATACCGGCTTGTCCATAACTCAGCTCAAGGTAAACTTCGGCTTCGGAAGTGGGTTTTCCGTCGAGCAAAATCTTCCCTTTCACGCTTAAACCTTTATCGAGATAAACTTTGGGTAATTGCACAATTTGATCTGATTCGTAATTGGTAAACGAAATTACCTTCGGCACAAAACTTGTCCCATTTGGACCGCTCACTTTAAGCGACAAATTAGTTTCGGAAACATTTTTAAAACTCAGGTTAACGCTCCCACTTTGGTTCGAATAAGCTATAACCGGGATAGTGCTTCCAATGAGTTCAACCTTGGCTCCGCTTAATGGCATGTACACAGTAACATTATTGTTTTTGAGTGATCCCATAACAGTAAAACTCAGGCGATGCGATCGTTCGTAAACCTTTACATCGCCAAGGTCGGTAATACCATTGTCGGCAACATTTACAATGATGGTGTCGGCAAAATAAGTTACATCGCGCGGAATGATGATCAGCTTACGATTGGTTCCCGGTATGGCGGGTATTTCAAACTTACCCCTGCCTAAAGTCATTATTATTGGACCTGAAGAAGAAGAATATTGAGTAAGGGCCATGTTGCCTTCACCACCAATATCCTCCAAGCTGCGGTTTTCAATAAACTGCACATAAGCATCGATCGGATTTCCCTGTTCATTAACTATGCGGCCTTTAATGGAACCATTTCCATAAAGAAGAACGTTGACCACTTTTTGTTTTCCCAGCTCAAAATCTTCTTTATAAAAAGTGTTAGTATAGCATTCTTTTCTAGTTTTTCCTTCCATATAGTGAAAACCAGATTTTTTCACTTCAATTTTGATGTTTTCCAATTCACTAATCAATCCCAGTTGTTGGTATTTTATAAATAAGGGTGCAAAATCAAAATACCCCTCAGAATCGGTGTTGGTAGCCTTAATCTGGGTTTGCGACTTAAATTTTATCGTCAGTTTTACTTGAGCCGACCGCACTCCTTTCCCGGCACTTACATTGCTGCTTACCTTTCCTTTTAAAGTAGGCAAACGTGGATCCATCTTTTGTGAGAATCCAGTTATAGAGGTGTATTTATAATCGGAATTAAACATGAAAATGGGCTTTTTGAATTCATTCAATATTTCCTGATTGGTGATCAGGGGTTCAAAATTTAAGCCACCATCCATATCGGTAGTTTTAAAATAAAGGTAAATGGGCGAGGCACAATTTCGTAACAACAAGTTTTCGAATTTGAAGTTTCCGTCGCTATTTGATTTGCCCATGGCAACAATTTTGAAACCTTGCAATTCGTCGAGCGTACCAATTATATTTTGTCCTTCTTCGGCTGGTATTTGATAGGTCGATATTTCTGAAGTTTTTCGTAGCGCATAACATTCAACACCTTCGAGCATAGTAAAAGTAGGAACATTTAATATAGGGCCTCCTGTATTTGAAACACCTCCGGCATTTTTCATAGGTTTATCCCAACCAATGCCCCCATTGAAACTATAACTCATCACATTAGAAGTTAAGGTACCCACATCTTCGGTTTCGAGTGGATTGATGACAAGGTTATCATCGGGACTCATGTACAAACCCGAGGGATCGTTGACTACGATACGCAAAACCCTTTTCACCTTCACATTACGGGGTTCATAAACAATTCTGAAACTTGTTTCGGGGTCGCTTTCCCACGAAATCCACGAAGCATTGCGGTTCAATTTTCCTGTTGAAACGAAGAAATTGCCTTGTTTGGGATCTGCAATTTCGGGTTCAATATTTGGAAATTGAAAGTTAAAATTACCATCGGGATCGGTTTTCGATGAAAAAAGCACCTTGGCGTATGGAAATGCTTGTTCGTAATCTTCAAAAATTCCATTTTTAATAATTTGTGATGCTTGCCCAGGCACATCGGTCACCAAGCACGAAACGATACTGATGTTACGATTGGCTAAAGGCCGCAAATTTCCGGGTTTATTGGGAAACTCGTAAACCAATCGACCCTTGATGCCCGACATGGGTGGGTCTGATGTAATTACATTTAACGATGCTTCGGCTCTGAAACTGTAATCACCAGTGTTGGTCAGTTTTATATTTTCAGTTTTAAGCGTTGTTGCCCATGTTGGAGCAGTTATATTGCCCACATACTGATCAAAAGCACCAGTGCTATTTATTTGTGTACTTTGACTTTGCACTCCCTGAACCATATTATGCTGCGATAATGAGTTGCCCTGAAAATCATAATTACTTTTTGATGATTGCGAATTGCTCAGAAAAAAAACTTGTTGACCCCCGTCGGCTGTTTTTACGGCATCTGAAATTTTAAAAGCTGCCTGTCCAATGAAATGAATATCCATATCATTTGAAATAGAGAGTGCTTGAGCTGCACCCAACTCGGTGCCCTCAACATACCAATAATACTCGTCGCCATTAACCATGCTTTCAATCAAGTGAGGAATGGTAACCATTGCAGCTGTTTTCCCTTGGCCATCGACCGTGGAAACTGCTATAGCGCTTGCAACCAAATAATACCCTGAGTTTTTAATCTCTTTTGGAGCATAATTATACATCGCCGATTGGCTTGTATAATCGCCTTCGACTTTCGGGATGCCCGGTAGCTTTTTCTTTCTGAAAATATAAACCCTTTTACCAACAAGGTCTTCGGTAACTTTACTATTTTGTTTATAACCCTTGGTGAGCGTTGCTTTTAGCTCGTAGCTGTAAACAGAACATGTAACTTGCCCCATATCGTGAGAGGTTTGGTTATCGAGCACCAAAGTTTGAGCTCTTGAATAATAGGGGCTTACTATTTCAATACGCATGGCACGCAAAAGTTTACCGCTTAACGATCCAAAAACACTCGACTGGTAATTAAACTCCTGCTTTATTTCACCTAAGGGCGCATTCTCTGGCCAACTAAAATGAAATGTAAAATCCCCATTTGATGAAGTTATTGTTGAACTGATTGGGTTTTTGGTCAAATCGGCGGGAAAAATAGCTTCGTTGCCCAATAAGCTGATCACATCGGACTCGGCTATTTGGTAGTTTTTTCCGCTATTATTTTCCTGTAAAAGATACACACACCGCATTTTAATTTCGGTACTGGCAAGTGGAAAAGTCTTTGCTGCTTGGTCTTCGAACTGGTATTGCAGCGAGCCGGCAACTGTTCTTTGCTCCATTTTTCCACCTAACATCGATGAATAAACATACCTAAAACCACAACGATTCGATTGGTAAGCAAGTTCGCTGGTCACCATATTTTCAACTGAAACTTGTACCCAATAGGCCTTCCCATTGACGAAAGGCAAGTTACCATCAATAGGATCGGGCTGAATAAAAGATCGATCACTCGTTTCGGAGTAAATGGGGTTTTGTGCATTTTCGGAATCAAAAAAATCGACTACAAACTGATAACCTGGCATGTTTTCCAGCGGATCTTTATAGTTTTTTGTATCGAAGGGCATTACCCGCCATCCAACGTAAAGCCCATCGATAGGAGAAGCAACAAGCAGCGAATCGATGCTGCAATTTTTGGGCGATATAAATTGAATGGTTCTTTCTCCCCATAAACTATTGCTTGTTCCAGCTCCATAGTTAAACCAACAAACCTCGCTGTAACCGTTGTTTCGAAATCGAATTTTCTCAGATGGATCTTCAGCCCTGACCCTGAAAGCATAGGTGTAGCCTTGGCTCAACACTGCTTTTTGTATGGTAAGCAAAATGGAATTTAACTTAGTTGTTTCTTCGTAAAATGGTGGATATGCTGAGGCTTCAAACGCTTCGTTAGGGGTGAGAAAAGAATATTCAGGAATTTCAACCATTTCGAAATGATAGTTGGTTCCAGGCATAGCACCGGCTGGTGTAATCCAGCTTATCTGCACGGTTTGCATAGCTGATGGTAAAATGGGTTCGCCACAAAGGGGCGCCATAATTATGGGTGGTTCAAGATTGGTAACATTGAATAAATTGCTGCAACCAATGGGTTGTCCGTTTGAAAGTGGCTGGTCGGTGTAATAATCAAATGCCTGAACACAAATTTGATAGTAATCTTCGGGTAGCCCCGAACCGTTTAACAATTCGTTTAAATTGGTTCCTTCAATTACAATGTGCCTAATATTAAAGGCATCTGAAATGTTTTCGGTGTTAAGCTTATACATTCTCCCAGGTGATAACACAATGGGTTCGGATTGTTTGTAACCTTCTTCGGTGCTAACCCTGATGCCGTTTTCGCTTATGATGGCAGCTTTTAGATAGAGTTCCACCTCGGGATAATCGGGCATCATGTGGGTGAGTGTAATTACAATTTTATTGGGAACATTAATGTAATCGTACAACGATGAGGTGTACGGCGGCATAACTGCAATACTTACATTAATAGGATTAATTTGCCCCAACATCGGTTTTGGATTCAAAAAAATCCATGCAGCAATAACAACCATCACGAATATTTTTTTCAAGATGGAGATGCCATTTTTTTCTGGTTTTTTATATTCTATACACATAGCTGAAAAGGGCTTTAGTTTCTCTATAACTTACTGCAATTGAGCTGCCAGGGTAATTATTCATGATATAAGTGACATTCATTTTAAACGAATGCTTTTTATGTGGCTTGTATGTTAGCATTGCCGACAGGGTGTTTACCCAACCAGTTTCCCCTCCCAATTCGCTTCGGTTAACCGAAAACGAAAGGCCGGGATTGAGTTTCGATTTTAAAAACGACTTTGATACATCGGCAGTAAAACCATAGAGTGTTTGATTGTAAACGGCCGAAGTCATTGAGGTATAATTTATACCTGTCATTAAACTGGCCTCCAGCTTAGTGTGATTAACGAAGTAATTCAGCATGAGCATTCGAGTGTTTACATTGCTGTTATTTGTTGAAAGTAAATTATGATCGATCATGTCGGTAAACATGGCATTTAGCTGCACCACTTGTTGAAGTTCGGCTTTGGTAAAAGTTAGCATGGGCATCAGGTTGATACTGCGGTTGGTTTGGTACAGCTTAATGGTATCGTTCAAAGGTAAGCGACCGGCCTGTTGGTTAATACTGTAATTACTGAAGGAGCCATTGATGCTGAAAACCTTGCCGGTGTTATAATTAGCGTTGGCCATCGAAATTACACGTACCGATTGGCTTGCTTTGTTTCCCCGCAAATTATCGCGCTGCAAACCAACGTTTCCATTAACATTCAATTTGCGTTTAAAGGCCGAAAATTTTCCGTTTATGGTTAGGTTTTCGATGTCGGTATTGAAATAGTAGGCACCAAACGATTGATAATTGGGTGAAATACGGCGGTACTGCAAACCCAATGAATATAGTTTTGCTGAGTACATCAGTGACGAGTTCCAAGCCGTGGCATATTCCGACGAAGCATTGAGGTTTAATGCACCCGAAAGTTGCTGAATTAAGGCAATATCAATATCTGAAATCAATTGATCACCAGTATTTTTGGTGAGCAGACTAAGTGCCCCTTCGGTTTCCCACACCAACGATTTGGCCAGTTTAAAACGGAAATGGGTACCCAGCACCGTATTGGACTGCGGAAGCTTCATTGCCGAGTTGCCCTGCGATAAATCAACTGAAAGCGAATCGTCGGAAATTTGCAAAAATATGAGATCGAAAAAATTTTCGTTGCTGCCAAAGCCTAATTTAACACTGTAGCCTTTACGCGTAGGTGCATAAAGAGTGTCAATTGGGTTGGCCGTATTGGGAATTGTTTTCTGCTTAAAACGTCCATAAACACCCGCTAAACGAAACTTTCCGGGATTTAGCTCCACTCCAGCACCTAAAAACGAATGACCGGCTAGGGTGTATGATGAAAAATTCATGCTTCGATAACCAAAATGCGTTTTAATCCATTTGTAATGTGGACTAATTCCAAAACGGTTAAAAGGCTGTGTGTAAGCAATATTTTGACCACTGTACATAAAAGAAAAGGGCAGGCTTACCCCATAAACCGAAAGATCGACATTTCCTGAAAGCATGTAGTTAAAGGGATCGCGGGTTGATGTTTTTCCACTTATGCCATAAATATTAGCAGTAGTTGATAAGGAGCCCCTAATGGAGACCGCTTGTTGTTTGCTTAATTGGGAAATATCCTGTGCCGACAAAATATTTGCACATAATAATATAAAACCCAAAAATACTACTGGAAAGTGTTTCATTCGGGTAATTTATTGAATCACAATATTCAATATCAAACCAAATTTACGAAAAGGAATTTGATATGCCGGGTGTTTTAATACTTTTTAATTTTCATTTATCCTTCGTTGAACCCTTTAATAAATCTGCTTTGAGCACATTGAGAGCCCTTTACAAAACACGCAAAACCTTGATACACAACAGAAAATCTTGTTTTTTAGTTGCATTACCCTATTTAAGCCCTTACTAAGCGCTTTAAAAACATATGCGATCCCAACAGCCGTTGAAACTATTTTTTCAAGCCAACCTCCTTCCAGTTGTCTCAAATATCTTGTAGGTGTTGTTAACTGCTACCCTTATTTCAATTTTCGTCTTGCAACGACTAAAGCCAGTCTCACCCATTATTTCGCTCTCAAAAAAATCTTTAAATTGTCTCGTTACTTTCATATTCAGATTACGGAATAAATAAGTACGATGCCAATTAGAAATGAAAATGGCGAAATCAACTGAAAATATAATGGTTTCAGAATTTCAGCCGCTTTAAGGGAAAAGTTATGATGTAGTTGTCGTGGCACAAAATACAGAACCAACGATGTGCATAGCATAAACCAACCAAACATTTTAAATATCTCTGGAAATTTTGAATTATCAGCAGATAAAATAAGCCCAAGTGCTGGTATTATTCTTATTGTAATTTCGGCATAGTTGATAAAATTGGTACTTCCTGCTTTTCTTAATGTCTCGTTTGCCTTGTCTGGTCTAATGAGCATTAAAAAACCAACGTAAATAAAAAAAAACCCAAAAAGTATTATTGTCCATTTTGCAAAAAAGTATATCATTTTGTCTGTATATTAATTGTTAGTACGGTCGCTTATAGGGTAGGTAACCTAAGCGCTATGTTTGCGTTGCGGTAGTCGTTCCTATTGATCGTTTTGTTGTTTCTATCGATCATTAATATGTTCCTCCGCATTATTTTGGATTTCTATCGGTCATTTTGCTTGAAAACGTAAATACAAGTATGAGATTGTTTATTTTTTCTTTTTAGTTTCAAGTTTCTTTAATCCCTCTTCCAACTGTTTCATTTCTTGAATATCTTCAATATCAATCCTGTTGTTACGATATTTTTCATATTCTGATTCGGCTAGTTCTTTTGCCATGTTTGCAGATATTTTTCCGGCATGTTCAAGAATTTCTCTATCGTTGAGCGTTAAAAAATCGTTGAGCTTTTTACTCCAATCGCTCATGAACATTGGTTTTCGGTTTCGTGCTTGTAACTCGGCAAACGAAAGATATTGGTCAACAATCAGGTTCAAGTCTTTTAGTTCATCTTCACTTAAATAATTTTTGGCAATTGAAACATCGGTCTTCCTGATTTTGCCAACCGGCGCATTTTTCCACGTTTTTAAACCTAAGTTTTGCTGTTCGGAATTAACCCGCTTGTAAATGATTTCGGATGCGGTATGACCATGAATGGCCCAGTGCATTTTGTTTTGAACTGTTTTGAAGAAAAGTTGGCTTTGCTCTGTATGGGCATTATAATCGATTGCTGTTGTGTAGATATCACGAATTTTAGCATAGAATATTTTCTTTGAACTGCGGATGTCCCGTATTCTATCCAACAATTCATCGAAATATTGATTGGTGCGACCAGTTTCTTTTAATCGTTCATCGTTTAAAACGAAACCTTTAATCAAGAATTCGCGAAGTTGAGTGGTTGCCCAAATACGAAATTGAGTACCCCGATGAGATTTTACACGGTAACCCACAGAAATGATTACATCGAGATTGTAATAATTTGTTGAATAAGCTTTACCATCAGCGGCAGTTGTCAAGTAATCCTTGACAACTGAAATTTCATCTAATTCACCCTCCTTAAAGACATTTCGGATATGGAGGCTAATATTTTGTTTTGTGGTTTGAAAAAGCTCAACCATTTGTGCTTGCGAAAGCCAAACGCTTTCATTTTCCAAGCGGACATCGATTTTGGTTTGCCCGTCTTCGGTTTGGTAAAGTAATAGTTCTGAATTATTATCCATTGTCTGAACTTTGATTTATAGGATGTTTGGATTACCTTGATTTTTTTGCTTGTAATTTTTATTATTGAGCCGTTTAAACACCAAGCTATTTGCACCAAAATTGATTAACAAACCAACTTCCAAATCGTATGCTTCGAGATAATTTATAGCTTGTGCCAAATGCACATCTTCCAACTCAATAATTGCTTTAAGTTCAACAGAAATATAAGCTTCAACCAAAAAATCAACTCGGCGGGTTCCAATTTGTTGATTTTTAAAATATATAGGCATTTCGTATTCTCGCGAAAAGGAAATACCGTTATCAGCCATTTCAATTTCCATTGCCCGCTGATAGATTACCTCTTGAAACCCATTTCCCAAAGCAGAATGAACCCGCATGGCGCAACCGATAATTTTATGTGTTAACTCTTCATATTTCATAATGTTATCTGAACCATGATTTGTTGGATTTACAAGATGAACAGGATTTTAATAATCCCAAAATTACATTAATCCTTGAAATCCCAGTTCAGACGTTCTCCATAACTTTAATTTCCTCCTCTGTTAAGCCGTACAAAGCATAAACCATTTGGTCTATTTCTTTATCAGTTGTGTCGATTTCGGATTGGAGGGTTTGAGCTTCCTTCTTTTTGTTTTCAAAAAGCTCCATCCATTCCATTTCGTCCGACTTAGTAAGTTTCGCTCCTAATGTTTTAATCGCTTTATAAAGTTCTTTTATGAAATCTGAAAAATCTATGTTATCCGTAAAATCGGTGTTTAAATTTTGTCTTGCAAACCTGTTAAAACAGTATTTAATTCTTTATTTCCTTAGCATTTCGTATATCGCTACAAGCTTAGCTGCTTGTTTGTTACTATTAAAATGAGTTTCGACACTGGCCCTGGCTTGGTGGCTCAGTTCTTCGATTTTTGTTGGCTTATCGAGCAAATCGGCCCAAGCTTTTGCCAAAGCCTCGGGTGTATTGGGTTCATAAATTATGCCGCCGCCACCAATATTGATAATTTCGGAAAATGCACCCAAAGCGGGTTGAACAACGGGAATGCCCGAGGCCATGGCTTCGCTTAAATAAATCCCAAATGCCTCGCCATTTAACACCGGAACCGATATTAGTTGCATTCGTTTGAGGAAATTTTTGCGATGATTGCCTTCAAAACCTTCCCAAAAATGAGCATATTGCCTTAGTCCGGCTCTTTCAATTTTGTGTTTTTGTGTTTTGATAAATGTATTGTCCTCGCTGGTATTTCCTCCAGTTATGTGCAAATGAACATCGTCGAAACGCTTTTCATTTTTAAGTTCGATGAACGCATCGACCAAAACTTCCATCCCATTTTCAGCATTCATTCTCGATAGGTATCCAATTTCGCGTTGCTTAGTTAAGGATGAATAAAAAGGATAATCGGCTGGATCGACACCCAAGTGAACCGTTTGCACTTTTTCATCGGGCAAATTCATCCATTTTTTTGCTGCACTTGCAAAATAGTCGCTCACAGCAATAAATAAATCCACATCGTTGGCGCGCTCGCCCATCAGTTTCCAAACCTGCGCACGTGCCGAAGGTTTCATGGGTTCAACCCACACATCTTCGTCCTGTAAGGAGCACACTATGGGTATGTTCAGTTTTTGTTTCAGGCGCCGTGCAAGTCCCAAAAGCAAAGCATTCGACAAATGAATTACATCGGGTTGACAATGCTCGGCAATCCAATCGACCATTTTATCGAGTTCGGCACTTTGGTTACCTTCTTCGCCCAGCAACATCGAAACGGTCATTTCTTCCAATCCTTTGGCATTGGTCGATCCGGCCATGCCGGAGGCCAATTTCATCAAGGGTTTTGAGTTGAGCAAACGATCGAACCATGCAGGTGCTTTACGAAATATGGGGTAAAGTTGCTTGAGGTACAACGATACAGCACCATAAAAAACCGGGATATCTTCTAAATCGTGTTCATCGGAAAATAAAGGCAGGTACATGGGTACTTTAACCACTTTATGACCCAATTTTTTTAACGAATCGACATATTTACTGTCGCGCAAACAATTTCCACAATAAAAGCTACCACCCGAACCGGGTATAATTTGTATGATATTCATTTTTAGTATTTTTCGATTTGCAATTTTAAAAAATTCGGTTTAATAATTTCTAACGCCTTTCACATTCATTTCGAGGCTATATACCGAATTCATGGCCGTAATAAATAAAATATTTTGCTTTTCGCCACCAAAAGTGACGTTTGATGTCCAAGATTGGTCGATTTCGATGTGTTCAATTTGTTGGCCATCGGTATTAAAAATAAACACCCCATTATTAGTTAGGTAAACGTTGCCCTGGTTGTCAATGGTCATTCCATCGGATCCCATTTCGCAAAACAAAGTACGATTGGATAACGTTCCATCAGGATTAATGGTGTAGCGATATGTTTTGTTGTCGCCAATATCGGCAACATAAAGGGTTTTGCCATCGGGAGTACCAACAATACCATTGGGCTTCAGGATATTGTCGTCAACAACAATCACTTTTTCACTATTTGGCAACAAGTAATACACCCTTTCTTGTTCAATTTCTTTTTCGGGCTTAAGCCAATAATCGCGTTGATAATATGGATCGGTAAAATAAATACCTCCTTTTGAATCAGCCCACAAATCGTTAGGGCCATTTAGTTTCAAACCTTCAAAGTTTTCGACCAATACTTCAACCTCTCCCGTTTCGGTATCGATTGACCAAATTTGATTATTCTCGTCGGCACAAGCCAATAGTTTTCCATTATTGTCGAAATAAAGTCCGTTCGAACGTCCACAATTTTCCATAAAAAGGGATATATCGCCATTTGGCGACCACTTAAAGATACAATTGTTGGGCTGGTCGGTAAAATACACGTTTCCCTGGTAATCGCTTGCTGGTCCTTCGGTAAACTTAAACTGTTCTGATAATTTCACCAATTCGGCGTTTTCGTTTATAATAGGCTTATTGCTTGTTAAGCACGAAGAGCAGGTAAAAACCGCCAATAGAATTAATAAAATAAATTGTTTCATTTTTGTAAGTTTTATACTGAAAAATTAACATTTTGTTTTAGAAGGTGAAAGTTAGTAAATAAAAGAATATGCGACTACGAGTTTAGGCGAGCAAACTTATTCAGCATAAGCAAAAAAGAGGAAAATAACGTTATTAAAATATTTTTGAGCAAATATTTCGCTAAAAGCGAAAAATAATTGTAATCTTTTATAAATTTGTTTTTTAACAAAGAATAATACCGCATTAAACATGTTAAGCAACAAACCTCTAATATTGGGATTACTGTTTCTTTTTATTGGGATAAGCCTGCTTGCCAAGAGATCGGATTTCGACCCCAATAAAGTAACTGAAATTCCTTTGCAAGAAACCCTTGCCTTAATTGATTTGTACGATAAAACAAACGGGCCAAATTGGAAGGATCAACAAAACTGGTTTGCATCAAGCACCCCCTCATCGTGGCATGGCATAACAGTTCGCGACGGGAATATTACTGAAATTGTTCTTGTTAACAATAAACTTACAGGAAAAATTCCATCAACGATAGGAGATTTTGAAAAGCTCGAAATTTTATACCTTTTTGATAATGTATTAGACGGCACATTACCCATGGAGCTGTTCAACCTAAAAAACTTGAAATGGCTTAATTTGTGGAACAATCAACTTACAGGTACTATCCCAAATGAGATATCACAACTTGAAAATATTAAGGAAATCATTTTGTCAAAGAACAATTTTAGCGGTTCTATTCCAGCAAGTATAGGAAACTTGCAAACCCTCGAAGGCTTGGCTATTGTTGAAAATAAATTGTCAGGTCCTTTAGATAAGTCGATTTTCAAGCTACAAAAACTAAGATATTTATCCTTGATAAAAAACAATATTTCGGGATCGTTACCCCTCGAATTGGTTAATGCCGGCCGCTTACAAATTTTGTCGCTTGCCGAGAATCAGATAGAAGGACCATTACCTAGTGAAATCACCAAACTTAAAAATCTCAAGTTTCTCGATTTAAGCGATAATAAACTTAGCGGGCACATACCCGATAATTTTAGCGAAATACCAAATCTCAAAACCTTAAACCTCGCAAACAATCAGTTGTCGGGTGTAATTCCTTACGAATTAAGCAAAACCAAAACCATTACCCGCTTAGTTTTAAGTGGCAATTTACTGGTAACCGAAACCAAAGGGTCCAAAAAACTTTAACTTTAGGTTCAAATTACAAACATTATCCCTTTGCTATTTTCGAAATAGCAGCTACATTTGTTCGCAATTTTATGCCATATTTTTTATTGATTACAAAGAAGTGCACAGAGAACGGGCTCAACAATCCACTGGCAACCTCCACCGCAAAAGGTGCCAAAACCCGACCGTTTTGTGGGATAATAACATTTTACTATGTCGAAAACATATCACGAGATTAACGAAAAAATTCGCAAAGGCGAAGCAGTTGTACTTACAGCCGAAGAGGTGGCTCGCATGGCCGAAACCGCATCGCCCGAAGAAATTGCTGAAAAGGTTGATGTGGTAACAACTGCTACTTTCGGTGCCATGTGTTCAAGTGGTGCGTTCATTAATCTTGGGCACGCCAACCCTCCCATCCGTATGGAGAAAATACGCCTAAACGGGGTTCCAGCTTACGAGGGATTAGCCGCAGTTGACACCTATATCGGAGCCGCTGCCGTCAACTCCAAAAACCCCGAATACGGTGGCGCACATGTAATTCAAGATTTAATCGATGGCAAAGATATCGTGCTTGAAGCTTGGGGAAAAGGAACGGATTGTTATCCCCGAAAACACATCAAAACCCTAATCAATAAAAATACGGTGAACGAAATGTTCCTGTTCAACCCCCGTAATGCTTACCAAAATTACAACGTTGCAGTAAACACAACACACCGCACAATTTATACCTACATGGGTACTTTACTGCCTGGTTTGCGCAATGCAACCTACTCAACATCGGGCGAATTGAGCCCACTGCTAAACGACCCCGAGTTTAAAACCATCGGCATAGGCACCCGTATATTTATTGGCGGAACAATTGGCTACGTAGCTTGGCCAGGAACGCAATTTCATACTACCCGCCCCAAAGACGAAAACGGAGTACCAATTACCAATGCGGGAACCCTTGCCGTAATTGGAAACTTAAAGGAAATGAGCAGCGAATTTTTAAGAGCTGCCTATTTCGAAAAATACGGAACAAGCATGTTTGTTGGCATTGGAATTCCCATTCCGGTTTTGAATGTCGAAATAGCCAAACGGGTTTCAATCAGCAACCGCCAAATAACCACATCTATAATGGATTACGGAACTTCAGGAACTCCAAAACTAGGCGAAGTTACTTACGAACAGTTGCGCTCGGGTTCAATAGAACTTAATGGACAAACCATTCGTACCGCTCCTGTTGCCAGCTTAAAAAAAGCACGCGAAATTGCTGATATCTTGAAAAAACAAGTCCAAAACGGTAGTTTTTTGTTACAAGAACCCATACAAATGTTTCCGCAAAACACATCGCTACAAAGTTTAAAAGAAGTAGGATTTAATGAAAAAGGAGGCGAATCATGAAAATTGTAAAACAAAGATACGTACTGAAATTTCCTCCACAAAGTGGCGATAAACCATTAAGTTACGTGCTGGTTAAAGATTACGACATCAGTATAAATATTCTTAAAGCCGAAGTAATACCCGGCAAAAGAGGTAATCTTTTACTTGAACTTGCAGGCACTAAGTCGAACATTAACAAAGGCATTGCCTATTTAAAATCGAACGATGTTGAATGCGCACCACTCGATAAAAAAATTACGCTCGATATCGATAAGTGCATTAATTGCGGAAACTGTACCGCAGTTTGTTTTGCCGGTGCCTTAACCATGGATCCTGTTACCTGGGAACTAAAATTTAACAAAGACGAGTGCATTGTTTGTGAACTGTGTGTAAAAGCCTGCCCAATGCACCTTTTCAATATCAATTTCCATAACGGGCACTGAAATGGAACGTGCCGAACCTCGTTTTTACCGCGAAACGATGGGCAAGGAACGCTTCACATCGTTTGTTGTTAGTTACAAAGATTCGGACTTGTGGATTGGTATCGACAAAAAAAGCTACCGCGATAAAATGGCTTCGTTTGCCTTGAACAAACTAATAGAACTAAGGCACACGCTCGAAACTCACATTACTAAACATCCAAAATTTGCCTCCTCATTCTCTCCACTTCCCAACGAAACAAATGCTCCGGTATTTATTCAACAAATGTACTCTGCCGCACAAATAGCCCACACAGGACCAATGGCTGCTGTGGCCGGTATTTTTTCGGAGTGCATGGGCAAGGCCATTCAAAAAGAATTCGATATTCAAGAAATTGCAATCGAAAACGGAGGCGATATCTACCTTTCGTTGATCAACAACTTGGTGCTTTCGGTTTATGCAGGAAAATCACCCCTATCGGGCAAAATTGCATTGGAAATTAATGCGGCTGAAACCCCGTTGGGAATTTGTACTTCGGCCGGCACCGTTGGTCCATCTATCAGTTTTGGCAAGGCCGATGCTGTTATGGTTACCTGCCACGATACTGCACTGGCCGATGCACTGGCAACCGCCATTGGCAATAGGGTAAAATCGGCCAACGATATTGAAACGCAACTCGCAATTATCGAAACACAACCCGAAATACTCTCGCTGCTAATAATTGCTGATGGCAAAATAGGACTTAAAGGAAAATTTGAATTGAGAATGGTTAAATAACGAACAAGCATGTTCTTATGTATGTATTTCAACCAAGTCAAATTGCTTTTATCATCAAAGAAAAGATTCATAGCAATTGAGCACATCACGTAGATAAAAAATATTTTTATCTGCGCCATCTGCGTGAAATAAAAATTAGAAAAGAAAGGGAAAAGTTTAACCGTTTTATAAGGTTATTGTAATTACAAACAGCTCTTCTGTTAGTTAAATAACGTGGTTTAACTTGTTGATATTTAGAGTCGATGATACCCACCCAATTGAAATTTGATTATTAAAAGAAGCAGCTAACAATAAAATATTTCAAAAAGTGTAATTTTTAACGAGTTCTTGATACCTTTAAGGAGAACTAAAATATCAAATAAAATGACGTTAGATATTTCAATTTGGTGGCAAGCCTTGCCGATGTTAGAAAAAATATATTGGTGTATTGCCCTTTCATTTTCAATTTTTTTCATCCTTCAAACAATTCTTACCTTTTTTGGTGGCGATGCATCTGATGCCGAGGGTGATGCCGATGCAGCTATTGACAGTGATGGGGGAATTGATTTCCAGTTTCTCTCTATCAAAAATTTGGTTGCCTTCTTTACCATTTTTGGATGGGTTGGCGTTGTAACTTCAAGAAGTGGATTGCACCCTTTATTTTGTGTTTTGTGGTCAACAATCGCAGGTTTAATTATGATGACCATAATGGCTACCCTAATGTACTTTATGGGCAAACTTAGCGAAAATGGATCGATGAACATTTCAAATGCGATTGGAAAAACCGGAACGGTATACCTCACAATTCCACCAGCCAGACAAGGACATGGCAAAGTACAAATCAATTTTCATGGCTTTCAAACCCTCGATGCCTTGACCGATGAAGAAACAGAAATAGGCAACGGAGCAGTGATTGAAGTGGTTGATATCATTAACAAAGAAATTTTAATAGTCAAAAAGAAATCATAAAACTAAACCTTAACAATTATGGGACAATATCTTATTTTTATTGTATTTGCTGCGGCAATATTTGTTTTTGTACTCATTGTATCGTTTTTCAGACGGTATAAACGCTGTCCATCGGACCGAATTCTGGTAATTTATGGGAAAGTAGGCAAAGGAGGCGATCAGGAATCACGTTCAGCAAATTGTATTCATGGGGGTGCCGCCTTTATCTGGCCAATAATACAAGATTACTCTTTCATGGATTTGACACCAATATCAATTGAAATTAACCTCACCAGTGCGCTGAGTAAGCAAAACATTAGGGTTGATGTTCCCTCGCGTTTTACCGTTGGTATTTCAACCGAATCGTCAGTCATGATTAATGCTGCTGAGCGATTATTAGGACTTACCCGCGCCGATATTAATAACCTTGCAAAAGATATAATTTTTGGTCAGTTGCGTTTGGTTGTTGCAACCATGGATATTGAGGAGATCAATAGCAATCGGGATAAATTTCTAGCTGCTGTGTCATCCAATGTTGAAGCTGAATTGAAAAAAATTGGATTGAAACTGATTAACGTAAACGTTACCGACATCAACGATGAGTCGGGCTACATTGAAGCATTGGGAAAAGAAGCGGCTGCAAAAGCAATCAACGATGCCAAAAAAACCGTTGCTGAAAAGAACCGCGATGGTTCAGTTGGCGAAGCGAATGCAATGCAAGACCAACGAGTGCTAGTAGCTGCAGCAAATGCTACTGCTGTTGAAGGAGAAAATACAGCCAAAATAACGGTAGCCAATTCAAATGCAAGCCGTAGGCAAATGGAGGCCGAAGCCGAACGAAAAGCAATTGCTACTGAGAAAGTGACCCAGGCCAAAGCGCTTGAAGAAGCCTATGCCGCTGAAAAAGATGCTGAATTGGTAAGAGCTCAGCGCGACAAAGCAGCCCAAACAGCCGATATTGTTGTTCCTGCTTTGATTGATAAAGAAAAAGTTGAAATTGACGCTGAAGCAATTGCAGAACAAACTCGACGCCATGCCAAAGGCGATGCCGATGCAATTTTCTTAAAAATGGAAGCTGAAGCAAAAGGTATTTTTGAAATATTGACCAAACAAGCCGAAGGATTCCGCAAATTAGTTTCTGCAGCTGGCGACGATCCAAACAGTGCAGTTAAGTTAATGATTGCCGATAAACTGCCTGAATTGGTTAAAACCCAGGTTGAAGCCATTAAAAATCTCAAAATTGATAAAATTACCGTTTGGGATAATATGTCGGGAGGAAAAGATGGAAACTCTCCCACTTCAGCAAAGTTTTTATCGGGAATGTTGGGTTCTATTCCTCCATTTGAAGAGCTTTTCAAAATGGCAGGACTTGAGTTGCCCGATTACCTGAAAGGAAAGATTGACAAAGAAAAAGCCGAAACAGTTGAAGCGATTGAACCAAAAAAAGAATCGTAATAACACAACATATTAAAGAGCCCATTTGTACAAACAGATGGGCTCTTTTTTTTGCATTTAATAGTGGGTTTAATCAAATTAAAGGGCAATTATCACACAACAATTGTGTAAAGAACATGTGCTATTCGCATAATCTGAGTGAGCCATTTCACACTTATTCATAAAAATATTTCTCGCAGAGTTCACAGATACAGCAAACAAAAAGAATTGTTTATAAAGTTTAAAAATTGTGCGACTTCAGCAATGACATGCTATATATCGATACTCTGAACACAAAGCAATTTGCGTTTTTGTGAGCGATTTATTGCTGAAAACACAAATAAACTATCCTAAATATTTATAATATAATACAAATAAATATAAAACTGAAAACTGTTAGGACAGTATAAATATTTTTTATACTATTGCATTTTGAGAAACAATATGTAATATATTATAATTTCGATTGGATTGGAAAAAGATCTTGCCAACAAGCTGTTCTTTAAACAAAAAACATGAAAAAAATCATCAAATTGAAAGAGCACAGCTAAATAAAAAGTACATCTCTTTTTTAACCAAATTATTTTCTTTTAAATCAAAAAACAATAATATTATTCTTAAAATGATGAAAAAAATCTTAGCCTTTTTTACTCCTAAGGGAAATTATGATTTATTTGATAAGTTAAAAACATCATCCCTAATTATACTTGGACTATTAGGTGTTATGGGTTCTCTGTTCTTTATAATTAATAGCTATATTTCGAAAGGAACAATTGGTGGTGTTACTGTACTTTTGGGAATTTTCATTTTCGCTGTATTGTTTTTTCTGAAATTTTATGGAATAAGACACGCAGGAAATGCTTTGTCGATAGGCACACTACTTATTATGTTATGCTCTTTAAATATTATTGACCCTCAATTAGATATTATTACAAAATTCGTCGATGGATATTACATCATAATCATGATTTTTATTGTTGGCGTTATATTTGCAACAAAATATGTACTAATTATAAATGCAGTTTTAATTGTGGCTACTACAACAAGGATATTCTTTGTATCAAAAGATTTATTTCCTAATTCTATTGACCATATACAAACCTCATTTACCAACCACACTTTTACAATTATCTTTATTACAGGGATTCTCTTTGCCAGTAAATTATTTAACGAAAAGGCAATTAAAAAGACAGAGGATGATGCCAATGTGATGAACAGTCAGAATAAAAAACTTACCGAAGTATTTGGCTTATTGAAAGAAACTATTTCGGGATTAAATCAATTGTCAGTTGAAATAAATGAAAATGCCGATAACCTAAATAAAAACTCAGCTACACAAGCTTCAAATGTTGAAGAAATTTCAGCAACAATTGAAGAAATGACAAGTATAATTATTCAAAATTCGGCTCATACACAAGACACTTCTCAAACAATAACTAATACCAATATTTTTATTCAGGAAAGCGGAAAAATTGTTTCGAATACAAAAATGGCAATTCAAAATATAAGTAAGAAAATCGAAATCATTAAAGACATCGCATTTCAAACAAATATTTTAGCTTTAAATGCAGCAATAGAAGCTGCAAGGGCAGGAGATGCGGGACGAGGATTTTCCGTTGTTGCTCATGAAGTAAGAATATTAGCCGATAAAAGTAATCAAGGCGCAAAAGAAATAACTGAATTAGTTGCTGTGGCTTTAATTGATAGTGCTCAGGCAGAAAGCTTTCAGAATACTATTGCAAGCGACGTAGAAAAAATCAGTAATGTAATGAACAATATTTCAGCTTCTTCTAACGAACAACAATCAGGTGCTGAACAGATTAACGCTTCAATATCGGAGGTAAATATTGGAGCACAAAACAATGCTGCTATATCTGAAAAATTAAGTGATACGGTACAGCTTTTATATCAGAATGCTGAAAAAATGACTGATTTAGTAAATGGCAACTCTACTTCTGAATAGGAAGAGAAAACATTTTAATTTTTCGCTCAAAAATAAAAACATACCTGCAAGAAAAGGCATTTTAGGTCTTTACAATAAAGACAATGAATATATAGGCTTTCATTGTGATTAAAAAAATCTATAGTATAAAGTGACCAATCAATTCCACACACTATTGTGGTTGATAGTCAATATCTTTATGACTATTGAAACCAACTAGTCGCTGTCGATAAATTTTAGCTCTTTTGTACAAACAGATGGGCTCTTTTTTTGCATTTAATAGTGGGTTTAAAGGATCAATTAAGAATCGGGTGAATTGGATAATTATCACACAACAATTGTTTAAAAAATTCGCGTAATCTGCGTGAACCCTTCACTGGTCAATTCTATTTTTTATAAAAAATGAAAAACACAGCCAGTATCAAAAAAATAAAAGCTACAAAATGATTCCACCTGAATGTTTCGTTTTTAAATGCAAGAACGGAAAAAATCATAAACACGGTTAAGGTTATTACCTCCTGAATAACTTTCAACTGAATTAATGAAAACGGCCCGCCATTTCCCCTAAAACCAATTCGGTTGGCCGGAACCTGTAACGTGTATTCGAAAAAGGCTATTCCCCAACTGATGAGAATAACCATGATAAGCGGCAATGCTGCAAACCATTTGAATTCTTTAAACTTTAAATGCCCGTACCAGGCAAGGGTCATGAATACGTTCGAGAGGACCAACAACCCAATTGAATAAACAGCTTTCATCGATTAACTAGCATTAATATGATTTGATTTTAACCTCATTGTTTTACATAATAGATCGTTGCATTTATGTATTTTCTTAGCATTAAGCACATTATAGTTTGCTAGTATAGATAAAGACACAACCCATTATCAATATATCTGGTTTTGATTTAATCTAATATCCCAATGACCCTAACATCCAATAATCAGCGTATTATATTTTGAGTACATAAATCAATATATCCAATTTTGTTTTAATCCAAAGATCTAATGATCTTGTTTAATAAAATCGACATACTTTTTAAACACTTGAGCATTAATAGTTTTTGGCGTTATAATTTCAAAAAGAGCGGGTGTTGTTGCCCACATTAAAAAAGTACGAAATACTTTGTGTAGTTGCTGTTCGTTTTGGCACGAAAAATATTTTACGCCAAAAGCTTCGGCAATTTTTTGAATATTGACAGGATGATTGGTCTCAATGTATTCCTCAAAACCTTCAAATTCGCTCAAACTCGGTAATAAGCTAAAAATGCCACCTCCCCCATTATTAATGACCACAATTTTAAAGTTTGCTCCCAAGTTTTTGTTCCACAGGCTGTTCGAATCGTACACAAAACTAAGATCGCCCACAATAAGCAGGTTGATTTTGTTGCTTTGCGAAGCAACACCGGCAGCCGTCGATACACAGCCATCGATGCCCGAAACTCCACGATTGGCAAAAACTGCATCAAATTTTTTTGCATTGAAAAGCTGCCCAAATCTTACCGGAGTACTGTTGCCTAAGTGCAAAATTGTATCGGACTTTGACACATTAATTGCGTAGGCAATGGCTTTTAACTCTGAATAGGCTGCCTGTGTAATAAAAGCATTGTGCCTTAATTCGCTTGTATGTTGAGCGGATTTCCAATTTAGCGCAAAAGCTGTATTAGCAAAGGTTTCTGTTTCGAGCAAAAATTGAAGCACCTTGTCCGTTTGTCCGATAATTGTTCCACTTAGGTTTTGATAAGTATCAATTTGGTCTTCGGCCTCCGAAATACGATAATGGGTTAAACCAGGTTGTTTTTGGAGCCATTGCTTCAAACGTTTCGAAACAATTGGCCCCCCAAACGAAATCAGCAAATCGGGCTGAAAATCACTCATTTGAAACGTTTCAATTAACATCATCACCCGGTCGATAGTCGAAATAACTTGGGAACCGTTCAAATTAGATATGGGCTCGGCCAAAACCACCACACCTGGTATGGTTGCCAGATGGTTAACGATATTATTCAGCTTTGGGTTTGGAGTTGCTTCGCCACATATAATCAGTTTGCGTTGCGCAGTTTTCCAACTTTCAACCAGCAGAGTAGCATTAACTGCTTGCTCGGATTTGGGAATACAAGGCTTAATATTAGCAGTAGCTAAAGGAATTTCGACATAAAGTGGCTCGGCAATGGGCACGTTAATGTGCACTGGGCCTTTGATACCACTTAGCGCATTATCAATTATTTGATGAATGGCATGGTGCAACTTACGGAGTTCATCGGTGTTGTGCAAAGGTTGATGTAAGTGTATGCTCTCTTTGATATAGTTTTGATAAACATTGATTTGCCTGATGGTTTGGTTGTCTTGCTGGTCAATAAGCGTTTCGGGCCGATCGGCGGTGATGGCAATAAGCGGAACACCTTGGTAATAAGCCTCGGCAAGTGCCGGAGCATAGTTGAGCGCTGCCGTTCCCGAAGTACAAACCAGCACCACGGCTTGCTGTGTTGCCAATGCAATACCCAAACCATAAAAAGCAGCCGAACGCTCGTCGACAATGCTATGCAATTTGAAAAAGTTGTTCGAGGCGAATAATTTTATCAGCGGTGCGTTGCGCGAACCGGGCGACACCACCACCTGCTGAATGCCCTTCGAACGGCAAATTTCAACCAAATCGGCAATATGTTGTAAATGGTGAAGCATACAGGTAATTTATTATTTATTATTGGCTATTTATTATTGAAAAAAGCATTGGTTGTCTGATATTTAAAAAGTTATATCACAAAACCATAAATAGTTTCAACTAATTAATGTACGAAGATAGTTACTTTTTCAATTTCATTTTTGTATGAAACTGGGGCGGCACAGGGTCGTAACCGTGCGTGCCCCAAGGGTGGCATTTTGAAAGTCGGCGCAAGCCCATCCAAAACCCTTTAAAGGGGCCATGAACTTTCAGTGCTTCAATCATGTAATTTGAACAAGTGGGAACATGGCGGCACGATGCTGGGGTTAAAGGCGAAATGGCATATTTATAGAAATAAACCAATCCAAGTAAAGGATAACTTAAAAATTTCGATATCGTTTTAATAATTTTCATTAGTCGATAAGCAATTAGCTATTTCAATGCATATTATAACGAAACGTGATGTATTTCTGTTTACCAAAAACAAGCCTTCTACTAATTTATTTCACTCCCAATGAATAAGCTAAAAAAGACTTTGGCCTATTTTGCAAAATCTTTAAACAATAAACTGGGCTGAATTCCATGATTGTTTTGGTATTTTCCACTTTTGTAAGTATCGTATTCGCCTAAAATACTGTGATAATATATTTGACAAATTTCCACATTAGCATAAATACGAATGGGCTGAACGCAAAAAATTTCGAGGGTCCAGAATCCAGCAAAACCCACATCGCCAAATCCGGCCGTTACGTGTATAAACATCCCCAAACGCCCCACGGATGAACGCCCTTCGAGCATTGGCACCAAGCCTTCGGTACGAGTAAACTCAACGGTACGCCCCAGGTAAAGCTTATTGGTTTCGAGCAAAAACCCTTCTTCGGGAATAATGATTTCCGAAGCGGTATTTTCTTTTTTCATGTCCAATTCGTTACGGTCGTACACCAACATGCGGTTGTGCAATTTCAAGTTGTAACTGTTGGGATTCAATTGTGAAGGCGAGTAAGGATCAATAAAAATATCCTTGTTCAACCTTTGTTCAATTTCTTTACCTGAAAGAATCATATTTCGATATTTAATTTAGAAAGGCAAATATAATCAGTTGGTGATGAAAAGCATAATGGCAAGTCCGTTATTTATTTTCACCACAATTAATAAAGCCTTATTGTAACCATTCAGTCGCACTAAAAAAGGGTAGATTTTCAGTTCAAAACAGGATGAATTGCCCGTCCCGATGTACATCGGGATTAACCCTGGGGTTGATAGAAAATCAAGTAAATAAGGCCGATCAACTATTTTTAGCAAAGAATTGGAGTTCTATCTGCCTTGAAATTATTATTTTGAACAAAATACGTATTGAAAAACAAACCGACTGAATGGTTACGTTTTTTTTTAAGTCGACCAATTATTTTTAGGTTAAAATCGCTATTTTTGACTTTTGTTAGATTAAGCTTGGAAATCAACCATTATAAATAACTTGTAAAGTATGTCGTTTATCTCAGTTCTGAATTTTTTTACTTTGTTAAAGTTGCATCTTCTGCTTGTGTTTAAGCAAGGTATTATTCGTTTTCCTTTATTTTTTGTTTTGTTTTTGTTTTTTTCAAATGGTGTTTGGGCTCATGTGGCCGAAATCCAGATGGTGAATAATAATTTAAACATTCAAAAAGAAACCATCGAAATTTTTCGAACCGCCGAAGCACCTATCATCGATGGAAATTACGACGATTTGTGGGACTTTATCGACGAAGTACCCATCAAAAAACAATTTAATAATGAATTTCCGTCGGTTGAGGCTTATTGGAAAGCCATGTACGACGAAGAAAATATTTATTTGTATTTGCACGTTACCGATAATGAACACTTACCGGCCTGGAAAGTGGGAGCTGGCAATCATTGGGAATACGATAAACCCGAAGTTTATTTCGATGTAAACAAGGTATTGAATGATGGTGTTGGTGGTCGTAATTCTGGTGATGGTCACTGGCAATTTGCGGTTCCTTTTAGCGAAACCCAATATGGGGTGCCTTATTTTGGAGGCGATATGCGTAAGCCGGTTTTTTCTTGCTATCAAAAAGTAGGCGAAGGTTATCGGGTTGAATATGCGTTTCCCTATAGTGCAATGCCACAAGCCGATGGAACCGTGCTCGATATGCAAGGGTTTAAAAATTTACCCGAGGGTATTGGTTTCGATATCACTATTATTGATCGCGATTCGAATTATGATCGTCGTCACCGCATGGTGTGGCAAAATGCCGGATTTGTTAATGAGTCGTATAATAACATGGACGATTGCGGCGTAATAAAGCTTGTTGATATTTATGCAGGAGCATCGGTGGTTGCCAAAGCCGGCCCAAGCCAAACCGTAATGGCTGGCGAGCCGGTTATGCTCAATGGTTCGGCTTCGTTTTCGCGAAACGGCGATGTATTACAATACCAATGGAGTGCTCCCGATGGCATTGTGCTCAATTCAAATACCCTTGTTAACCCAACATTTATTGCACCTAATGTCGATAAATCAACTGTTTATACCCTGTCATTAGTAGTTAGTAATGGCAGCGAGTTTTCAAATATTTCGCGTGTAGAAATTACTATTACTCCTGAAGTAAAATTCTTTTACCCAGCCGATAAACCTAATATTTCGGTTAATCACGGGTTTTACGACCAGCCTTTCGATGTTACCATTTCATCGGCAGTGGCCGGTATGCGCATTTATTATACGCTCGATGGCAGCGATCCTTCTACCTCGTTAACCGCCGTGGGGCTAAATGCTCCTGCACAAGTGCGCATCGATCCCCAATCGACAAGTCATCGGGGAAAAACACCAGCGGTAACACTCAGGGCAACTGCAATTAAAGATGATTATTCTTTTAGTGCGGTGGTTACTCGTACTTATATTTTTAACAAACAATTAGCGTTGCAAACAGAATATCCCGGGCACGATTGGCCTTCTTCTCAAGTGAATGATCAACGGATTGATTTATCGGTTGATGGTGAGGTGTTGAACGATGGCCGTTATAAAAACGATATTGAAGAAGCCTTGACGCAAGTGCCTACCTTTTCAATTGTTACCGATAATGCCAATTTGTTTGATCCCAGTAAAGGGATTTATGTTAATGCGCTCAGCGATGGCGCCGATTGGGAACGCCCGGCTTCAATCGAATTGATTAACCCCGACGGAACCAAAGGCTTTCAAATTGATGCAGGGCTTCGAATACGCGGCGGATATAGCCGGAATAGTCATTTTAGTAAACATGCTTTTCGACTTTTTTTTAGAAAAGAATATGGCGAAGGGAAACTTAATTACGCCTTATTCGAAGACGAAGGGGTCAAAAAATTTGATAAAATGGATTTGCGCTGTTCGCAAAACTATTCATGGCACCGTTCAGATGGTGAGTCGCCGTACTCGACATATAACCGCGATGTTTTTTCGCGGGATGTGCAACGAGCTATGGGGCAGCCTTATACCCGGAGCCGATATTATCACCTATACTTAAATGGAATGTATTGGGGACTTTATCAAACTCAAGAGCGTTCCGAGGCACGTTTTGCCGAGTCGTATTTTGGTGGCACATCCGACGATTACGATGTGGTAAAGAAAGGTGACTCGGGCATTGAGGCCACCGATGGCAACCTCGATGCTTGGCGCGAAGTGTGGAATATTACCCAAAAGGGTTATACAACCATGCCTAATTATTATAAAATTGAAGGATTGGACAACAACGGAAAACGCGATTTGTCGGTCAAAAATCTGGTTGATGTTGACAACCTGATCGATTACATGAATATTATTTTTTATACGGGAAATTTCGATGCCCCAGTTGGAGCTTGGAGTAATAATAAAAGCGTAAATAATTTCTATACCATTTATAATCGAAACGGTATGGAGGGCTTTAAGTTCTTTGCACACGATAGTGAACATTCTTTATTGATTGATCCGATTGGACCTGGAATTGGGATAACCGAAAACAGGGTCGATCTAGGAACCCGAACAGGAAATATGCGTATGCAAATTACTTCATTTGAACAGTTTAACCCGCAATGGCTTCATCATAAATTAACATCGAACGAAGAATATCGTATGCGATTTGCCGACAGGGCATACCGCTACTATCACAACGAGGGCATTTTAACTCCTGAGAAAACTGCAGAACTCTTCTTACAGCGTTCTCTAGAGTACGATATGGCCATTATTGGAGAATCAGCCCGTTGGGGATATCTAAGCGGTTGGACTACCTATACCAAAGACGAGCACTGGAAACCCATTATTGAACGTACTTTAAATAAATATTTTCCCTATCGTTCCGATATTGTGATAGCACAGCTGAAGGCTGAAAAATTATTACCAAGCATTGATGCGCCTGAAATAAGGGTTGCCAATAAAATTGTCAAAACCGAAGAGGTTTTAATGGCGCTGGGTGGTGCGCTCGATATTCGCAATTCAAACACCTCGGGCGATATTATATTCACGGTTGATGGAAACGATCCTCGACAGGTGGGTGGTGCTATTTCGCCATCGGCGGTAAATGGTGGTAACCTTTATACCATTAATTTTCATCAGTCGGCTATAGTGAAAGCCCGTGTTTATAGTGGTAATGAATGGAGTGCGCTTTCAACACTAAGGGTGAATGTTGACGAGTACATCTCGGGGGTACAAATTACCGAAATACATTATAACCCGCTTGGAGACGATGGTTTTGCCGGTTCGCAATACGAGTTTATCGAGCTTAAAAACGTGGGTGAAAGCGTGGTTACGCTTACCAATGCTTCGTTTATAAACGGAATCCAGTATTCGTTCAATACCGAAACAATGCTAAATCCCGGTGAGTTTATTGTGTTGGCGTCACAGCCCTATACTTTCAAACTTAGGTATGGTTTCGACCCTTTTGGCCAATACAGTGGGCAACTCGATAACAGTGGCGAACAA